>JANQJV010000012.1 GCA_028281465.1 Azospirillaceae bacterium | reverse complement strand
CCTTGCCGGCTGGACCGCCGGCTTCCAGCCGGCCCGGACCACGCCCAGCCGCCGGCCGCCAAGATGGCGGCGGTCCAGCCGGCAGGGATGCCGGCGCTCCTGGTTCAGCGCTGAAACCGAACCTGTCGTCAAGGCGGGCCAAGGGTATTATCCCGCGGCGGCCGGTTCTTTTCCAGCCAAGGGACGGCGGAATACCCGAGTTGTCCGGCGTCTTCGGCGGCGATTTGCCCTGAGTGAGCTGCGCCTCCAGGACGGCCATGCATGCCGCCTGAGCTTCGGCCGTGGCCATCAGCTCAAGGATCAATGCGTCCGTCTCTGCAGAGGTCAGCTCGGAAAGGGGCTTGCCACGAGTCATGGGACTCTTGACTCTTAGTCGCCGTCCAACGCAACCCCTATTCGCTATCAACCCGCCAGCGAAAACCACCAACCATCTCACCAAACCGTCGAGCCGTTACCAAATAAAACTACGCATAGCTTCTCTGAAATCTTGATATCGTGATAGCAGTTTCCGGCAGAGAGTTGGAGGCACCTGCTCACCAGAAAGCCAATCACATCAAGCCTGGAGCAAGAAGATGCAAAGCAACACAGCCGCAGGTGTATTGCCACCTGGCGTTGCCAAACCCATCTCTGAGATTGGCACGTCACCACAAATGGTTGATATCATCGCCAAAATGGAGAGTTTCGAGCCGCGGCGCTACCGCCCGCCCGGGGAGTGTGGCACCACGACCGATACCATCGGCTACGGTCACCTCATGACCGAGACGGAACACAACACTGGCATTATCGAAATCGGCGGCGTACCGGTCAACGTCAACAACGGCATCAGCCACGACCAAGCGAAAACGCTGCTGGGTGACGACATTACCCGCCACAAAGACCGTTTCCTCGGTCTGTATGTTCCGGTCGATACGGAGATCACTCAAGCCCAATTCGATGGTTTGATCTCGTTCGTGTTCAATACCGGCGGCTTGGGCTGGATTACCCGGGGCCCGCTGTACGGTCATGTCGCCGCCGGCCGCTGGGACGAGGTGGCAACATACGTGCGCACCCGGGGAACCACGTCCGGTGGCAATCGCCTGCGTGGCCTGGTGGGCCGACGGGCGTTCGAAGCCGATATCATTGCCTTCGGCAGAACGACCGGGACCTACCACGTCGATGGCCGACCGACACAGTTCACCGGCTTCACGTATGACGAATCCCGCAACGGGGCCGGCCCGGTGTTGGGCACGCCGATCAACACGGCACCGCCAACACCCAATGCGCCCCATCTGGATGACGACGACGATGCAAACGATTTCAGCGTCTACGTTATCCGGTCGGGCGATTCCCTGGCCCGGATCGCCACCGCCTTTTCCACGACGGTCGCGAATCTGTTGGCGCTGAACCCCCAGATCGACAATCCCGATATCATCCACGTTGGCGAACAACTCAACGTCCCGGCGGTCCAGGAAGCGGAACGCCAGTTGCACCGCGATGCGGTGGCGGCCACCGCGAATGATGTGCCCTGGTTTGAAATCGCGCGGCGGGAATACGAGACCGGCGTGGAAGAGAGCCCCGGTCGTGACCATGATCCACGCATCCTGCAATACCATGCAACAACCATGTTACGCGCAACATCGGACGAAGTGGCCTGGTGTTCAGCCTTTGTGAATTGGTGCATGATCCAAGCGGGCTACAAAGGTACCAACAAGGCCAATGCACGCTCTTGGGTGAAGTGGCAACACGGTGTTGCGCTCGACACCCCCAAACGCGGTTGCATCGTTGTCTTCTGGCGAGGGTCACGGGACTCCTGGAAGGGGCACGTTGGCTTCCTCGACCGAATAGAAGGGGAGTCGATCTATGTGCTCGGCGGCAACCAAGCGAATGCCGTGAACATTAAGGCCTACCCCAAGAGCCGCCTGCTCGGCTATCGCTGGCCCAAGTAACCACCATTTCGACCGAAAGGTGCGCCCCCAGCGCACCTTTCGCTGCTGGCCATCAATGGTGCAGAATCTGGCTCAGGAACAGCTTGGTACGGTCGGATTTCGGGTCGGTGAAGAACCGATCAGGTGTGTTCTGCTCGACGATTTCCCCACGGTCCATGAACAGCACGCGATCGGCCACACTCTTGGCGAAGCCCATCTCGTGGGTCACCACCAGCATGGTCATGCCGTCCTGGGCCAGGCCGATCATGGTGTCGAGCACCTCCTTGACCATTTCCGGGTCGAGCGCCGAGGTCGGCTCGTCGAACAACATGACCTTCGGGCTCATGCACAGGGACCGCGCGATCGCCACACGTTGCTGCTGTCCGCCGGACAACTGCCCCGGATACTTGTCTGCCTGCTCCGGGATGCGCACCCGCTCCAGATAGAAGCGGGCCATTCTCTCGGCCTCGGCCTTGGGCTGGCGGCGCACCCAGATCGGTGCCAGAGTCAGGTTCTCCAGCACGGTGAGGTGCGGGAATAGATTGAACTGCTGGAACACCATGCCGACTTCGCGCCGGATCGCCTCGATGTTTTTGACGTTGTGGGTGAGTTCGATGCCATCGACGACGATGCGCCCTTCCTGGAACTCCTCCAACCGGTTGATACAGCGGATCAGGGTCGACTTGCCCGACCCGGACGGGCCGCAGATGACGATGCGCTCGCCGCGTGCCACGTTGAGGTCGATGTCACGCAGCACGTGGAACTGGCCGAACCACTTGTTGACGCCACTGATCTGGATGATGTCGTCGGCGGCTTCGGTTTCGGGCGCGGTCTGAGCGGCAAGGGACATGGGCGGCGTTTCCTGCGGTCGGGTGGTGGAACTAGCGTCGCGGTCGATCAGTCAGCATGCGGTGTCGGCGCACTCCGCCGTGCCTCAAGGATGGGAAACCTCGCCCCGCTCAATGCCGCCTCCCCTTGCTGAACTCCTTTTCCAGCCATTGGCTGTATTTGGACATGAAGAAGCAGAAACAGAAGTAAATCACCCCTGTGAACAGATAGGCCTCGCGGAAGAAGCCGCGCCAATGCGGGTCGGTGAGGGCACTCTTGGTCGCCGTCATGATGTCGAAGATGCCGATGATCAGCACCAACGACGTGTCTTTGAAGAAGGCGATGAAGGTGTTGACGATCGGCGGGATGACCACGGCCAGCGCCTGCGGCAGAATGATCAGCCGCATCTTGCGCCAATAGCCCAGGCCCAGGCTGTCGGCGGCCTCATATTGCCCGCGCGGCAGCGACTGCAGGCCGCCCCGGATCACCTCGGCCAGATAGGCGGCCGCGAACATGATCATGGCGATCTGGGCACGCAGCAGCTTGTCGATGGTCACGCCGGTCGGCAAGAACAACGGCAGCATGACCGAAGACATGAACAGCAAGGTGATCAAGGGCACGCCCCGAATCATCTCGATGTAACAGATGCAGATCGCCCGCACCACCGGCAGGTCGGAGCGCCGGCCCAAGGCCAGCAGGACCGCAATGGGAAACGCCACCGCAAGCCCGACCACCGACAACAGCAAGGTGATCGGCAGCCCACCCCAGCGCAGGTTTTCCACATAGGTCAGCCCGAACACGCCGCCCCACAACAGCACGCCGGACACGGTCAGGCCGGCCACCCACATGGGCACGATGAAGCGCCAGGTGCGCTTGTCGCAGCTTGCCGCCAACAGGGCGATGGTGATCATCACCATCAAAAGCGGGCGCCACTGTTCGTCATACGGGTAGGTGCCGAACAGGATGAAACGGTATTTCTCGTGGATGAACGCCCAGCACGCCCCGGCCGCGTCCCGGCAGACCCGGGGATCGTCGGTCTGCCACACGCTGTTGGTCACCATCCAGTCGAACAGCGGCGGCAGCACGTTCAAGAAGAACCACGCGATGATCAGCGTGAACAGCGCGTTGTACCAGGTGTTGAACAGATTGTTGCGCACCCAGGCCAAAGAGCCGGCCACGCGAGCGGCAAAGTCGGGGGACGGGCGCGGATCGTCACGGGTTTCCGCGGTCATGGATCAGCGCTCCACCAGCGCGATACGCGCGTTGTACCAGTTCATGAACAAGGCAATGCTGAGACTGATGGTGAGATAAACCGCCATCATCATGGCGACCGCCTCGATGGCCTGGCCGGTTTGGTTCAGCGTCGTATTGAGCACCGAAACCAGGTCCGGATAGCCGATGGCCACGGCCAGCGAACTGTTCTTGGTCAGGTTGAGATACTGGCCGGTGGTGGGCGGGATGATGATGCGCAGCGCCTGCGGCAACAGGATCAGGCGAAGCACCTGACCGCGTGACAGACCGAGCGACAGCCCCGCCTCGCTCTGGCCCTTGCTGACCGCGATGATGCCGCTGCGCACGATTTCGGCAATGAAACCGGCCGTGTAGATGACCAACCCCAGGATCAGAGCGGTGAATTCTGGGGTGAGGCGAGCGCCGCCACGAAAGTTGAAGCCGCGCAGCTCCGGCATGTCGAGCGCAGTCGGCGCGCCGAACGCGCCATACACCACCAGCGGCAAACCAATGAGCACCCCCAAGCCGACCGATAGTGTGGGAAACGGCTGGCCGGTCTTCGCCTGGCGCCGTTTGGCCCAAGAGGAGAGCACCATCACCGCCACCACCGCGACGGCGACGGCGATCAGCATGGCGGTCCAAGCCGGATGCGGCTCCGGCACGGGCACTGAAAGGCCGCGGTTGCTCAGAAAAACCCCGGGCAACGGATTGTCTGCTTGGCGTGGGTGCGGCAGCACACCGGTGATGAAGGCATACCAGAAGAAAAGTTGCAGCAACAACGGAATGTTGCGCACCACCTCGACATAGACAGACGCCAACCGTGCCACCAACCAATTGCTGGATAGGCGGGCCACACCGATGACGGTGCCCAGGAGGGTGGCGAGCACAATGCCGATGGCGGCGACATAAAGCGTGTTGAACAACCCGACCAGAAACGCGCGGAAGTAGTTGTCCGCCGGGGAGTATGGGATCGCGCTCTCACTGATGGCGAAGCTGGCGGATCGGTCGAGAAAGCCGAACCCGGTGGCGATGGACTGCTGCTCCAGGTTGGTCATGGTGTTGTCGACCAGGTACCAGACCAGGCCCAGGACGGCACCACCGACCAAAAGTTGGAACAGGACGGCGCGAACGTTTTCATTGGCGAGAAAAGACGCGCGCACCGTGCGAGTCGACGTCCCGCCGGCGCTTTCAGAGAGCTGCGTCAAAACGCGGCCTCCTCGTTCGGATCTGGCTCACGGGTTGGGTGGCCCCAAGACAGCAGCCCCCGGGGAAACCGTGGGCCGCACCGGCGTGCCGATGCGGCCCGGCCGGTCAGCGGATCGGCGGGGCGTACATCAGCCCGCCATCGGTCCACAGCGCATTCAGTCCGCGCGAAAGACCAAGTGGCGTTTCCACGCCGACATGGCGCTCGAAGATTTCGCCGTAGTTGCCGACCTGCTTGATCGCATTGTAGGCCCAGTTCTCCTCAAGACCGAGCGCCTCGCCCATGCCGGCATCGACGCCGAGCAGACGCTGGATGGTCGGATCGGTGCTCTCCAGCATCGCGTCCACGTTGGCCGCGGTGATGCCTTTCTCTTCCGCTTCAAGCAGGGCGAAGCCGACCCATTTAACCACGTCGAACCACTGGTCGTCGCCATGGCGCACCGATGGACCGAGCGGTTCCTTCGAAATCAGCTCGGGCAGAATGAGGTGCTCTTCCGGGTTGGTGAAGGTCGAGCGCGTGCTGGCGATGCCCGAGGCATCGGTGGTGTAGACGTCGCAGCGGCCCTGCACATAGGCCTCGACCACCTCGTCCAGCTTCTCGATCACCACCGGCTCGAAGCTCATCGCGTTGGCGCGGAAGAAATCAGCCAAGTTCAGCTCGGTGGTGGTGCCCGGCTGCACACACACAGTGGCGCCGTCCAACTCCATGGCGCTGGTCACCCCCAGATTGGTCGGGACCATGAAGCCCTGTCCATCGTAGAAGTTGACGCCGGTGAAGTTAAGGCCGAGCGACGTGTCGCGCGTCGTGGTCCAGGTCGTGTTGCGGATCAACACGTCGATTTCGCCGGACTGCAGGGCGGTGAAGCGCTGCTGCGCGCTGAGCGGCGTGTAGCGCACCGCCTCGGCGTCGCCGAAAACGGCGGCCGCCACGGCCCTGCAGAAATCGATGTCGAGGCCGACGAAGGTGCCCTCGCTGTCAGTGTTTGCGAAGCCGGGCAGACCGCCGGCATTGACGCCACACTGCACGAAGCCCTTTTCCTTCACGGCATCGAAGGTCTCGCCGGCCAGGGCCGGTGCCGCCAGGGTGGCCAGAACCACGCCCGCCAAAGCCAGTGCCTTGGTGTTCATCAATCCCCCCAATTGGTTTAACGCCGGCCGGCGCTGCCCACCGGCCGGCCCGAACGGCTGACCCGATAGCAATCCGCACGCCAGCCGGGTGGAGCCGAGAGTGCCTCAAAATCGTCATGGCTGTCCAAGCGTTTTGCGCATGGCTCGCGCATCGACGCCCATTTAAAGAGCAGCAGACGCGTCTTGCCTGCCCACCGTCGGGCGCTGTGTGGCGGCAATGACCGCCGTCAAACGCCCGACGGGTCGGCGGCATCCACATCCTTACGGGACTCCGTATCGTCCTCCGGCAGTCGTTGGACACGCACGGTCACCCCCTGGCTGCCCCGCTCACACCGAAAGATCCGGGCCACTCCCGTGCATCCCCCGGCCACGGCAAGCGCCCTGGCCGCATCGCTCCCGGTCGCTGCGGCGAAAACCTGACACGGCCACCGTTCAGCTCGGTCGATAACGAAACGCCACACCGCCGTCAGGACCGCCTCGTCCAGACCGGAGTCGAACCCATCGATCACGACCATCCCACCCCTGGCGCTGGCCAGCGCCAGGGCCAAGCGGAAAACCCGCTCGACACCGTCACCAAGTGTACTCAAGGAGCATGGCATGGCATGGCCAGCGACGGCCGCCATGACACGACGCCCGGCCGATGTTTCCACCGCTGCCAGTTGCTCAACCGATGGGGCGACCAAACGGACGGCCGCCAGAATGTCATCCACGGCCGCACCGGGGACCAGCCGGTCCCACAAAGCCAACGCCGCATCCGGTCCGGGACCCGACATCGGCATCGGCGCGTACAGGCACGGCGCGGTTGACTGTCGCGCGTCTGCGGAACGCGTGGTCAAATCCGGTCCACACAGAGGCAGCAACAGCGCCGCATCCTGGTGCGACGGCCGCGCCCGACCCACGGGCTCGACCTGGACCGGAAACAGGTGACTGTTCCAATAGACCAGCAGATAGGCGTCGCCGGGGCGGTCACCGCCGCCGTCTTCCGCAGGCGCGCGTTCCACATGATCGGGAATGCGTAGGGTGTCGGGATAATCCTCGCTGGAGACCAGGCCGGGCATGTGGAAACGGATGCGCAGGGTCGATCGGTCCTGTGTACCGAGCAGGATGTCGTGCCACAGCTGCCCGGGCATGGGACGACCATGGAAAAGCTGACCGACCGTTGGACCCAGAAGCCGAAACCGATCCGGATCAAACGGCACATCGGTTTCCGCGCGCGCGGCAAAGGCTTGCCGCCGCAGCCAGAGGGATCGCAAAGCCGCCGGATGGCCACCGGTTAGCAGAAGCCAAATCGCCTCGAGCAGACTGGTCTTGCCAACACAATTCGGCCCGGTGAACAGGTTGACCCGTGCCAGCGCCGGGACCGTCACATCCTTAAGACCGCGAAAGCCGACCACGCGCAACGACGGCAGGAGCAAACCAGGCGCGCTTGGCCTTGATCCGCCCACGCCTGGAGCCGGACACTGGGCCGGTGACGGTGCCGCTACCGCCTCGACGTCGGTGTGGTCCGCCATGGCAGCCCTCCTGCGCAGAACCGGCGCGGCCCCGTCCGCGTGCGTCGGCCGACCACCTCGCCGAAACCATACGCCGATCCGGCCGGCCGGAACAGTATGTGCCGGGCGATCGATGGCCACCCCACCACAATACGCTATGCCGGGCCCGTCGGCCCTGCCACAATGCCGTTTGACTATTCGGTTCTGAGGGCCTTTGATCCCATGCAGACTGCCCGTCCCGACACGGTTATGACCCATGCCGGCCTTGAGCCGCACGCCCATCACGGCATCGTTAATCCGCCGGTTTACCACGCCTCGACGGTGCTGTTCCCAACCTTGGACGCGCTCGAGCATGCCGGCCAGACCAAGTTCGACAGCGTGTATTACGGGCGCGTGGGGACGCCCACCACCTCTGCGCTGGAGACCGCTGTGGCGCTGTTGGAAGGTGGTCATCGTGCCATCGTCGCCGGCTCTGGTCTGGCCGCCATCACCACCACCTTGTATGCATTCCTGAAGACCGGCGACCATATCCTCGTGACCGATTCCGTGTACGCGCCGACCCGGTTGTTCTGCGACCAGATGCTGGTACCGATGGGCGTTCGGGTGGAGTACTACGACCCTCACGTCGGCGCCGGCATTGCCGCCCTGCTGCGCCCGGAGACTCGGGTGGTGTTCGCCGAATCGCCGGGATCTCTAACCTTCGAGGTGCAGGATATCCCGGCCATGGCCGAGGCCATCCGATCCGCCGGCCGCGGCGACCCACCGGTGCTGATCACCGACAACACCTGGGCCTCGCCACTGTACTTCAAGCCGTTCGCCCATGGCGCACACGTCTCGGTGCATGCGGCCACCAAGTACATCGTTGGCCATTCCGATGCCATGCTCGGGCTCATCGTGTGTGACGAGGCCCATTTCCACGCCGTCAAACAGGCCGCAGTCCTGCTCGGCACCTGTGCCGGCCCTGATGACGTCTGGCTCGGTCTGCGCGGTCTGCGCACCATGGGGGTGCGGCTGGCACGGCACTGGGAGACCGGGCTGGCCCTGGCCGAATGGCTGGCAACGCGCCCCGAGGTCGTTCGCGTCCTGCACCCGGCCCGCCCGGGCGATCCCGGCCATGCCTTGTGGCGGCGCGATTTCACAGGCGCGAGCGGTCTGTTTTCCGTCCTGCTCAAGCCGGCACCCCGCACCGCTCTGGCCGCCATGCTCGACCACATGCGGCTGTTCGGCATGGGGTACAGCTGGGGCGGGTTCGAAAGTCTGATCATACCGGCCAAACCGCAAGACATTCGCTCAGTCACGTCCTGGGAGGAACCGGGCCCGTTGCTGCGCCTGCACGCTGGCCTCGAGGACGCATCGGATCTGATCGCCGATCTGCGCGCCGGACTGGACCGCTACACGGCAGCCAAGGCCGCGTGAACCCTGGCCCGCCATGGTGACAATTTGATATGGAAGACGATGCGTACCGTGGTTATTCGGGATGCATGGGTGGGATGTGCTGAACACCCCACGCAGGGCGGCGAGCCTTAAAAATCGGACCTCAAAAACCGGAAACGAACCGAACGATGGCGATTGGAGGCATCAAGGCCTGGTACTTGCGCCAGCCGATCATCGGCAAATACCTGCTCGTGGCACTTCCGGTGCTCCTGACCTGCAGCCTGGCGTACCTGGTTTTCCTCTCAGTGTTTCAGAACGAGGCAGCACGCGTGGCCTTGCGCCAACAAGCGCAGGAGCAGGCCGAACAGGCCGCCAGAATTCTGGTGCGACCGCTGTGGTTGTTCGAGATGTCGATCGTTCGACGCATCCTCGACGTTATGCCGGAGGCAAGCGGCGTCGTCTGCATCGAATTGTTCGATCTGACTGGTGGCCACATTCCCATGCGTGCCGGTGATTGCGACCCTCGGGCGGACACCTACCGCGTCGTGGTGCCGATGGTGGAGACCTTGATGGACGTCCGCCCGACGGTGCTGGGCCAACTCGCGCTCACGGTCGATCTGGAGGCCGGAACACGGCTGCTCAGCTTCGTGTGGCCGCCAGTGTCCATGTTGGGTCTGCTGGTGACCCTGATCGTTGCCACCGTCGTCATCGGCTTCCGCAGGATCGTGCACCAGCCGCTCGGAGCCCTGCGCGCCGCCCTGGCCCAACATGAGCAAACCGGTGCGCGGGCCCGGGTGTCCTGGCCAGCGGCAGACGAGATCGGCACCGTGGTCGAGGCCTACAACCAGGCCCTGGCGCGGGAAGAACGGCGGGAAGCCGAGCTTCGGACACAACTCACATTCCGGTCGGTTCTGCTCAATACCATCCCAAATCCCATCGTGGTGCAGAACGAAGAAGGCCGCATCATTGCCACCAATCCGGCGTTCCTGGCCCTGCTCGACCGCCCGGAAACGGAGGTGCTGGACCGGAGGCTCGAGGACCTGCTGCCCGGTTCGGCCTGGAGCCTGCTGGCACAAGCGTTGCTGGACGGGGCCGGCAGCAGCCAGGACACCCTGGAGACGACGATTCGGCTGCCGGACGATGTGTCGCGTACCGTGCTGTTGACCGTTGCCCACTTCACCTGGTCCGGCGAAACGACCACTGGCCTTGTCACTGTGATGCAAGACATTACGGCGCGTAAACAGATCGAGCAGGCCTTGCGCCAGGCCAAGGACGATGCCGAGATGGCACTGACCGAGCTGAAGCTGGCCCAGGACTCTCTCATACAGGCCGAAAAGCTGGCCTCGCTGGGCCAAATGGTCGCCGGCATGGCGCACGAGATCAACACACCGCTCGGCATCAGCATGACAACGGCGACCGGTCTCGCACGACAGACCCGGCTATTTCGGGATACCTTCGCCAGCAGCCGCCTGCGCAAATCTGACCTGGAGTCGTTCTTGGAGCAGACCGCAGAATCCTCCCGCCTACTCGTAACCAACACCACTCGAGCCGCCGAGCTGATCCAGAGCTTCAAACGCGTCTCGTCCGACCAAGCGAGCGAATGGCGCCGGCAGTTCCGGCTGAAACAGTTCATCGACGACGTCATGCTCAGCCTGCGGCCCGAGCTGAAGCGGACCAAGCTCTTGGTGCGGGTGACCTGCTACGAGGGTATCGTCGTCGACAGTTACCCGGGTGCGCTGGCCCAGGTGTTGACCAATCTGGTGGTCAACTCGATCCGCCACGGCTACGCCCCCGGCGACGAGGGTGAATTGACCATCCACGTGGTCGAACCCGAGCCCGGGCTCATCCGGCTCGACTACACCGACGACGGCTGCGGCATCGACCCGACGATGCAGAACCGCATTTTCGACCGATTCTTCACGACCCAGCAAGATCGGGGCGGGACGGGCCTCGGCCTGCACATCGTACAGCGCCTGGTCACCCAGACTTTGGGCGGCAGCATCACGCTGGCGAGCACCCCCGGCAATGGTTGCCGCTTCACGCTCCAGTTCCCGACCCGCATCGGTGCCGGGGAGACCGAAGCCGCGGCGTAGACGTGAAACGCGCCACCGCATCCGGCCGATCCCAATTTGTGCCAGCCAGCGGTCCAATTTGGTCACCGGTCGTTGCGCCGGCTTGTTTCGGTCGCACTCGCCTCCTTGACGACTGGACCGCCGTCGGACTCGGGATACGCGCGCCACGCCTCTCCCGCACCAGTGGGTGCAACCCGATCCCTAATCGCGCAGGTCTTCGAAGAATTCGCGCACCTTAGCGAAGAAGCCTTCGCTTTCTGGCTGGTGGCCAGACTGATTGCCGGCCTTCTCGAATTCCTTCAAAAGATCCTGCTGCTTTCGCGTTAGGTTGATCGGCGTCTCGACCAGAGCCTGCACATACATATCGCCGCGGGCTGGGCTACGCAGCACCGACATGCCCTTGCCCTTGAGACGGAACTGATGGCCCGATTGTGTACCGGCCGGAATTGTGATGCGGGCCCGACTACCGTCGATGGTCGGCACTTCGATGCTGCCACCCAACGCCGCCGTGGTCATCGGAATCGGTACCCGGCAGTGGATGTCCGTGCCATCACGCTGGAACAGGCGGTGTGGCGCCACGGCCAGGAAAATGTAGAGATCGCCGGGCGGTGCACCGCGCAGACCGGCCTCACCCTCGCCGGCCAGCCGGATGCGCGTGCCATCTTCTACACCGGCGGGGATGTTGACTTGGAGTGTCTTCTCCCGGCGCACGCGCCCGGTGCCGCTACAGGTACGGCACGGGTCCTTGATCACCTTGCCAGAGCCGCCGCAACTCGGGCAGGTGCGTTGAATGGTGAAGAACCCCTGCTGGGTACGGACCTGGCCGGTCCCATTGCAGGTTGTGCACGTGACCGGAGCCGCGCCGCTGGCCGCCCCCGAGCCACCGCAGGTGTCACACACCGCAGAGGTCGGCACGCGCACCTGGGCCTGCTTGCCCTGGAACGCATCCTCCAGGTTGATTTCCAGGTTATAACGCAGGTCGCTGCCGCGGCTGCCGGACGATTGGGAGCGCCGCCCGCCCATGAACTCGCCGAACATCTCGTCAAAGATGTCGGCGAAACCACCGCCACCAAAGTGGAAATCAAACCCCCCCATGCCGCCGCCCGCCCGGCCAGCACCGTTCTCGAAAGCGGCGTGGCCATAGCGATCATATGCCGCGCGCTTCTGGTCGTCGCGCAGCACGTCATACGCTTCGTTGATTTCCTTGAACTTGTGCTCGGCGTCTTTGCTCCCCGGATTGCGATCCGGGTGATATTTCATGGCCAGCTTTCGGAAGGCTTTCTTCAGCTCATCCGCACTGGCACTTTTCGCAACTCCGAGCAAATCATAATAATCCTGCTTTGCCATGGGACGCTGCGCACCTTATTGGATTTTGTTACGCCGATGATCCGGCTGTGGGCCCCATGTCAGGCGCCCCCAAGCCGGACCGATCTCTGCCGCCACACTGCGTCCGTCCACCGTCAACCACGCTTGCGGTCGTCGTCGACCTCTTCAAAATCGGCATCGACCACACCTTCACCGCCCGAACCAGCTCCCGTGCTCGGTCCGGTCCCTCCATCGGCCGTGCCAGCCCCGGGAGCCGTGCCGGCGCCGGGTGCCGCACCCGCATTGTCGCCGGCCTTATACATCGCCTCGCCCAGCTTCATGGACGCCTGCGCCAACTCCTGCGTTCTGGCCTTGATCGCCTCCAGGTCCTCACCGTCGAGGGCACCCCGCAGGGCCGTGACCGCATCACGCGCTGCCGCCTTGTCGGCCTCGGCGATCTTGTCGCCGGCGTCCGAAATCGTGCGCTCCGTGGTGTGGATCATCGCCTCGGCCTGGTTCTTGGCATCCACCAACTCGCGCCGCTTCTTGTCTTCCGTGGCGTGCAGTTCCGCTTCCTTCACCATGCGGTTGATGTCGGCATCCGACAATCCACCCGACGCTTGAATACGGATCTGTTGTTCCTTGCCGGTCGCCTTATCCTTCGCCGACACATTGACGATACCGTTGGCATCGATGTCAAAGGTCACTTCGACCTGCGGCACGCCCCGTGGCGCCGGCGGGATTCCCACCAGGTCGAACTGGCCGAGCAGCTTGTTGTCCGCCGCCATCTCGCGCTCGCCTTGGAACACACGGATGGTGACGGCCGTCTGATTGTCCTCCGCAGTGGAGAACACCTGGCTCTTCTTTGTCGGGATGGTGGTGTTGCGGTCGATCAGCCGCGTGAAAACACCACCCAGGGTCTCGATACCGAGCGACAAAGGCGTGACATCCAAGAGCAGCACATCCTTGACGTCGCCCTTGAGAACGCCCGCCTGGATGGCGGCACCCACGGCCACCACCTCGTCCGGATTGACACCGCGATTCGGTTCACGGCCGAAGAACTGCTTCACCGTGTCAATGATCTTCGGCATGCGCGTCATGCCACCGACCAGGATCACCTCGTCGATCTCAGACGCCTTCAGACCCGCATCGCGCAAAGCAGCCCGGCACGGATCGATGGTGCGTTGAACCAGCCCATCCACGAGCGCTTCCAGCTTAGCGCGCGTCACACGGATGTTTAAGTGCTTCGGCCCGGCCTGGTCGGCGGTGATGAACGGCAGGTTGACTTCGGTCTGCGTCGACGAGGAAAGCTCGATCTTGGCCTTCTCCGCCGCCTCCTTCAGACGCTGCAACGCCAGTCGGTCGCCGCGCAGGTCGATGCCCTGCTCCTTGCGAAACTCGTCGGCCAGGTAGTCGATGATCTTGGCGTCGAAATCCTCGCCGCCCAGGAACGTGTCGCCGTTGGTCGACTTCACCTCGAAGACGCCATCGCCGATTTCCAAAACCGAGACGTCGAAGGTCCCACCACCCAGGTCATAGACCGCAATGGTACCGGCGCCCTTTTTCTCCATGCCATAAGCGAGCGACGCCGCGGTCGGCTCGTTGATAATGCGCAACACGTCCAGGCCGGCAATCTTGCCGGCATCCTTCGTGGCCTGGCGCTGACTGTCGTTGAAATAGGCCGGAACGGTGATCACAGCCTGGGTCACGGTTTCGCCGAGATAAGATTCGGCGGTTTCCTTCATCTTCTGCAGGATGAAGGCGCTGATTTGACTCGGGCTGTACTTCTTACCCTGGCTTTCCACCCACGCATCGCCATTGTCGCCACGGATGATCTTGTACGGCACCAACCCCTTGTCCTTCTCGGTCATGGGGTCGTCATAGCGCCGGCCGATCAGGCGCTTGATGGCGAAGAGCGTGTTCTCAGGGTTCGTGACAGCCTGGCGTTTGGCCGGCTGCCCGACCAATCGCTCCCCGCTCTGGGTGAAAGCAACCATGGATGGCGTCGTCCGGGCACCTTCGGCGTTTTCGATAACCTTGGCCGTGGTCCCGTCCATGATGGCGACGCACGAGTTGGTCGTGCCCAGATCGATACCAATCACTTTACTCATACGTTGCCCCTCTCGGTTCGGCGAATGTCCCGCGGCCTGCCAACCAGCGCCGCCGTCATCCCCAGGTCTTGCCATATGCGGAAGCTGTTTCGGATGATCGCAAAAGATCAAGCGCAGATATGGGGTGGGGGTATTGGGGCCGCAATGGGCACCCATCGCCACGCGTCGGCCCAGCCGGCGGCAGGCGGTACCCTATCTAGGCCGGATCTGGGCCGAATCTGGGCCGGACGGCAGGCGCATTACGCCACGGCTGCAGCCCGCGCCGATCCACCCACGGCGAAACCGGGTGTTTCGACCAGTGGCGGATCCGTCACTTCGACCAGGCGTGCCTGGTCGAAGCCGTTGAACCCGGTGCGCAGCGATGCGCCGTAAGCCCCCATCTGACCAAGCTCGATCCAGTCGCCCTCGCGGACGTCGTCCGGCAAGATGAACGGCTCGACCAATCGATCCACGCTGTCGCAGGTCGGACCGAACACCTGGAACGGCCGCACCGGCGCGATGGACGGCCGGCCCGGCCGTACCAGCCGGGCCGGGAAACGCACACCGGGCCAACGGCAATCATGCAGCGAGCCATAAACACCATCATTGACGTACAGGCTGTCGCCGCGGCGCAGTAAGACCTTGAGCACGAGAGACACACCGCCCGCGACAAGGGCCCGCCCCGGCTCACACCATAGCCGGCAGCCGGCCGGCAGGCCAAGGGCGTCAACGGCGGATGTGATCGCGGCGAAATAATCATTGGCCGGAGGCGGGGCGAGACCTGGGTACACCACCGGGAAGCCACCGCCGACATCGAGGACCTCCAGCGCCACACCGGCGTCGGCAATGACGCCTCCCGCAAGGCCAATGGCCTCGACATACGCCGCCGGGTCCAGACACTGGGATCCGACATGGAAACTGAGACCCAGGCGATGCGCCCGCGGACGCAATAAACGCAGCAAGGCAGCCGCCTCAGCCGGCGCGGCACCGAATTTGCCGGAAAGATCGTGCTGGGCTTGACCCTTCGGCAACGCAAGGCGGACGATGAGACCCATATCATCGGCACCACGGGTTTCGGCGTGCAGCTTGTCGGCCTCATCCAAGCTGTCCAGCGCAAAATCGCGCACGCCATAATGGCCATATGCCACGGCGATGGCGCCGCGGTCCTTGACCGGGTGCATGTAATGCAGATGGGCGTCCGGCAATACCTGGGCGGTCAGACGGATTTCGCCCGGCGACGCCACGTCGAAGTGCCGGATACCACCAGCCCACAGGGCCCGCAACACGGTCGGCTCGGGATTGCACTTGACGGCGTACAGCACGTCGCCAGCAAAGCCATTCACGAACACCGCCGCCGAGTCGGCCAAAGCGGCCGGCCGCAGACAATGCATGGGTTCGGCCGGACGGAAGATCGAGGTCGCTTCGGTCACGCTCGGCCGCCGGCCCAGATCAGTGGTACGGCCGCGCCGCACGGGCGAGACTGCCGAACGCAGGGTGAGATGCCCCATGTCTTTCAACTCCCACCGACTGCCACAGGTCGTGTTGCGACAGTCAGGTCACGGACGACGGTCATTTGCCGTCGCGCCGTAATCGAACAGGATCGGAAAACAGAAAAAACGCCCGCTCGCCGTTCGTTGGTCCTCAAGACCGGCCAGGCGATGCCATTCGGGCGTTGTTTGGGGGCTACATCACCGTGGCCCCGTTGTGGACAGACAACATACCCACCTCCCTCTCGCGGCCGGCTCCCACAGAGCATCCGGTCCGCCAAAAAGGACGCTGTACGTCGTTGCATAACCACAATGGGCCATAGGCACGTGCGATTGCGTCTAGCGTTACGTTAGCGCCGATTCGCTCCCGACGCAAGGCTCGGCATGGGTTTGAGCATCAGTCAGGGCCGGACTCAGGGCCGGGCACCCAGCACTGCTTCGGACAGGCGCTCGGCAATCCAGGTGTTGAGCGGCTTACCCTCGCGCTGGGCCGCCACCGCCAGGCTCCGATGCACGTCGCGGCTGATCCGGACCGCGACTCGTCCGGTGTAGAGGTCGTTGGCCGGCAACTCGCGGTTGCGGCACCATTCCAAGTACCGCTCCACCGCCTGACGGAACGCCGCTTGCAATTCCTCCACCGATCGACCGGAAAAGCCGATCACGTCGCGGGTATTGATGACCTCACCGCGGAAGATGTTGTCTTCCGCATCAAACTCAATTTGTGCCTTGAAGTTCTCGTATTCCATCATTGGTCCGGCTCCGCTAGGCCGCGAAGGACGTCCGGAACATCCGCCATTGCGCAGCGCGGCAACATGACCTGGCTCAATTGAACGGGCGTTGCCACCGGCAAATTGATTCATCGCAAAACCGACGTCCGCGGCTCCGCGCCGGCCGCCTGCAGAGCTTGCCGGATGCCCTCGTCTTCGGCGCTGCGAAAACGTTTCCAGGCCCGGTAGTCATCCACGGCAACCTGGAACTGACGTTCCAAGTCCGAGACCGAATGGGCGTAAACCTCTACACCACAGTCGGTTCCGGTGGCCACCTCGGAAATGCGCAAACACAACCTGCCGGCATCCCTGTCGAGCCCGATGTGCGCCTGATAGCCCTTGTATCTCATGGTTGTCGTCCGGTTCCCACGACCGCCATCGCTCCAGCAGCCGAATTCAGTCAGCAAATCTATGCTGCACTGCACAAAATAGAAGATAGGTCTTAACCGTTCGTTGATCCAACACAATCGATGCTCATCCGAACGGTGCATGTGACATATCCCGCACGGAGATGTCCGACACCGGTGCCCAGGCCGGAGCCTTCCTGCCCTTGGCGCTTTGCATCGCCTGGTTAAGCGCTGCATAGCAGCCATGGCTCACGCTGGCACAACCGATGATAGCGGCCACCGGCATGCGGCTGCCCCAACCAGGCACACCGGCCGTGGACGGGGGGCACGGTGCCAGCGGTGCACACAGCGGCGGACCGGACCCGACCGGTGGCTTGCGTTGTGTTTGACCAAGCTTATCTGTCGGGTATAGGACAGCAACGGTTGCTGCGCCGCGACTTTGCGCCGCGGTCTGCTGATCCGCCAATCCCCAAACGAGGTCGCCAATGGCATTCGAACTTGTTGCGCTGCCCTACGCGCACGACGCACTGGCCCCCCACATGGGTGTCCAGACTCTGGAGCTCCACCACGGCAAACATCACAACACATACGTCACGACGCTTAACACTTTGATCGCCGGCACGCCGTTCGAGACCATGACGCTCGAACAGATCGTGAAAGAATCGTACGGCAAACCAGAAACCCAAGGCATCTTCAACAATGCCGGACAAAACTGGAATCACAACCTGTTCTGGCCCAGCATGAAGCCGGGTGGCGGTGGCGCCATTCCCAGCGAACTTGAAAATCGCCTCATCAGCGATTTCGGCAGCGTCGAGCAATTCAAGCAAATGTTCATCGACGCGGGCAAAACACAGTTCGGCAGCGGCTGGGCTTGGCTCGTGGTGGATCAAGGCAAGCTTGCCGTAACCAAGACCCCGAACGGCGAGACCCCGTTGGTGCACGGCAAGCACGTGCTGCTCGGCTGCGATGTTTGGGAGCACGCCTACTATCTGGATTACCAGAACCGGCGCCCCGATTATCTCAAGGCGTTTCTGGACAATCTGGTGAATTGGGAGTTCGTTGCCGAGCGTCTACGCCAAACCGACTGACGACCTTCGCCGTCGTCATGCGGATCCCATGGGCTCGGGGTATCCGCATGGCGACCGGCGCGATCACGGCCCCCTGGGCGCCTTCCGCCGGCGCCTAAACCCCACAGCGGCCGACCCGATGCATGCATCACGGCCTGCCGGTCACGGGGCCCCGCGGCCGAGCCAACACACCGCAACCAGGTTCAGTTGGAAACAGGGGGTGATCTGCCGCAGCGATTTCCGGGAAACGCGCTGCGGTGCTCCCGGCCAACCACATCGATCTGCAAGACCGACTGCCCACACCGCGGCCTTGGTGGCTGGCATGGCTCGGCCCTCGTGATCAGCCTATCATGATCAGAATTGAAACGACGCGTCCCCTCGCCACCGGCCCAATGACCGGCGACTTTCTCTCGCCAGACCCCAAAACCACTCAGTTTTCGGCTGACGCGAAGGCGGCCTGCCGAGTTGGCGCATAATACACAGTGTAAGGCTGAGCCTCGCTGGTCATGGCCCTCAATTTCTGTTCGTACCACCAGTGGCCAATCAGGGCACCGCCGAACGCACCGGCCAGCGTGGCAGCGCCGCCGCCCAACAGCAGGTGAAGGCCGGTCGCCCCCCCAACGATACCCAAGCCAACGGCCAGGGCCTGATTGGAGGACATGCCGAGGAACTCGGCGGTCGTCGATACGGGATCGATGGGACCTTGCTCCTGCTGAGCATAGCCGAACCAAGGCAGCACGAGGATCAACGCCGCAAGCAGCAATCCGCGCATTCCATTTGCTCCTTCCGATTTTCGTTTCGCTCGTCCGGCGGTGTGATCCCGCCGTTCGAACGAACCGCAGCGCGGGTCGAGCCAAGCCGATTGGCAGCCGAACTCTGACCCGCGCCGGTCTTATTTGCCTTTTCGTCTAGCACGCCGCCGCAAAGAATAAAATGCGATTCGTTTTTCCGACCGCTGATGCCAGTAAGTTGCCGGAGCGTACAGGCTTTGACGCATCGCAAAATATGCCCATGAGCGGTGCAGTTTCGAGCAGATTGTTCTTTTTATGTTCCTAGTTCGACTATTGCTTTCTCTTCTAATCAATCCGTTTTTTTGTTGTGGTGACTGGCCACAATATTTTTCGGAGACTAGATATCTCGTGGTTGCGCACATGCCATGATCTAGATTTGGTAGCCCAAGTCCCACGACCTGTCGCGAGCTGGTGACGCAAAAGCCACAATTTCGCCGCGATGAGCCCGTGTCCAAGACAGGCCGCCCTGACTAACTCCATTGGCTTAGGTAGAGACTCGAATCGCTGCTGACCGAATCGCTGCTGAAGGGCCCGAATCGGCATCCGCTGGATGCCTGTCCGCGACCACCCTCGACTCGGGACTAATCCTTTATGCCTAATCTCCGCATCAAGCTTGCCTGGATGGTAAACGCTGTGACCGGATGCCGCAGATCGGATCAGCCAACGCGTCGCCCAATCGCACCGGGCACTGGTCCAGACCAGCGACACGGCACCGAAACGGCAACGGCGGTTCGAACGCGTCGCGGCACCGGACGCGAAGCAAGCCAAAATGTTGGTTTCACAATCAACCCTAAGCTAGACTTGTGGTTGCGTTCGTCCCCAGGAGTCGTGTCCCAATGGCTAGCCGGCCTCGCCCCGATTGCCTCCGCCTGCCGTCCCTGCCTCCAAACCAACTCAGGCAGCTATGTCTGATCTGTCTGTGCTGTTGGGCGTTCCCGTTCCTCCTGACCGAACCGGCGGATGCCATCGATCTGGCCCAATCCCGCGTGTCTCCCCCCGCGCGCACCCATCAGGAAGCACTTAGCCAGTTGGTTGACCGGGCCGGGTTCCAGCTCGAAGCCGTGGTTGAGGGATTCAATCCTCTACCGGCCTACTGCCTATCATTCGAGAAGGTTCATTTCGCCAATGCCGACGAACGGCAGGTGGCGATCCGCGAGATCAACGATTACTTCGACAGCATCGATATGAGCTGGTACGATGTTTGGTCGCGCGCGGAACAATGGATGTTGTTGACGCTCTCCAATCTTGAAAGCGAGTTGTCACACTATTCGTTGATGTTCAACATGACCGTGCAGGGGGTGGACATTCACCTGTTGCCGTTTCCCTATGTCCAGGTTTATCTGGCCCCGGCCGGACCATCCACACCCGTCACCGGACAACTCTCTTCGGACATTGAACTCCTGGTGGATGAGTACGGCTTCTCCGTGCTGGGCATGCGGGAAGGCATCAGCATCATCGGCCCCGACATCCAAATGTTCCTACGCAAGACACGGGTTTTGAGCCCCGCAGAAAGTGACCGCGTGCGCAAACGTATCGACGTCTATTTCAAGCGGCATCCGCGCAAGCTGTCGTTCCGCTATTTGCTCGACTACATCTTCTTCAATTCACTCATCTCGGTGAACTCGGGTGCCATGGCGCTGGGCCGAGTTGAGGATCTTTCCCTACTCGACATCCTGATCAACATCTGGCCGATCCCCAAAGTGACCACGCGCATGGGCCACGGCCAACCCGCAGCCGAAGGCTATCGCCCCCCGCCCTGTGGCTGAGGTTCGCCACTTGAAAAGACCGTTGGAAGGGCGGCGAAGTCCATGGCCGTCGTTAGCAACCACTTTCGGGCAGAGCTTCAATCGTATCCAGCGTCACGTCCACAGCGAAATCACCGTAATCGATGATCATCGCTTCGGCGACGCCATTCTCCAACAACCGCAGGCTCAACTCGTATTCCGGGAGGCCCTCAGGTGTCTTGATCGGGAAGAATGCCAAGCGGACCATCCAGAGCGGCCCCTTGAGAAGCTGATCGTCGAGATCGGTGGCAATCTCCGTTTCCTGACCCAGGATCGCCGCACTAATGTCAGACGCACCTTCGGTGTCGGCGCCATCGAAAACGCGGCGGAAGAAGAGCGTATCACCGGCCTGGGCCCGCTCGATCAACGCAACAGTGTGCCGGGACGGAAACAGAACGCCCGACGGCAGCCTCATCGTCCTAGGTTCCGGACGATCGAAGACGGCCCGCCCGGGGCCCCCTGGCCGATCCAATGACGCTTCGCCACGCACATCCTCATCCAGCACCTTGTTGATGTGCTTACGCATATTGAAGCGGTAGCTGAGACCATCCTTGGCTTCCCACGTGGCGAAGCTCAGCTCCATCTCGACTTCTTCGCTCTCGGCATACAAAAACGACAGATCGAAGCGCTGCTCGATGGTCCAACCATCACAGGCATCCGCCCATTGGAACAACATCTTGCCGCGCACATCGGTGATCGAACTGTTGTTTCGGGCCGACCGCAGTGACATGGCGTAGATGGCGCGGTGCGGAGCAATCTCGACCTCGGCCCGGGCCGCCGGGGAAACCACCGACCAGATGCCGGTCTGAAGTCCGATGACGAGCATCAGGATGGGGCCGCGTCGTCGCAAACGTTCAATCATGGGCAAGGCACGGACATTGGGGAACCACGAGGACGGAGCATTACTATGTGGCATTCGGCCATGCCTGGAAAGTGTTGATTTCTCGGCCGGTCGCGCCTCCAGGCAAACGGTGCCGGGCCTTTCGACGCCGCGGCAGAATCTGCCGGCAGACTTCGCCAGGTTCCTGATCATGGCAGAAATAAATCATTCTTTTCAAATATTTATCCTTGGACCATGGCTTGCTTACGGCGTGGTCAACGGCCGCACTCGGCACGACGACCAGAGGCCGAACCACGTCACTAAGCGATGGACCCGGTGTGATGACCCCGTTCGACAGTCCCTTCGACAGCCCCTACCAACACGCCGTGGCCGACGCATCACGCCCCCGGACGGCCACCCCCGATGAGCCCCTTCTCCGACACCAACCGGCTGGGTTGAACGCTCTCCAGACCGATGTTTCGCCCATGCCGGCCTGGCCCCTGCGCTGGCTTGAGGAAGCTCTGGACCGCCTGACAGAAGCCGAACAGACCATCGCCCACCAGCGTGAACAGATCGCTTACTTGGAAACCCTCACCTTCACGGACGAACTGACCGGACTGTTCAACCGGCGCGGCTTTCTGAGCCACCTGCGGCGTGCCCTGTCGGCCGTCGGGCGGTCGCCCGAGGCGGCCGGAGCCGTGATCATGATCGATCTGGACGGCTTCAAAGCGGTTAACGACACCCACGGCCATGTCGCCGGTGACGCTTATCTGCGCCAGGTCGGACAGTTCTTGGTGGCCCAGGTCCGCCCACAGGACGTGGTCGCCCGCCTGGGTGGTGACGAATTCGCCATCCTGCTGACGCATGTCGATGCGCCAACGTCAGCCCTTCGCGCGGCCGAGATTGCCGACCGGATCCATGGCCAAGTGGTATCATGGCGCGACACCGACTTACCCGTGCGCTTCAGCCTGGGCATGGAGCCGTTCAGAGCCGGTGACACCGGTGATGACGTGATCCGGCGGGCTGATCGCAAGATGTACGCCCAGAAAAAGCGACGCCGCCTGCCTCGAGCGGACGTCGTCGTCGCCTCCGGACCCCGTATCGCCACGCGCTCAGACTCTGCGGCCCTGTAATACCAACGGCCCGAAACAATGACCGGTCCTCGGGCCGCCCTGTTTCAGAGCGCCGGCATCTCCTTGCCGGCTGGGCCGCCGGCAGGGATGCCGGCGCTCCTGGTTCAGCGCCGAAACCGAACCTGTCGTCAATGCGGGCCATGGGTATAACATATCCCGAACAAACAAGAACAAATTCTGCTCATGCTGGTGCGCAGACCATGCACTGACCTGTGGAGGCTGTGGACGACCGCCCAGGCAAGGCCGAGGGGCTAAGATGCGCCTGCCTCGGCCGGTCGACGTGCCGCTTTCAGGTCGCGCAAGAGAGCCACGACCTGGCGCGATGCAGCTTCCATTTTCTCGTACTCGGCATGCGCACCGTCCCGGTCACCGGCCGCAAACAGCGCTGCGGACGCCTTACCATGCTGATGCACAGCCCGATGCGGCGCCTCCATGGCACGGTAGGCCGGATGGGCGGTGATGGAGAGATCAGAAACTTGGTCGTACCAGGTGCCGAGCCGACAGTGGTGATGGTCGGACAATTCGTCGGCGGTCAGACGATTGGCACCGATCAGCATGCCGGCCAACCGTTTCTTCCACAGGACGTGATCCGACATGGCCAAATCCAGCACCGCATCGGGAATCCCCCGCTCGGCCAAGCTGGCGAGTTCTTGATTGAGACGGTCCTCCGATCTCTGGACCGCGGCGATCACTTCGTCGGCATTGGCCATGGAGCGCTGGTTCTTGTCCCGGATCACGGCAACGCTGCGCGCCACCTCGTCGATGGCGGCGGATTGTTCGGTCACCGCCGCCGCCGTGTCCGCCATGCGCGCATTGACCGTGCGGATGCTTTCGGCGACCACGGCAAAGCGATCGCCAACATTGCGGATACCCTCGCGGCCTTCGTCCAACACCTCCACGGTCCCCCCCATGGCCGCCGACAACTCGGCCATCTCCCGCGTGATCGCCTCGATCTTGCTGCGAATGTCCTCGGTGGCGCGCGCCGTTTGCGTTGCCAACTGTTTGACCTCACCGGCGACCACCGCAAATCCGCGCCCAGCTTCGCCGGCGCGCGCGGCCTCGATCGTCGCGTTCAGCGCGAGGAGGTTGGTTTGCTTTGAAATGGCGTCAATCGTCGCGAGGATGGTGGTGATATCTTTATACGCAGCCGACAGGCGGTCCACTTGGGTAGCAGCCTGACCGGTCGCCAGAGCAATGCGGTCGACGCTGCCGGACGACCGCTCGACCGCTACCATGCCCTCACCGATGAGTTGTTCGATACTGTGCGCCTCCGTCACCACCGCGTTGCTAACACCCGAGATGTCGTTGACCGCGGTGGCGAGTTCTTCCACGGCAGCAGAGATGGTTTGGGCATTGACGGCCGCCTCGCGCACATCACCGGTGACAAAGGACACGGCCGAAACAATCTCGCTGGCCTGAATGGAATCCGCCACCGCCCGCTCCAACTGAGCATGGTCGCGGGCCATAACCGAGGCCCGTACCGCCCGCACGACCGTCACCAATGCTTGGTCGCCAATCGGGTTTTCGCCATACTGCCCCTGGGCCAACGCGGTCAGGCAAGCGATGACCGTCTTGATGTCACCCGGCGGGTTTACCCAGATGCCGTTTTCAGTCGCCCCGTGCGTCGACGAGACCGTGAATGATGCATCCTCGGTTTGATGTTTCGAGCGGCTAAGTCCGAGCATGGCGACTCCCCAGCGCATTGGATCGGTTTCAAATTATATCCAAAGAACAGATAGAGGGAAGCCGAATCGGGCCGATCTGACGTCAATTTGACGGTTTTGTTAATCTCGCCGCCGTCACAATTGCGTCAAGATGACGTGGAGAATCAACCGTACCAGGTCGATCGCCGAAGGGTCGTGGCCAATCGTCGCAGGGACGGTCGGTCAAACGTCCAGATTGGCGACCTTAAGGGCGTTTTCCTGGATGAACTCGCGGCGCGGTTCGACAATGTCACCCATGAGGGTAGAAAACACCTCTTCGGCCGCCACACCGTCTTGGATCCGCACCTGCAGCATGGACCGCCGCTCCGGATCGAGCGTGGTTTCCCAAAGCTGCTCAGGGTTCATTTCACCCAAGCCCTTGTAGCGCTGGATACTAGCCCCTTCCCGGCCGCGCGCCAACACGGCGTCGAGCAGACCATAGGGACCGGTCACAACCCGGCCGTCCTTACCCTTTTCGATCAGCCGCGCGGGCTCGGCAAACAGGGACCGGAACTCCTCCGACAAACCGGCCACGCGTCGGGCCTCGGCACTGCGCAAAAGATCCGCATCCAAGGTGGCACGGTGGGTCACGCCTCGGCGGGTGCGCGCGAAAACCAGGCCGCCGTCCGGATCCGCCAATCCGCGCCATGATCCGTCGGATGCCGCCTCGGCATCAGTCAGAGTATCCAACGTGTTCAAACGCCCGGCCACCTGGTTGGCGATCTCGCCGGCGCGCGACGGGTCCGATAGCAAGCTCTGGTCCAACCCTCCTGCCACAGCCGCCTGCTCGATCACGCCGGGGTGCCCCAGTTTACGCACCAGGGTTTCGAACGCGCCACGCACCGAGCGCACACGGCCAATCACGTCGAACAGCTTCGCCGTGTCCACCTGACTGCCATCCGACAAGCGCAATGCCACTTCGTCCAGCACGGCGTCGACCAGATAGTCGTCTAATTGCCGGTCATCCTTGAGATAGCTCTCGGACTTGCTGCCGCGCTTAATGCGGTAGAGCGGCGGCTGGGCAATGTACAGATAGCCCTGCTCCACCAGCTCCGGCATCTGGCGGAAGAAGAAGGTGAGGAGCAAGGTCCGGATATGGCTGCCGTCCACATCCGCATCCGTCATGATGATGATCTTATGGTAGCGTAGCTTGGTCAGATCGAATTCTTCCCGGCCAATGCCGGTGCCTAAGGCCGTGATCAGAGTGCCAATCTCGGCGGACCCGAGCATCTTGTCGAAACGAGCCCGTTCCACGTTGAGGATTTTGCCGCGGAGCGGCAAGATCGCCTGGAACTGGCGTGACCGGCCCGACTTGGCCGAGCCCCCGGCGGAATCGCCCTCGACCAGGAACAGCTCGGAGCGGGACGGGTCACGCTCCTGGCAGTCGGCCAGCTTGCCCGGCAGGCCAGCCATGTCAAGCGCGCCTTTACGCCGAGTCAGTTCACGGGCCTTGCGGGCCGCCTCGCGCGCCGCCGCCGCTTCCACGACTTTGGCGACAATGCGCTTGGCGTCACCCGGGTTTTCTTCAAAGAACTGGTTGAGCCGCTCGGCGATGACCGACTCCACAACCGGCCGAACCTCGGATGAAACCAGCTTATCCTTGGTCTGGCTAGAGAATTTCGGGTCGGGTACCTTGACCGACAACACGCAGGTCAGACCCTCGCGGGCGTCGTCCCCGGTGAGCTGTACCTTCTCCTTCTTCGCCAAGCCTGAACTGGTGGCATAAGCGTTGACGCTGCGCGTCAGCGCAGCGCGAAAGCCGGCCAAATGGGTGCCGCCATCCCGCTGCGGGATGTTGTTGGTGAAACACAGCGTGGTCTCGTGGTAACTGTCCGTCCATTGCAGCGCCGCTTCCACACTGAGCTGCACGCCAGTTTCGGTATGGCGTTCGGCGTCGACCTGGATCGGCGGCTTATGCAACGGCGTTTTGGACCGGTCAAGCCAGCCGACATAGGCGCGCAGGCCGCCTTCGAAATGCAGCTCGCTGGTCTTCGGGTCGACGCCGCGGGCGTCGGTGAACACAAGCATGACGCCAGAGTTAAGAAACGCCAGTTCGCGCAGGCGCTGCTCGAGGGTGGCGGCATCGAAATCGGTCATGGAGAAGACCTGCTTGGACGGCAGGAACGTCACTTCGGTGCCCGAGCGCGGCACGCCCTGCGGCGTCTGCGGCGCCGACCCGCCATCGGCCAGGCGCTGCTCGGCCACACCGTCACGAAAGCGCATGAACCACTCGCGCCCGCCCCGCCAGATGCGCAGTTCCAAGGTTTCCGACAGGGCGTTGACCACGGAAACGCCAACGCCATGCAAGCCGCCGGATACCTTGTAGGAGTTCTGGTCGAACTTTCCACCGGCGTGGAGTTGGGTCATGATCACTTCGGCCGCCGATACACCCTCTTCGGCGTGGATTTCCACAGGGATGCCGCGCCCGTTGTCGCGCACCGTCGCCGACCCATCGGCATTGAGCACCACCTCGACCCGATCGCAATAGCCGGCCAACGCTTCGTCGATGGCGTTGTCCACCACCTCGTAAACCATGTGGTGAAGGCCGGATCCGTCATCGGTATCGCCGATGTACATACCAGGACGTTTGCGCACAGCATCCAAGCCGCGCAGCACCTTGATGGAGTGAGCGCCATAGTCTTGGGCAGCGGGAACGTCGGGCGGAGAGTCTGAGGGACGTGCTTGGTGTGCCATGGCTGAGAGTATACACCAAATCGCTGGAGAATACCGCGGGATCCTGCGCCGTGACACCAAGCTTTTTTCCCGTTCCGACAAGGACCTAGCCGCGCGCCCGGCACCTTGGCGAAGCGCGTGGGCCGCATGCCGGCCATGCCATCAGACCGCGGGCTGCTCACGCGTGATGCAATGGATGCCGCCGCCGCCACGCACGATGTCCAACGCCGGGATCTGCATCACGTCTCGGCCGGCGAACGCCTTGCGGAACACCTTGTATGCCTCGTGATCGGCCGTGTCCTCGAAACCGGGAATGATCACCGCCCCATTGGCGAGATAAACATTGGTATAGCTGAGCGTGAGCCGGCCACGCGGGCCCTCCTGGCGCTCGGGTTGCTGCAGTTCGATCACCTCCAACGACCGCCCGGCGGCGTCGCGGGCGGCGCGCAACCGGTCCAGGTTGTCATGAAACGCCTCGAAGTTGCCATCACCCGGGTCCTCCGTGGTCAACATCATCACCACGCCGGGCCGAACGAAACAGGCGATCTCGTCAATATGCCCCCGGGTCTCGTCGTCCTGATAGCCTTGGCCGAGCCAAATCACCCGACGGGCGCCGGTGAAGGCTAAAAGGATTTCCTCCATCTCCCGGCGCTCAAGGCCGGGGTTACGCTCGCCGGACAACAGGCACTGCTCGGTGGTGAGCAAGGTGCCTTCGCCGTCGCACAGCACCGCACCGCCCTCCAGCACCATGGGAGCATCATAGATCGGTAAAGCCAGATGCTCGAGCAGGCGTCGGCCGATCTGCCGATCTTCGGCATGATCGGGGTAGAGATTGCCCCAGGCGTTGAAGCCCCAGTGCACGCCGGCGATCCGTCGGCTCGGCCCGAGCAAAAAACTGGGGCCGGTGTCGCGCAGCCAGCTATCGCTGATCGGCAACGGATGAACATTGACGCCCGAACCGCAAGCCAAGGACGCCTCGGCCGCATCGTCGGGATTGCAGATCATCGTGACCGGTTCGTACTTCGCAATCGCTTTGGCAACCTCGGCGTAGGCCGCACGGGCCGGCTCCAGATCGCCGCCCCACACCTCAGCACGGCACGGCCAAGCCATCCAACAGCGTTCATGCGGCTGCCATTCGGCCGGCAGGTGAAACCCGTCTTCCGCGGGCGTTGTCATCTCGGTGACTCCTCCTCACACGAGCCGTTCCCAAAGCGGCGGCTATGACAGCCGGCGTGCCGACGTCTGGGCCGCCACCTGCGGACCATGCAGCGTAACCGGCTGCTCGCGGCGCCACAATCGCGCCGCACAGCCGCCACTGGCGGCGTCACGGTGTCGGCGACGCCGCCGGACGCGCCGACAGCAATCCGGCCACGGCGATGCCAACCGTCACCAGAGCGATGATGATGGTGGCCAAGGCATTGATTTCCGGGCTGACACCAAGTCGCACGCTGGAAAAGACAACCATCGGCAAGGTCGAGGCACCGGGGCCCGAGACGAAACTGGCGATCACCAAATCATCCAAGGACAATGTAAAGGCCAGGAGCCAACCGGCAACGATGGCCGGCGCGATGATCGGCACGGTTATGACGAAAAACACCTTGGTTGGCCGCGCACCCAAGTCCATGGCCGCCTCCTCCAATGACCGGTCGAGCGAGGTGAGCCGCGACTGCACCACAACCGCCACATAGGCCATCGCAAACGTCATGTGGGCCAGCGTGATGGTGGTCGCACCACGCCCGGCCGGCCAGCCGATCAGTTGTTCGAGCGACACGAACAAAAGCAGCAGCGACAGGCCGATGATGACATCGGGCATGACCAACGGCGCGGTGATCAACCCGCCGAACACCGTGCGTCCACGGAAGCGGCCGAAGCGTGCCAGAATTAAGCCGGCCATCGTACCAAGCACGACCGATAGGGTCGCCGTGACCGCGGCGATCCGCAAGGACAGAAGGGCGGCGTCGATCAGTTGCTGGTTCGACCACAGCGACACGTACCATTTGACAGACCACCCGCCCCAAACCGTCACCAAACGGGACGCGTTGAAGGAGTACACAATCAGCAGCATGATCGGCACGTACAAGAAGGCGTAGCCGAACACCACGGGCCAGACCAGACGACCCATCGGCTTCATGGCGTGTTCGCCTCCCGCTGTTTGAGCAGCATGTGCTGGAACGCCGCCATGGGCACGACCAGGATCACCAAGAGGGCAATGGCAACCGCTGAAGCCATTGGCCAATCCCGGTTGGCGAAGAACTCATTCCACAACACCTTGCCGATCATCAGGGTGCTGGCGCCGCCGAGCAACTCGGGAATGACGAACTCACCCACGGCGGGGATGAACACGAGCAATGAGCCCGCGATGACGCCGGGCATGGACAGGGGCAAGGTGATGGTGGCGAACGCGCGGAACGGCCGACACCCCAGGTCGGCCGCCGCTTCCAGGAGACTGCGGTCCAGCTTTTCCAGAGTGGCGTACAAAGGCAACACCATGAACGGCAGATAGGAATAGGTGATGCCGAGATAGATGGCAAACTCGGTGTAAAGGAATTGGACCGGTTGATCGACCACCCCCAGCCACACCAACACGTTGTTCATCAGTCCATTCTGTTTGAGGATGCCCATCCAGGCGTAGACGCGAATCAGGAACGACGTCCAAAACGGCAGAATAATCAACAACAACAGCACGTTACGCCATCTCGGCGTGGCGCGCGCGATGCCATAGGCCATGGGGTATGCGATGACCAGACACAGGCCGGTGGCGATCGACGCGATCTTGATCGAGTTGAGATAGGCGGCGACGTACAAACTGTCGCTGACCAGGCGGACATAGCTGGTTAGATGGATGGTGATATCGAGCCGGTACTCCTCGAACGCCGGATCGGCTACCCAGGCGGCGAGCGCCGTGAATGGCGGCAGGGCCAACACCGACTGGGCCAGACTGATCTTCAACACAAACAGGAACGGCACCAGGAAGAACAGCAACAACCACCCAAACGGCACGGCAATGAGCCACGCCCATGCTGACCGGTACAGAAATCGCCCGAACGCCAGAAGCACGGACACCGGCCATACCTCCGCCCAATCGACACTGGGAACTGGCCTCGTGGTGCGGCTGATGCGGCCACCAATCGACAAAAAGCCCTGTTTGGTCATGGGCCTGTTCGGCTGCAGGTCGGACGGATGGCGGGCGGACCGGGCGTTACGGAGCAGACAGGGACCGACCGATGCCGGTCTCGGCTAGGTGCCAAAAACGACTCACTGACGACTTACGGCGTTCGTCCACGGCAGACGCATTCTACGACCTACACGATGCAGAGCAAAACAATTATCAGGGCAACATAGGCAACGGCCTTCAGGGCCACTGCGACAAAATCGCGCTTGCGCCCGGGCGCGCCGGCCGATGGTCGACGGTCCGGAAAGAAATCGATGACCACCGTCTGGAGCCGTGGATAGGGCCCCTCGGGGTCGTGCACCACCGGCTGAAACAGCGCCACGCCGGGCCGGCGCAGCACCAGGATCAGCCCCATGCCCGAGAAAAAGCCGCCGACGTGGGCACCCCAAGCGATCAGATCCACCTCGCCCTCCACCGGCGGCAACCACAGCATGGCCAGATTGGAAGCGAAGTCGGCGCCGACCACCAGCATGGCCGGCAGCAGCAATGGGACGCGGAAGAACAACACAACCAGGATTTTGGCGCGCGGATGCAAAAGCAGATAAGCACCCATGACACCGCTGATGGCCGCGCTGGCGCCGACCATCGGCACCAGGGTATCGGCACCAAGGGCGGACTCGGCCAGCGCCCCGGACACGCCACACAGGAGATAGAAGGGGAGATAACGAATATGGCCCAGTGCATCCTCGATGGTGTCGCCGAACACCCACAGCGCAACCATATTGCCAGCCAGATGCAGCAAATCGGCATGCAGGAACTGGTGCGTGATGAGGGTGAACGCGCCGGTGTCGTCGAACGCATAAGCCCAAACACCCGGCTGCCCCAAATAGGCCGGCACATAGGCGTACGGCCACCACGGCCAATCGAACAAGACCATGACGAACAGCGCGATATTCGCCGCCACCAATGCCCGGTTAACATACGGCGCGCGGATATGCACCAGTGGGTTGCCGTCACTGATGGCGACGACCATGCACCGACTCCGAGTCTGGGGCATCGAACCGGTCACCCGCCCGGCACAGTACGGCAGCGGCAATCCGGGGCTGGCACAAGCGGCTAGGTGGATCAACGAAGTGTGTCACGCGGTAAAACTGGTCGGTAACGCTGGCATCATCCAGCGTCCTGCGGTGTAATCGTTCCATGTACCAGCGCAGCAAGCGCGTGCGCCAACCGGCCTGCCTGGCCAACTCCGGGTAACGCGTGTCCTCCACGGTGACCCCAGCGCACGCGGCATCGAGGACGGGCGCCACGGCCTTGAACCAGCGACGACCGAACCCGGGACCGAGGCCACCGCACCGGCTGGCACGCGCCAGCCGCCGATCCAATATCTCCGCCTGGAGGGCAGCGACGGTCATGCCCTGGCCATACACCGGATTGAACGAACACAGCGCATCGCCCAGGACAACAAGACCGGCCGGAACCCTTGGCAACCGGTCGTACCGGTGGCGCCGGCTGCCGGCAAAGCGGTAGGCGGTGACGGGTGTGGTCGGCACCAGCCCGGACACGGCGTCCGTCAGATCGGAGACGCCCAGCCGGCCCAGAAAGTCGAGAATCCCACCATGGTCAACCGGCATCGGTTGGTCAAAAAACCCTGCCAGAGTGAGCTGCCAGACCCCGCCTTCGATCGGAAACAGGGCCGCGCTCCGCGGTGCGGGAGTCCCGGTGACCGCCAGGGCCCGCCACGCCGGCCCCGGCCGTGGGCGCGGCAACAAGCAGGTGGCATAGGCGATGCGGGCGCCGAAGCGCTCGGCCGCCGGCACCGGCCAGTCGAGCGCATCGAGCCAGCGCGGCACGATGCTGCCGCGCCCCGTGGCGTCGATCACCAGGTCGGCAGGCAGATCCTTGGGCGTGTCGGTGCCAGCCGATGCGAGGCGAACACCGGCAACACCGTCCGGCGCCGGGACGAACCCGGCCACCGTTGTGCCATCGCGGATGGTCACATTGGGCAGGGCCCGTACGCGCGCCGCGATGGCCGTTTCCAGCAACGGCCGGCTCGCCGACACCAGCCACAGCGGGCTGTCGTGGCCCATGCGCCATCCGCCACCCTGGTGCCAGCGAAAGCTACGGCCGCTGTCGACCAGACATGCTCCGCTTGCCATCAGATCGGTGGTCAATCCCGGAAACAACGTTTCCAGAATCATGCGGCCGCGCACCAACAACAAATGCAGGTGATCGCCTTGCGGCACGCCCTTGCGCCTTGTCCCGGGTGTGCCCGTCAGCCGATCCCGCTCAACCAACGTGACCCGATCGAAATGCCCTGCCGCCACCCGCGCCGCCAGCAGCCCGGCGACGCTGCCGCCACACACCACGGCATGGCCTAGCGGACGGCGGGTGGACTTGAACCATCCCGTGCTCGACATACAACATCCCCAGCCCCTTTGACCGAACACCGTTCCCCAGAGATCGCCGTGACGCAAGCGACAAACCTGCCAACTCTGACACCAACGCTGGCCGGCTGGTTCCGGGCTAAAGGGTGGCAGCCGTACACACACCAGCGCGCCATGCTGGCGGCGGCGCAGGACGGGCAGCATGCCTTGCTGATTGCGCCGACCGGGGCGGGCAAGACCTTGGCCGGGTTCCTACCCAGCCTGATCGAGCTGTCGGAACGGCCGCGCGATGGGTTGCATACATTGTACCTGTCACCGTTGAAGGCGCTGGCAGTGGACATCGTGCGCAATCTCGAAACCCCGATCGCCGAGCTGCGCTTGCCGATCCGCACGGAGACGCGCACCGGCGACACACCGCAGAAGAAACGCGACCGCCAACGCCGCTCACCGCCGCAGATGCTGATGACGACGCCGGAAAGTCTGGCGCTGATGCTGTCATACCGCGATGCGGCGGACCTGTTCGGCGGCCTGCGTTGCATCATCGTCGACGAGCTGCACGCACTCGCCGGAAACAAACGCGGCGATTTGCTCGCACTGGGGCTGGCCCGGCTGAGCGGCCTGGCACCACACGTACGCCGCGTCGGCCTGTCGGCCACGGTGGCCGAGCCGACTGCGCTCTTGGCCTGGCTGTCGCCGCACGGCCGGGTCGAGGCGGGAGACGTCCGGCTGATCGGTGGCCAGGCCGGAGCCGCTCCGGAGATCGAAATCCTCGACACCAACCGGGCCATGCCCTGGTCCGGCCACATGGCGATCCATGCCCTGCCCGAAGTCTACGAGCGGATCAAAACGTACGGTACAACGCTGGTCTTCGTCAACACGCGGGCCCAGGCGGAAATCGTGTTCCAAGCGTTGTGGCGGCTCAACACCGACGGCCTGCCGATCGGCCTCCACCATGGCAGCCTGGCACGCGAACAGCGCCGCAAGGTGGAAACCGCCATGGCCGAAGGTAAGCTGCGCGCCGTGGTGGCGACGTCGTCCCTCGACCTGGGGGTGGACTGGGCCGCCGTCGACCTGGTGGTTCAAGTCGGCGCGCCGAAAGGTGCCAGCCGGTTGGTGCAGCGCATCGGCCGTGCCAACCACCGCTTGGATGCGCCCAGCCGGGCTTTGCTGGTGCCGGCCAACCGCTTCGAGCTCCTGGAATGCCAGGCCGCTGTGGCAGCCGTCCGGGCCAAAACGCTGGACGGTGACCCGCCAAACCCGGGCGGATTGGACGTCTTGGCCCAACACATCCTAGGCGTCGCCTGCGCCGGCCGGTTCGACGCCACGGCGCTGTACGAAGAGGTCATCCGGGCCGCACCCTATGCTGGTCTGAACCGGGATGATTTCGACGATGTGCTGGATTTCGTCGCCACCGGCGGGTACGCGCTGGGCGCATACGAACGTTACAGGCGGCTGCGCATCGGAGACGGTGAGACATACACCCTTGCCCACCCGTCGGTCGCCCGGCAATACCGCATGAATGTGGGCACCATCGTGCAAGAAGTCATGCTCAAGGTACGGCTCAACCGCGGACCGGTCCTGGGCGAGGTCGAGGAGTACTTCTTCCAAGGCATGGTACCAGGCGACTGCTTCTTCTTCGCCGGACAATTGCTCCGGTTTCTAGGCATACGGGAAACCGAGGCCACGGTGGCGCGCGGTGGCGAAGGCGACCCCCAGGTTCCGGTGTACGCTGGCGGACGACTGCCCTTGTCGACCCATCTTGCCGAACGTGTGCGGAGCCTGCTGGCTGATCCGACCGCTTGGACCGGCTTCCCGCCCGACGTACAGGAATGGCTGCGCCTGCAGCGCTGGCGCTCCGTGCTGCCGGAACCCGACGGACTTTTGGTGGAAACTTTCCCGCGCGCCAATAAGCATTTCCTGGTCGCCTATTGCTTTGAGGGCCGCAACGCACACCAAACCCTGGGCATGCTGCTGACCCGGCGTATGGAACGCTTCGGCCTCGGACCGCTCGGCTTCGTCGCCACCGATTACGTGCTGGCCGCCTGGTCGCTGCGCCCGGCCACCGATATGGCGGCGCTGTTCGATCAGGATCTGCTCGGCGACGACCTGGAAAGCTGGATGGCGGACTCCAGCATGCTGCGCCGCACCTTCCGCAACGTCGCCATCATCGCCGGCCTGATCGAGCGCCGGCACCCGGGACACGAAAAGACCAGCCGCCAGGTGACGGTGAACTCCGACCTGATCTACGACGTGCTGCGCCGGCACGAGCCGGGTCATGTGCTCCTGCGCGCCACCCGTGCCGATGCCGCCGGCGGCCTGACCGACATCCGGCGGCTCTCCGAGATGCTGGTCCGCGTCAAAACCCGCATCACGCACAAACCCCTGGACCGGATTTCCCCCCTGGCCGTGCCCGTGATCCTGCACGTCGGTCGCGAACAGGTTTACGGCACCGCCATGGACGAGCTTCTGGAAGACGCCGCCGCCACACTGATCGCCGAAGCCATGCCCGAATTGACCCCGGCGGGACCGACCGAAGCGATCCAGGGGCGGCTGGACGTGTGAGGGGCGTGGGGCCGGCGTGGACAATGTTGATGCATCCCTCTTGTGCGACCAATTCGTCAGCGTCGATCATCCCCACTCAAACCACCCCCCTGAGCAATGACGACCTGGCGATCCGACCGATCCACCATCAGCGCGCTGATCGGATCGAAGCCCAGATCTTCGTTGCTTTCGTTGCTGACGCCCTGCACGTCACGCTGAAACAACGTATGCGCACCCTGGTCCGACACCACGCGCCGTCTTGGAAAAACTCTCGGCGATCCAAATGGTCGATGGGCATCTCCCGATTGCCGACGGACGCCTCATCATTCTGTCTCGCTACACCCATCCCGACCGCGAACAGCTACTCCTGCTGCAGCAGCGCAAGCTGGCCCTGCCGCAGCGCTGACCCGGCGCTCCCGCCGTGGTGCCGATCTTTGGGGGGTGGAGTTTGAAAAATCAATTACTTATACCAATGGCCCGAAACACTGACCAGTCCTCGGGCCGCCCTGTTTCGGAGCGCCGGCCTCCTTGCCGGCTGGACCGCCGGCTTCCAGCCGGCCCAGACCACGCCCAGCGGCCGGCCGCCAAGATGGCGGCGGTCCAGCCGGCAGGGATGCCGGCGCTCCTC
>JANQJV010000011.1 GCA_028281465.1 Azospirillaceae bacterium | reverse complement strand
CCTTGCCGGCTGGACCGCCGGCTTCCAGCCGGCCCGGACCACGCCCAGCGGCCGGCCGCCAAGATGGCGGCGGTCCAGCCGGCACGGATGCCGGCGCTCCTGGTTCAGCGCCGAAACCGAACCTGTCGTCCATGCGGGCCATGGGTATAACACCCGTGCCGTACGCTGACATTGATGGCAGCAGTCACCGGTCCGGACAAAACCACTGGACTGGCCATGACAAGATCCGATAATGCAATGAAAGGAAGTATCGCACTCAGAGACGCCAACACCTCTGACAGTGAAATTGCCTGGTTTGTCCGGGTATCGGCAACCATGACCACAAGATCGGATGCATCCCAAATCTGCCGGCTGGCAGCTACCACGTTGATTGTGTGACGGTTTTCTCGACTGCGGAGCAATTTGCGTCGCGCGAAAAACCAACGCGGTTGCAAATCTGCACGTCAGGCGCACGCCTCTCAGCCGCCGAATTGAGGTTCATAACGGGGGCGGGCACCGTAGCTGGCCGAAACCACAGCACGATCCTCCAGCATCATTCTGCTGAGCAAGACTCCGTCGACCGGCTCCGACACGCTGCCCGGTCTTGGGTCGCACGGCTGCTGAGGCCTGCGGTGTGGCCGACCGGAGCCCGCCAATGCAGCCGTAGCAGCGCGACCAGTTTGCTTGTGCACACAGGCTGCTCGCCATGCTCTCGACGGAGAGCCGGCCGGACGGCCGACTGGCCAAGACGGCCGCCGCCAGATCTGCCACGCTGGACAGATAGCTGTTTCGCTGTCCGATTGCCCAGCGATCGTCCGATGGGACGCTCACCCCGGTGGGTCTAGACCCACCGGGGTGGCAGGGTCAGTCGTCCTTATGTCCGCACTTCGGGCCCAAACCGCTGCATAGCGGTCGAAAGATGTTTCTGCCACGGCTCCATGGCATCACCCGCAACCTTGATCGAGAGATCGGACAACTTGCTGTTGTGATTAAGCAAGGCACTGAAATGCGTTTGTGCCATATCGCCCTGTACGGTGAAAAACTCTCGTGGAGTCTTGACGTCGGACAGTTTCTTGACGGACTCCGAACCACGAGTGATAGAACCTTGCACGAAACTGGCCATTTCGCGACCGATGGCGCCGTAGCCATCGGTGAGAACCCGGCTGGACTCGATCACGGCGTCCATGGCCTCCCGGCCGAATTGTGCGGCACCTTCCATGGATCGCATCATTTTCTCGTAGGGAACGAAGCCGACCCCATTCCCGGGCGCAGAGACCGCCGTGACCGCGGATACTGTCGATGTACCGGTTTTCGAAGCGGTTGCAGGCTCCAAGGGTTGGGTTGGAGTGCTCATGGTTAACCTCCTGTCCATCTGAGTCATCAGCTCTTAGGAACGCCCCTGAGCGTGTCTCACACCCCATGCACCACTTTCTTTTAAAATTCGAAATAATGCCGATTCTTCACGGGCAAAGCGATCTTAACAGATTTGCTCAAACCTTCAAAGAACTCTCAGCCTTCCTTTATTTCGACTTTTGCTTCTGGGTGAATACCTCCATCGGATGCAAGCACTACCACCACAGGTTTAATACGGAAGGAGCTATACACTCGATTAGAGAAGTGCAAGTCTGGTATGCGTTGAATTCAAGTCAAACCTGCGACCTTAGGATGTTGGCAACGGACAATGGTCGCAGCGACCGTGTGCGGTCGTGGCGTTGGGCGGTGGGGAAGCGCTGTCCCATCACCGCAGGGATCCCCTTTGTGCTGTCAAAGACATTATTCCTATGAATAAGATGTTGATATTAAAGAAGTTCATCAAACTCACTGTTGAAGTTCAGCTTGAGTCCCTTGGCCGTGTGCCAACCGGCATTGTCGAGCGCCACGATCACGATTTTGTCCGGTCCCGCGCCGACGTGCTGTGCAAACCCGTCGAGCACGGCTTGGAACATGTCGGTGTTGACGCGACTGGCCAGCCACCAGTCGACGGCGCCGGTAGCCGGGTGCACGAAAGCATGGAGATCGAACCAGTCATATCTGTGTGTACTGTGCGCAGCCGGCCGCTGGCCGATCTTGGCCCAGACGCGCCTGATGACTGGTTTCAGGCCCAGCCGGTGCTCATCGAAGGCCCAGACCTCGACCGGTCGGTCCAGCGCCTCGCTCTTGGCGGTTTCGACTTCGGCTGCCAGTTTTTTTTAAAGTCCTCGCGGTCATCGGCCGAGGCGGCTTTGGTGTGGCAGGGTCTTGGACGCTGCAAGCTGAAGCCCAGCCGGTGCAAGTAATCCAAGCCGAGCTTGGGCGAAATCGGCCGACCCAGGCGGGCAGACATCCAATCATGCCCTAACCCCACACCATCTTGCTGTTGGGGCTACAGAATCATGTAAGTGCAAATCGATCAACCAGATTTGGTATGACACGTGTCGACCGACTGTCCGCAGCCCTGCTTATTTTTCTTGAAGGGCCAATCGGATGCCGAGTGTGTCATAAACCCCGCCAACCACCTTGCCTTGCCAGCGCAACACAACCGGGTTGCGACGCAAAAAACCCACCGACCGTGCCGGCGCTGATGGCGACGATGACCGTACGCAGCAACCCCATGACGACGAACAAGGTGCCCAACACACTCAGTTGAAGCCAAACCGGGCCATTTTCCGCTCGGACGAACTGGGGCAGGAATGCCAGGAAGAAGAGAGCGGACTTTGGGTTCAACACGTCCGCCAGGATTGCCTGGCGGACCGCAGCACCGGCGGACAAGCGTTGGGCGGCCACCGGATGCTCGGACTCGATCCGTTCGATGATTGCCCACAATCCAAGATAACCAAATAAGCTGCACCCAGATACTTGACGACGGCAAACATAAATGCGGACGCAAAGATGATCGCCGAAAGACCGACCACGGCCAATACCGTGTGCATCAAATCACCCGCGGCAATGCCGAAGGCCGTCGCCAGTCCCGCACGCGTGCCCGATCCGGATGCCCGTGCCAGCGTCAGCAACACGGCCGGGCCAGGAACGAAAACCAAGCCCAGCAGGATGACCAAGTCATACCCATGGCCCGCCCATGGCCCGCCCATGGCCCGCATTGATGACACGTTCGGTTTCGGCGCTGAACGAGGAGCGCCGGCATCCCTGCCGGCAAGGATGCCGGCGCTCCGAAACAGGGCGGCCCGAGGACCGGTCAGTGTTTCGGGCCGTTGGTATAAGTTCCACACCGTGCTACCGCCCGTCCCGCAGAGGATGAACCTCTGGGCGGGTCGTGGCCACATCCCGGAGCGCCGACG
>JANQJV010000002.1 GCA_028281465.1 Azospirillaceae bacterium | reverse complement strand
GCTGTGGCCATCCGACGGCGGCACCCGCACCGGCGTGCACACGAGGCCGACGAGGCGTCGGCGCTCCCACAAAGGCCTCCCCGGATGGACCCGTTTGTGCCCAACGGCACTGTTAGTTTCTTGTGAGAGTCCGGCGCTTTTCTGGCTGCACGAGGCGCGCTGAAGCACGCCCTACGAGAATAGATCCATGAGTCAATCCGATCGTTTGTTGGTCTTATGAGCATGCGTAGGGCGTGCGACAGCGGGCGCGACGCTGGGGCCTGTGCGCCAACCGCGGTGCGGTTGAGACGCGCCCGACGCCCGCGCACCAGCAGGGGCCGCGGTGAGTTCACGCCTCCAGGATCGCCACGGCGCGGGTCCAGCCGGCGGAGCCGTCGCGTACCTTGCACGGGAAGCAGGCGATGGTGAAGCCGGTCGCCGGCAGGCTTTCCAGGTTGTGCAGTTTCTCCAGATGGCAGTAGGAGCCGATGTCGCGGCCGGCCTTGTGGCCTTCCCAGATGATCGACGGGTCCCTGGTTTCGGCATAGCGCCGGGCGGTGTGGACGAAGGGCGCGTCCCACGACCAGGCATCGGTGCCGGTCACGCGCACGCCGCGTGCGGTCAGATACAGGGTCGCCTCCCGCCCCATGCCGCAGCCGCGGGCGACATAGTCGTCCTGACCGTAGGCGGCGCCGGCGGCGGTGTTGACGACGACGATCTCAAGCGGCGCCAGGGTGTGGCCGATGCGGGCCAGTTCCTGCTCGACCTCGGCGGCGGTGACCACGTGGCCATCCGCCAGGTGCCGGAAGTCGAGCTTGACGCCGGGCTGGAAACACCACTCCAGCGGCACCTGGTCGATGGTCAGCGCCGGCTTGCCGCCGTCCATGGTGCTAGCGAAGTGCCAGGGTGCGTCCAGATGCGTGCCGTTGTGCGTGGTCATGTGCACGGTTTCGATCGCCCAGCCCTCGCCGTCCGGAAGGTCGTCGGGGGTCAGGCCGGGGAAGAAGCGGCACACGGTCGGCGCCGTGTCCTTGTGGGTTTCGTAGGTCAGGCGCGGTGCAAAGCCGGGCGGGTCGGCCGTGGTAGTGTTCTCAAACGGGACCGAAAGGTCGACGATGCGGCGCGCCATGCTCAAGTTCTCCCAGGTTTGTGTCGGTTCTGCGATGTTTTGCCGACGTTGGCCCGCCAGGCTCGACAAACGCAAGCGTCGCGGCGTATCAGCGTCAATCAATAATGCAGATTCCAGCCTGATGTCGGCACGGCACCGGACTGGAAGGAAATCTGGACCCAGGAGAGGAGCGTCGTACATGCCTGTGCCACTTGGATCGATCAAGACCGTGCTCGCCGCCGCGGCCGTGTGGGCGGCAGTGGTCGCGATGGCCGCACCCGCACCGGCCGCCTCGGTTCGCCTGACCGTGTCCGCCGGCCATCCGCCGGTGTTCCTGTGGGTACAGGGCCTGACCGAGGTGTTCATCCCGGAGGTCGAACGCCGCATCGCCGAGCAGGACCTTGACTTCACCATCACCTGGAACGAGGCCTATGGCGGGGCCATTGCCCGCATCGGCGGCGAGCTGCAGGCGATCCGCGACGGGCTGTCGGACATGGGCATCGTCGCCACCATCTTTCAGGCCTCCGACTTGCCGCTGCACAACGTTTCCTATTTCGCCCCGTTCGGTTCGGACGACCTGCGGCTGATCACCGGCATCATCGCCGAGCTGCAGGAAAGCGTGCCGGCCATGGGGCAGGCTTGGGCCGACCATGACCAGATTTATCTCGGCGGGGCGGCGCTCGACACCTACCACCTGTTCACCACGTTCCCCGTCCAAAGCGTCGACGACATCGACGGCCGGCGCATTCTGGCGCCCGGCCCGTCCGCCAACTGGATTAGCGGCACCGGGGCGGTTGCGGTGGCGGCGGCCCTGCCGGAGTACTACAACAACATACAGGCCGGCGTTGCCGACGGGGTCGTCACGTTCATGACCGGCGCCTGGCCGATCAAGCTGTGGGAAGTGGCCCCCTACGTCACCACGCTCGACGTCGGCAGCATGTATGCCGTGGCCCTGACCATCAACCGCTTCGTCTGGGACGGTTTGCCGGCAGAGGTTCAAGCCATCTTCCGTGAAGCGGGCGACGCGTACACCGCCTGGGTCGCCGAGCAGCAGGCCGGGCGCGCGGCGGCTTTGTTCGAGCGCATGGTCGCCGAACAGGATGTGACGGTCCATGACCTGTCGGCCGAAGAGCGCCGGCGCTGGGCGGAGACCATCGACAATCCAGCCGCCGCCTGGGTCGAGCACTTGGAAGCCCGCGGCGTGCCGGGTCTGGCGGTGCTCGACGGCTACCTGCGGGCCCAAGAGGCGGCCGGTGTCGACCTGCCGCGCGACTGGGCGGCCGACTTCAAGTGACCGTCGGTGCTGTTGCCGGCCGGCTGCGGCGGGCGTTCGACCGTCTGTGCGATGGGTTGAACGCCCTGGGCAGCCTGTGGATCATCGCCCTGATGGCGCTGATTGCAGCCGACGTGGTCGGCCGCACCGGATTCAACGCGCCGGTGCGCGGCGTGACAGAGCTGTTGTCGCTATCCATCGTCGGCATCGTGTTCGTGCAATTGGCCAGTACCCAGCGGGAAGGCCGCTTGACGCGGGCGGATGCGCTGCTCGGCCGACTGCGCACGAGCCTGCCTCGCCTGGCGGCGCTTTTGGATGGCGTCGCGCATCTGGCCGGTGCGGGCCTCCTGTTCGTTCTGGTTTGGGCAAGCCTGCCGTATTTCACCCGTGCCTGGGAGCGTGGCGAGTATGTCGGCGCGCTTGGCGATTTCACGGCCCCAACCTGGCCGATCCGTCTGATCATTGTGGTCGGCTCGGCGCTGGCCGGGACGCAGTTCCTGTTGCAGGCGCTCGACGGCCTGCGCGCCGCCCTCCATTCCGCCGACCGTGCGGAGGACGCATGACGCCGCTCGACATCGGGTTTCTGTCGCTGGCCCTGATGCTGGGGTTGATCTGGCTCGGCTTTCACGTGGCGGTGGTGCTGACGGGGCTGTCCTTCCTCGGTGTCTGGCTGATCCGCGACAATGTCGAAATCGCCGGCCGGCTGCTGGCGATCTCCGCTTACGAAAGCATCGCCAGCCATTACTTCGCCGTGGTGCCGCTGTTCGTGCTCATGGGTCTCACGGTCGGGGCGGCCGATGTCGGGCGCGACACCTACCGGGTCGCCGAACGGTTGTTCCGTGGCCTGCGCGGCGGGCTGGGTGTGGCGACGGTGGCGGCCAACACGGTGTTCGCCGCCATCACCGGCATTTCCATCGCCTCGGCGGCCGTGTTCACCAAGGTGGCGGTGCCGGAAATGACGGCGCTCGGCTACACACCGCGCTTCGCCACCGGGGTGGTCGCCGGCTCCTCGGTGCTCGGCATGCTGATCCCGCCCAGCCTTTTGCTGATCGTCTATGCCTTTCTGGCCGAGCAGTCGATCGGCGCCATGTTCGTTGCCGGGATCGTGCCTGGGCTGATTCTGGCGCTGGCCATGTCGGCCGGCATCGTCGCCCTCGCCTGGCTACGCCCCGGCTTGGTCGGTGGTGCCGGCGGTTCGGCCAGGGAGTCGGAGCGGGCGGGCGCCGACGACATGGGCGTGCTGCGCATGCTCCTGCTGCTGGCCCCGGCAGCCTCGATCATCACGGCGGTGCTGGGCGGCATCTATGCCGGCTGGTTCACGCCGACCGAGGCGGCGGCGGTCGGCGCGCTGCTCGCCCTGGTGATCGCGCTCGGGCGCCGCAAGCTGACGTGGCCGCGGTTTTGGGCGCTGCTCAAGGAGACCGGATACATCACGGTTTCCGTGTGCTTTCTCCTGATCGCCGCCAGCATCTACACCCGCATGCTCGCCATGTCGGGTGTGCCCCAGTTCCTGATCGGCACTTTGGGGGACATGCAGCTCGGCCTCGCGGGATTCCTGGTGCTGTATTTCGCCCTGCTGGTCGTCATGGGCACGATCCTGGATTCCACCTCGATTCTGCTGATCTCGGTGCCGCTCATGCTGCCGGTGGCGCTTGGCTTCGGTCTCGATCCGGTGTGGTTCGGCATTGTCACCGTGATCGCCATCGAGGTCGGTTTGCTCACCCCGCCCTTGGGACTGTCGGTCTATGTGATCAAGAGCACGCTGGATGACGACCGCATCGGCTTGGCCGACATTTTCATTGGCGCCGCACCATTCGTGGTGATCATGCTCCTGGTGCTGTGCCTGTTGAGCGTGTTCCCGACATTGGTGGTGTATTGACGGTGTGATGGTTCTGGTGGGCCGGGCGCCCTCGGTGGGTTCGTTGGACAAGGGCGAGATTGCCTCGGTGCCGTCGGTGTCCGATCCGGCCCGATGCCGATCAATTGGACCTGCGTGACCGCCAGCCCGCACAGGACGAACCCAAGAGCACGGGTGATCAGGATCGGCGCGACCACCGGGTGTCGTGGCGTGGCCGGCTGTTTGGGACGGCACAACCGCTGCTGGTCTAACAAGAAACTAAGCTTGGCGTGTCCAAATATAGTAGCAAAAGCAAACTTCGCTGCTATATATGCGCTCGGAAAACTGGACTGTTTCATCCCCGG
>JANQJV010000365.1 GCA_028281465.1 Azospirillaceae bacterium | reverse complement strand
GTTTTCCGAGCGCATATATAGCAGCGAAGTTTGCTTTTGCTACTATATTTGGACACGCCAAGCTTAGTTTCTTGTTAGAGTGTTGGCTGGTCGGGTGGGCGTGTAGTGCCGACTTTCGGATGTACGCCTTAATCAAATCAACCACTTGATCCTCTTCGACCACGCGAATTGCGGAAGTCGGGTTAGCAACCCGGAGATCGATGACCTCCTGGTACGCATCCACCGTGAGATCGATGTTGGCGCACGGCAAGCCATGATCGACCGGGTCCACGCCATCCTGATCGACGAACAACTGTATGTGCCTCTGCACGTACAGCCTTTGGTCTGGGGCTATCGGGACACGATCAGCCTGCAGCAACGGCCGGATAATTTTCTCATCCTGCGCTGGATCACGATCGGGTCCTGAATGCGCGTTCTGGAGCAAGGGCGGCAACCAATGCAATCGTGGCCGCCCGGAGCCGAGGCAAGTCGATGCCATGGAGATGCTCCAGCTCTGCTCCTTCAGCCAGCCGACCAGGTGACACGCGACGGCGCTCAAGCGGTCGCCAGAAGCGCTTGGATCAAGACTGCTCAAGACTGCGACACGCGGCGACTCTCCGAACAGGTCGTCCCCTGCGACGCCTTGTGGCCGAGCTTTCGGCTTTGACATTTTTCCTATTGATCAAACCTTGCCGAGATGAAGGACGTGTGCGTTCAGCCGTGCGCGGTCACACCTTATCCCACGTGCTGACCGCCAACCCGTGGTGCCGGCTCCACACCCTTTGCGATCCGGCGACATTCTTCATGACATTTGCGCTACATCAAATGGCCTAAGTCCATCTTGACCTAGCGTCCGCCGCCTCAACTGGCAATCGGTAAGGGAGGGAAAATGCAATGGCCATGACTTGGTCAACAGACCTGGCCGTGGACGTGCCGGAGATCGATGGACACCACAAAACCTTGATGGCAATTTCCAATGAACTCGAATTGGCACACGAACGCGGCCAGGGCTCTACCGTCCTTGGGTCGATCCTGTGTCGCCTGTCCGACTTTGCGAACTATCATTTCGCCCTTGAGGAGCACCATCTGCGCATTCTGAAGTGCCCCGACTATGAAGCCCACCGGGCGGAGCACGACCGCCTTTTGCAGCAACTGGGAAACCTTGTGCATGCTTATGAGTGCGGCGATGCCCACGTCACAGACGACACGCTTGCCTTCCTGCGAACCTGGCTTGTGATCCATATCCAAAAGTACGATCGGAACAGTCTTTCGCGTACACCCGCGCCCTTGGCGGCGTAAACCGGCGCTGACCGGATCGGGGCGCTCAAACCGGGATGCGCCCGGCTGCCGATGGGTTCAGCCTGCCTGCGATCAGATGTCAGGCCGCCCATCGACGGTGGCTGGGGGACTAGGATTCGAACCTAGGCTGGCGGAGTCAGAGTCCGCTGTCCTACCACTAGACGATCCCCCAAAACCGTTCGTCGGCTTTACCTGCACGGCGCCTTTTGCCGGTCTGGCACGCGATGGGTCGGTCGCGCAGTCGATGAGCCTCGTCGACGAAACATGGTGGAGCCGAGGAGGATCGAACTCCCGACCTACGCATTGCGAACGCGTCGCTCTCCCAGCTGAGCTACGGCCCCACGACACCGTGTCGGTGTATCCCGACCGGCAAAAAATAGCCATAAAAAAAACCGAGCCCCCTGTCAACGCCAGAAAACCACCTCTTCCATGACGGCATGCCACGCGCCTCAAACACCTCAAAATCCCGGACCGAAAGGGAACGGAAAAGCCAGTCTCGACGTGTTTACCGACCGGTCCCAATGCCAGACCCACGCTGCTCAAGACGGCACCGCCGCGGCCGACCGGTCAGGCTTGCCGCCATCATCCACAGGCAAGCATGTCACCTTTGACGGGCGGGAACGCACGGTGATGGACCGCCTCTTCCCCACACCCAACGACTTGGTCGCCGCCTTCGATGATACCATGTTCCCGGTAATTGTCGTGGACGGGGCTCTATTGCACGACACGCTTCAGAACAACGAGCCGTGCGGATAGGAAGCGACAGCTTGGGTTCGACGGCCCCTTTGGTTACCCCTAGCATTGCCGTATGCTGCCCAAAGCGGTTGAACGGGGGGTGGATCGTCATGGTAGGAAAACGCGTCCGGCATGTGGTGGTGTTGACCGGTGCCGGCATTTCGCGGGAGTCTGGGCTGCATACGTTCCGCGACGCCGACGGCGTTTGGGCCAAGGTCCGGCTTGAGGATGTGGCCACACCGGAGGCTTTCGCCCGTGATCCGAACCGGGTGCATGCCTTCTACAACGATCGCCGCCGGGGCCTCCTCGACCCGGCGGTACAGCCCAATGCGGCGCACAGAGCCTTGGCCGACCTGGAGCGCCGATTCGATGGCGGCTTCGTGCTCGTGACACAAAATATCGACAATCTCCACGAGCGCGCTGGCAGCCGTAGCCTCATCCACATGCATGGCGAGCTGTTGCGGGCACGCTGTGAGGCCTGCGGCGGTGTTCGGATGTGGCAAGAAGACCTGTCGGTGGACCTGGCATGCCCGGACTGCGCCCGAACTGGCGACATGCGACCCCATGTGGTCTGGTTCGGTGAAATCCCCTTGAAGATGGAAGAAATCTACGCCGCACTGGCACAGTGCGATCTCTTTTTGTCGATCGGCACCTCCGGCCATGTCTATCCCGCCGCCGGCTTCGTCATGGCCGCCCGTTCCGCTGGCGCACATACCGTAGAACTCAATTTGGAGCCATCTGAGGGCGTGAGTTGCTTCGAAGAACACCACCACGGCCTGGCAACGGCAGTGGTACCGGCCTTCGTCGACCAATTACTGAACAGTCGATGACCAACGCCGCCAAGGCCGATGCCACATTCGATGCGGTGCTGGTCGCCGCGCGAGCGTGTCGGCTGTGCGCAGCGCATCTGCCACACGAGCCGCGCCCAGTGTTGCGCCTCGCCCCCACGGCGCGTCTCCTCATCATCGGCCAAGCCCCTGGCACACGCGTGCATGCCTCAGGCATTCCCTGGAACGACCCGAGTGGCGACCGCCTGCGCCATTGGATCGCCATGGATCGTGATCGCTTCTACGACAACCGCGTGGTCGGCATCATGCCCATGGGCTTTTGCTTTCCAGGCACCGATCCCAAGGGCGGGGATCTGCCTCCGCGCCCGGAATGCGCACCGGCCTGGCACCCGCCTCTGCTCGCCGGCCTGCCGGCGGTCAGGCTCACCCTGCTGGTCGGCCAGTATGCGCAGGCCCGATATTTGACCGACCGCCGCCGCACGATGACCGAGACGGTCCAGGCCTGGCAAGTTTATCTGGCGCACGGGTTCCTGCCACTGCCGCACCCGAGCTGGCGCAACACCGTCTGGATCAAGAAGAACCCTTGGTTCGAAGCGGAATTGCTGCCCGAGCTGCGCCATCGGGTTGCCGCTCTCCTATAGGCAAACACCGGCAACACCGCCTGGCAAAAAATGTCGCATGCGACCGCATGACAGCACCCAGCACCGTGCGGAAGCCTTGTCGTGATCAGCCATCACGAATTCGGGTCAGGGGAGCAACAGGCATGCGGGTGTTGGATAACGTGCCCATCGGGGTCAAGGTGTTCTTTGCCCCGCTGTTCGCCGTGCTGGGCTTCGTGGCCCTCATGATCTTCGGCCTGTGGGCGCTCGATACCCAGCAACGTGCCTTCCGCGACGTGGCCACAGTCGCGTTCCCGAAAGCAACCCGCTCCACCGACTTGGCCAGCACCGTCCAGACCGCGCATACACAACTCTATCAACTGCTCACTTGGAGCGCCGCCGGTGTCGATGCCAACCGATTGGAGGAAATCGGCGCGGGCTTCAAACGACGACTGGATGACGTGGAGACCCAGCTTGCGGCCTTCGCCATGCGGTTCCCACTGGACGCCCAAGAGCAGAACCAACTGGCACGCATCCGCACTGGTCTGGCGCAATACCGGCCGTTCGCCCTGAACACGGTCGACATGGCGTCGGTCGAATTCACCGACGCCGTCAGTTTCCTGTGGACCGCCCACCTCGACTACGAAACGCTGTTGGCTGCCCTGCAGCAAATGGAAACGATCGAGGCGGCCAAGGCGCTCGAGGCATATCAGCAAGCAGAGGCAACCAACAACCGAGCGCTGATCTGGTTCATGGCCCTGGCGACCGTGATCCTCCTGACAACCGTTCTGGCCGCCCTGGTCGTCGGTGCCAAAATTGCCAACCCGGTCCGGTGCATGACCACCATCATGCGTCAATTGGCCGAGGGCGACACCACCGTGACGGTGCCTGCCACAGGACGGCGCGACGAGATCGGCGACATCGCCGGGGCGGTGGAGGTCTTCAAGCACAATGCCATTCGAGTCATCGAGCGCACCCGGGAACTGTCGGAGACACTCGCGCACCTGCGTCGCACACAAGACGAATTGGTGCGCTCGGAGAAACTGGCGGCACTCGGCGGCATGGTGGCTAGCGTGGCGCACGAGATCAACACGCCTTTGGGTAACGCGCTGACTGTCAGCACGACACTCGTCGACAAGGCATACGAATTCCAGGCTATCGTCTCCGGTAACAAACTCAAACGCTCTCAGGTCGTTGCCTTCGCCACCACGTTGCACGAGGCCGCGGACTTGCTGATCGGCAACCTGAGACGCGCCGCCGAATTGGTTGGCAGCTTCAAGCGCATCGCCGTCGACCAGGCCACCGAAGCGCGCCGGCGCTTCGATCTGCACCGAGTCACCCACGAGGTGGTGACCATGCTACGCCCAACCCACAAGCACAGTGGCCACACCGTCGTCGTGTCCCTTCCGCCGGAAACATCCATGGATGGCTATCCCGGCGCCTATGGCCAGGTGATCACAAACCTGGTCAACAACGCCTTCATCCATGCGTTCGAAGGCCGGAGAAATGGCCGCATCGGTGTGACACTGGGCAACCAGACCGATGAAATCCTGACCGTCCTGGTGGAAGACGATGGCATCGGCATTCACCCTGAGAATGTGTCGCGCATCTGGGATCCGTTCTTTACCACCCGGTTCGGTTCGGGCGGCAGCGGCCTGGGCTTGCACATTGTCTATGCCTTGGTGACCCGGGTGCTGGGCGGACGCATCGACGTGACCAGCATTCCGGGTCAGGGAACACGGTTCACCGTGCACTTGCCGCGGACCGCTCCGGTCTCCCAATCCGTCGCCACCGCGACAACCAACGGATCACCGTAGACCGACGAGGCCTTGGGCACCTGGCCGTTGGTTTTCGGTCGGGTCCGGCGATCTGCCGGGTCCAGGCGGCCAAGGACGACAACGGCCGGGGTTTGGAACCGATCCAGCCGCATGATACCCATGGCCCGCATTGACGACACGTTCGGTTTCAGGGTTGAACAAGGAGCGCCGGCATCCTTGCCGGCTGGACCGCCGGCTTCCAGCCGGCCCGGACCACGCCCAGCAGCCGGCCGCCAAGAGGGCGGCGGCCCAGCCGGCAGGGATGCCGGCGCTCCTCGTTCAGCGCCGAAACCGAACCTGTCGTCAAGGCGGGCCATGGGTAGTATGCCGTCTCGGAGGCCCCGATTTCAGATGTTTTGATCGCGGACCCAGAGCAAGTCCCGCGCAGGTTGATTCGATCTGCGATGATAGTTTACTGAAGAAACAAAGAGTTAAAATGGGTTCCGCGAAGCTAGTGTAAGCGGAAAGCGCTCTAAAGATGCCCCTTCGGTTCGTCGAGCCTTGATCGGCGAACGGCGCTGGCGGGCGCGGCAGTGCCGGCCGGAGATCAGAAGACCCTTCATGCCCCTCCGGGGCAGACGACTGTCGTCACGGTGCGGCCGGTTCGGAGGTATCTGGCTCGGCACCAAGCCGATCGATCAGCCCCCTCAGATGCTCGGCGCGCGCCGCGGAAAGGGGGTGGGTCGACAGGAATCCATCGACCGTGCCCCGGTGGTCAAGTTCGGCCAGTGTACGCATCATGGCTTCAGCCCCCTCGGCCGATCCGTATGCGCGATACAGAAGACGTACGGCATAGGCATCGGCCGCCGTTTCTTGGTCACGCGAATGGCGCAACGTGAGCAGTTCAGCCGGTGCAAGAACCAGCGGGCTGACAGGATTGTCGCTGCCCAGAACCAAACTGGCTGCCAACGCCAACAACAATCGACGCCCGAGACCGCGGAGATGGTCACGGTTGGCGAAGTGACCAAGTTCATGTGCCAAGACGAAGCGCACGGCGTCGACACCAGGAGCGGCGTCTATGAGACCGGTGAATAGAAGCACATGACCGCCGGGCAAGGCCACGGCATTCACCGTGTCGGCATCCTCGATCAAATGCAAGGTGAAGCCATCCGGTGCCGGAGCGGGCATGGCAGCGGCCAAGTCGTCGAGCTCGCGCTGCCAACGCCGCACCCGGGGCAATGTCGGTTCAGCGACTGGACCGAAATCCGCGGCGTCGACCACCACCCTCTCCAGCGCCCCGTCCACGGTGTCCGGAAGATAGTCAACCACCGCATCGACCAGTAGACCGAGGCCGACGTAAATGATGATGATCAGTCCGGCGGCCAAACTGCTCAACCAGACCATTTCGCGCAAAATGGTCAAACGGGTTAACGACGTATTCACAGCGTCGTCCGGCAGTCTCGGCGTCCATTTCATGGCATCGAGATCAGCGTTTCGGGCCAGACCCAACCCAGACAGCGGTGCCATAGGCCACCGCCTCGACACTGGTCAGTGCGCCGCTGCCACCAAACCGTCCGCCGATCGCAAAGGTCTCCAGGCGCACGTTCAAAATGGCATCGGCATCCCCAGCCGCCACTTTCATACGCAAGGTGGCTTCCCGTCGGGCCCGGTCGATCAGGCTCTCGTAACCACCGACACGCCCACCGAACAGGAAACGCAACCCGGCCAACACGGCCTTGAATGCATCCATGGCGACAACCGTCGAACCAGTGACCAGGTGCGCGCGTTCGATCGTGACACCGGACAAGGCAGACAGGCCGAGCGGGACCGCCGGCTGGGCCATGGTATCTGTCTCCCGACGCCGGATCGAGCGGTAGTGGCGGCGTTCCACCAAGCTGCCGACCACCAGACCAATGATGATCGGCACGATGATGAAAGCCAGGTTGATGAACTGAAACAGCGTCTCGAGGGGCATGACAAGCCTTTCATTGCACACGCACGGCCGTGCCGTAGACGTAAATCTCCGCCGCGCCCTGCGCCACCGACGAGGTGGAGAAACGGATGTTGACGATCGCATTGGCCCCCATGCCCTGGGCCTGTCGGATCATGCGGTCGATGGCCTCATCCCGCGAGTCCTTCAACAGTTCGGTGTAGGCGATCAGTTCGCCGCCAAAGATGTTCTTGATGCCTGCCATAATATCGCGCCCGGCATGTTTGGCGCGAACCGTGCTGCCCGAAACCAGCCCGAAAAACTCCACGACAGTTCTGCCTGGAACGGTTTCCAGGTTGGATAGCAGCATGGAATGACTCCCCATTCGCTATACGCAGCCCGCTCTCTGGACGGCTGGCCGCGGTCCGACCGTCCCCGGCCAAGGCCTTGCGTATTTGACTACACGCGGCCCGGGGCGGCTGTCCAGCCGCCACACTGGCTTCAGAATCCAGGCTCGGACGAACGGTCGGCCGGACGGACATGGTCCAACAGGGGACATAATCCAGCAGGCGATATATGACGAGGTTCGGCATGCGGAATGACTTGACTACCATCGCATGCAACGCTGAACCACTGCATCGGGACGCATCGGAAGGTGCTTTGACCATAGACTTGACGTCGCATGGCCAAACACGATATCGCTGGTCATTGCGTTGTGCTTGTTCTTTCTCAGCCCATCGAGAATGCCCAGAGAATTCACTAATGATGAACGAGTCTTGAACCGATGAAAATACTTGGTGTCTCGTTCGACTATCATGATGCGGCGGCAGCCCTGCTTGTGGATGGCACACTGGTGGCCGCGGTTCAAGAAGAACGATTTTCTCGGCGTAAGAATGATGCGAGATTGCCCAAAACAGCCATCGCATTCTGCTTAAACCAGGCCGGACTGCGAGCGAGCGATCTCGATGCGATTGTTCATTATGAACAACCAATCCTGAAATTCGATAGAATCCTATGGTCGAGTCAACAAACCAGTAATGGCAGCACTTGGTTTCAGCACGCTTTGAAGACATGGCTCTACGCCGGTAAGTTCGATGTGCGCCGCAGGCTGGCCGAAGTGACCGGTCTCAGCGAAGATCGCATCTATTTCGTAGGTCACCACGACTCACATCTTGCTGCAGCCTATTACGGATCCTCATTCCAAGATGCTTGCATCATAACGCTGGATGGCGTCGGCGAATACGATACCATGGCTATCGGCCACGGATGTGGAGACCGGATCACGCCCTTGGCTCGCGTGCCGTTCCCACACTCGATCGGTCTCTTCTACAGCGCCATGACGGCCTTCCTTGGCTTCGAGGTCAATGACGGCGAATACAAGGTGATGGGCATGGCCGCCTATGGCAGGCCTCGGCTGGCTGCAGCCATGCGTGCCTTGTTCGACATCCAAGGCGACGGAACCTTCCGCCTCGACCAGACCCATTTCAACTTCCTGACACCCCAGGAAACCGTGCTGACCCGGTCCTTGACCGACTGGCTTGGCCCGCCGCGCCAGCCGAACAGCCTATTCCGGATCGGAGACGGTGCGGACGACGTGAACGACGGTGGGGCTGCGACCAGCGCCCACTACGCGGATATTGCCGCCAGCGTGCAACGCTGCACCGAAGACGTCATTCTGTCGATCGTGCGCCGTGCCCTGGCACACACCGGCCCCCGTCCGGTCTGCCTGGCCGGTGGCGTCGCCCTGAACGGCTTGGCCAACGGGCGTATCCGGCGTGAACTCGACGTGCCTCTGTATGTCCACCCCGCGGCCGGCGATGCCGGCGGCGCCTTTGGCGCTGCGGCTTGGTATCACCACCAGGTGGCCGGCAGGGCACGTATGACGCCCCCGGCCACCGCTTACTCAGGCCCCGCGTACGACGATGCGGCGATGCTCCGCGCTCTTGAGTCTTACTCCGGCGCCGTGCGCGTCACCCCTTGCGAATCCAACCTGGACGCGGCCAACATCGCGGCCAGTCTGCTAGCTGATGGTGAAGTGATCGGCTGGTTCCAGGGACGGACGGAATGGGGGCCGCGGGCCCTCGGCAACCGCAGCATATTGGCCTCACCCCTGCGCGCGGACATGAAAGCGGTCGTCAATGAACGCATCAAATTCCGCGAACCGTTCCGTCCGTTCGCGCCGGCGGTGACGGCCGACGCGGCCGCACAATACTTTGAACTTCCCAAGACAGTGCAGCCGGACGATCCTGAATGCTTCATGCTGGCCGTGCATCGGGTGCGGCCGGAGATGGCCTCGGTGATCCCGGCAACAACCCATGTGGACGGCACGGCCCGCATCCAGGTTGTCTTTCCTGACGCCAATCCACCCTTTTATCGGTTGCTGTGCGCGTTCGCAGCCCGGACTGGTGTCCCGGTGCTGCTCAACACCTCGTTCAACCTGCGTGGCGAACCGATCGTGAACAGCCCTTCCGATGCCTTGCGCACCTTTTTCAACACGGCCATAGACGTGATGATCTTGGGTCGGTTCGTGGTGCGCAAAGAGGTTTGGCTTTGACCGCGGCGTGCTTGTTGCCGAGCGAGCTTGTCCAGCACTGGCTCCTCGATCCACCCGTTGCAGCACTTTCCTTGCGTTTTCCTGGCAAAGCGTGGCGTTTCTACTGCCGGGCGGCGCACGTGGCCGCTTATGCCGCTCTACTCCCTTACCGAACGGTCGAGCCGATCGATCGGTTCACCGGAGGCCACGACCCGGTTGTAGCCCTCACCCTGCGGCCATGGCTGGACGGCCTGGAGTTCGATCCACCCTACGACCGACCCTTGCCGCAGTTGCTGGGTGAAGGTCAACGGGTTCGCCTGATGAGTCTGCATGGCTTCCTGCTGGAAGGAATCGTCCGTGATGGCGCGATCCAGCTCGGAACGGAAGCGGTGATTCGGGACCTGTGCCCGGAGTTCGACCACCACGTCTTCGGCCGCCTCGGGCCGATCGACCGCGGCTTGACGGACGTTTTCTCCTTTACCCATTTCCCGTACGGCTATCTGATGCGAAATCTTGGAACCGGACGCGTGAACAGCTACGGGTTCCGCATTCCATTCGATTATCTGCCGCTGGTCTCACGGCCCCGCGAGCACACGATCATTGCGGTGTTCGGCGGCTCCAGCACCTTCAGCCTGTATAGCCCGGACACGACGTCGTTCCCCGAAGTGCTGCAGGACACATTGAATACATGGTGCCGGGACACCGGGCGAAATCGCCAGTTCACCGTGCTGAACTTCGGCGTGCCGGGACACGTGGTCATCCACGAAATGCTAACTTTCCTACTGTTTGCCGCGAAGATCAGACCCGACATCGTGATCGCCCATGATGGCTTCAACGATATCCACTACGCCCTGGCGTCGGACGAAGTTCTGCTCAAAGAGCATGATCTCACGTATCCCACCAATCTGGAAACCTGGTCGTACGTGCTACACGGCTCAAGCGGGCCGCCGGCCTATGGCGCGACCATCCGGGCGCCGGAAGTACACGGACACGAACCGACCAATGCCCGCTCGCTTAACGTCGGCATTGATGCAGCACGGGCTTATGTGGCCCGAAAACGCCAATTCAAGACCGTGGCCGAAGGCCTGGGCTGCCGCTTCATCTGGGGCGTACAACCGTACTTCGGCAGCAAAAACGCCCTGACCGAACGCGAGGCGTACGGTAGTCAAGACTATCGCGATACCTTTCCTCGCGAAGCCGACATTCTACCCGGCATCATCGACCTTTTATCCAAGCGCACGGTGCATGATGCGGGGTCGGTGGTGGTCGATCTGCATGCCGCTTTAGGCCGGCGATCGACCACCGAAACGCTGTTCGCCGACCATGTGCACACCTTGCCACGCGGTGATGCGGTCATCGCAGCGGCCTATGCCGAAGTGATCCAATCGCTCACCGACCGAGCCGACAACACTGGCCCAACGCCCCCCCTAAGGCCCGTACCATGACTGATCATCGCGCCCGCGCCGATGCACTGGCGGACCGGCTTCTGCCGGAAGCCGAAACACTGGCCGCCGACCGTGTGGTCGCGTTCCTGAGGTCGCAAAGAGCGGTGCTGGCAACAGTGATGGCCGACTTGCACCGCACCGATGCCCATTCCCCGACCGATCCCTCGGCGTTTGTGTACACACTTTGGTAATCGGAAATCGGTGCGAGGCGTTTGATCCATGGCCATCACAACGACCGTCCAACCGCCATTGCCCTGCCGCAGACCGCTACAGACACCCCACACTTGACGTCGAACAAAAACACACCCTGACGACGCATCGCTCCGCAGCCGGGTTTTCGAAACCGAGCAGGGTGTATCGACAGCCGGACCGCGCCCGCCTTGCTCACTGATCTATAGCTGGGGTCTTCGACTGGGGTCTAAGACCGGTCGATGGACGAACGGCCCAAGCTAAGGGTCGGGATCGGGCCGGCAGAAGCGGCCTCCCATGCCTCGGTCACGTCTTCGGACGCAGGTGGAGATGGGGGCTAGCCGACTGAGACCCGTGAGCATGGTCTTCCACGGCCGCCTCGACCGGGACGACATGGAGATAACCGTGCCGCACCGCCGGCTGCGCCAAGATGCGGTCGGACAAGCTGCGCACGGCCGTGGCCGTGCCGCGCAGAATGGTGGATTCCAGGCACATGTCGTGACTCAAATGAACGTGCAGCGTGGCAACGACCAGGTCATGCCGGTCGTGCTGGGCCCGAGTCAGGCGATCTGGGAGATCGCGCACCCCATGTGTGTAGACATAACTCAGCGTCGCAACACACGTGGTGTCCGGGTCCCGTGCCAGCCGGTCGGCCTCGACCCGGTGCCGGATCAGGTCACGCATCGCTTCGGAACGATTGGAGTAGCCGCGACCCAACATCCAGCCGTCGAGTTCGGCAACCAATCGATCATCTAACGACATGGTGATTCTCTGCACGCCGCCCTCCCCACGCCTGCGCTGGGGCGGTTCTGCCGCGCCCACAGCCTATCCGCAACCAATAATGGCGCCATCCGCTTGTGCGGACAGGCGCCCGGTGGTAGGAAAAATTAGTATTTCTTCCTACGAGTACCGGTCAGGATGGCAAAGGGAGTCGCGGCATGGCCCACTGGCAACAAAGCGTGGCACAGTCGGCAATCGTGTTGGCGCTCATGCTGTCGTGGTCAGCGCCGGCAGCGCATGGACACGGTGTACGCTGGACGCTCGACAATGGGACCGGCGTCATCGTACTGGCGTTCACCTACAGCGGCGGCAGCCCGATGGCGTTTGCCACCACCACGGTCACGGGTCCGGACGGGTTGGTCCACCAGCGCGGCAAAACCGACCGGTCTGGACGGGTGGCGTTCGTGCCGTCGCTGGCCGGCACCTGGCACATCGTCGCTAGCGACGGCATGGGGCACCGGTCCGCGGCAGTGATCCCCGTTGTACGCGATGCAGTGGTGCTCCAACCGACGGTGACGGCGGGCAGCGACACGCCTCTCCCGCCAGCGGTGGCGGTCGTCCTCGGTCTCAGCCTCATCGGCAACCTGTTGCACGTGGCAGATGTATGGCGCCGTCGCAGTCGCCGGACCACAGCGTCATCGGATGGCGGGCGCGCTGTCTCGAAGCATTGACGTCAAGACACTGGAACGTTTCTCGGGCACAGATTCACCAAGCGATCCCGGACGGGCATGCCCGCTTTGCGACCGGAACGCCGAGCGGATTGGCGACACTCCCAGCACAATCAGGGATCAAGTCACCACCGATGCACGGTTAAGCAGCGGATATGGCATGGCCGAAAACCACCTGGGCTTTCCGTCAAATGACTGGATTCATGACTGGGCGATCATTAGATGCGTCATGAAACGATCGACACCTTGACTGCGACATGTTGACGATGGGCAACCTGTCGCGTGCGGAATCACTCAGCAACTGATTATCCTCTTGCTCAGTTCATCCGGTCCGCACCGCACCCGACCCACCTGTCGGCCCCGGCGGAGTCGGAGGGGCCACGGTTGATCCTGGTACCGAGTGTAAATCTGGGTTGACGCAGGTGATTGACAGCCCAAGTTGACAGCGGTAGGGTACAATCGTTCAATTGCTCTCGCTCGCGGAGATCCTTCCCGGGTGGCGCATTATCTGCAAGGAGACAAAAGCCCATGGCCAACGAGACTCAGACGGCCAATCTGGACGATCCCGATCGCATCTGGCCGACCGGACTCACCATCAGGGAATCCGAAGAACTGCACAAACACGTCATCGACGGCGCGCGCGTGTTCTTCCTCATTTCGCTGGTCGCGCACTTCCTGGCGTATGTTTACTCGCCCTGGCTCAGCTGAGCTGAAAGGAGACTGACTCATGAACCAAGGTCGCATTTGGTGTGTCGTCAACCCGACCGTCGGTCTGCCGCTGTTCCTCGGCGGTGTGCTCGTGATCTCGCTGCTCGTCCACAGCGCGGTTCTGTCCAATTCTGATTGGTTCGCCGCGTTCATCCAAGGCGCCACCGGCTGAGATAGCCGTTCGCCTTCCCTAACGATCGCCCCGGCAAGAGGCGACTCACTTGGACCGATCCTTACGGTGTATTGTTGAGATCTACGCCGTAAGGATCGCAGGGAGAGCTGACATGGCATCCAGCATTCACGTCTATGCATCTGAAGATGCTGCGCGGAACGCCGTTTCCAAGCTCCAGGAAGCCGGTTTCCGCGCACAAAAGGCATTCGTCCCCAGCGAACTTTCAGGCCAAGAAGAAGCCGCGGTAAAGGCCGGCGTGGACTCAGGGTTGATTCCAGCCGGTAACGCCACGGGCTGCATTGGCGCTCTGCAAGCAGGCCGCTCCTTCGTCGCCGCGGCTGCGCCCATGGGTCGAGGCCGATTCGCGCTCGATATACTGGAGAATTGCGCCGACGGTGATGGCAGCTATGCGTTGCCTTATCCGATTCCCGGCGATGCGGCCCCGTTTTCCGACACCTTTGGGCTTCCGGTGCTGACCAAGTTTGTCGCATCCACCGGCTTGCTCAAAACATCTTGGTATTTCTCCAAGGGTTTCGGTCTACCCTTGCTCGGTGGTGGCGCGGCAATTCTGCCTTTCCCGACCATCATGAAGCAGAAGCACGCGGGCAAGCCGGTCCCCCGCCACAATCCGTCGCCGTTGTCCTCGATGCTCTTCCTGCCGACGCTTATCAGAAGCAAATCGGATTGGGAAACCAGCTTCGCGTACCCACTGCTGGCCCGGAATCCAGCGCCCATCTCGTCACTCTTGGGTATTCCCGTTCTCATCGACTGACGGGCAGCGACGCGGGCGACCATCGGGGCGGACCAAAGCACATCCTACTCTGCCCCGTGCCTGCGACGCTTGCCCTTCCCAGAGGATGGATATGAGGCATCTCCGGCAAAAGCTCATCGATTCATGGGCGTCGCTCGGTCCGCGCTATTTACCGTTCGCGGATGTTGCAACGCCGGATTTGCCACTTGGCCGCCTCGTGCGGCTTTCGCTGTTTCAGGTCTCCGTCGGCATGACACTGGTCCTGCTGGTGGGGACGCTCAACCGGGTCATGATCGTCGAGCTCGGTGTTTCGGCGGCGATGGTCGGCATCATGATCGCTTTGCCCATCCTCTTTGCGCCGTTCCGGGCGCTGGTCGGGCACAAGTCAGATACACACCGCTGCGAACTGGGTTGGCGTCGTGTGCCGTTCATCTGGAAAGGTACACTTCTACAGTTTGGTGGCTATGCCATCATGCCATTCGCCCTTCTCGTCCTGGCCGGCAAAGGACAGGCTGGCAATGCCCCGGTATGGATCGGCCATTCCGCAGCCGCCCTCGCCTTTCTGCTCGTTGGTGCGGGCGCCCATATCGTGCAGACGGTGGGTCTGGCGCTGGCGACCGACCTCACGCCAACGGACTCGCACCCGAAGGTCGTTGGCTTGATGTATGTCATGCTGCTGCTCAGCATGATGGCGAGTGCACTGATCTTTGGCTTCGCTTTGGCCGATTTCTCACCAGGCCGCTTGGTCCAGGTGATCCAGAGTACGGCGCTCGCCTGTCTGGTGCTCAATGCGGTGGCCATGTGGAAACAGGAGGCACGGCAGCCCCGACGCGGCCGAGCCGACGCCACACCCGAACCGTCGTTCCGGGATTCTTGGGCCCATTTCTGCGCGGGCGAACAGGCCATCCGCCGCCTGGTCGTCGTCGGCTTCGGCACCGTGGCGTTCGGCATGGCCGACGTCCTGCTCGAACCGTTCGGCGGACAGATCCTGAATTGGACTGTGGGCGCAACCACGCAACTGACAGCCTTGTTCGCCTTTGGCGGGCTGCTTGGTTTCTGCTTTGCCTCCTACAAGCTGGGCCAAGGCGGTGACCCCTACCGCATGGCGCAAGGCGGCGCTCTGATCGGGCTCCCTGCCTTCGGCCTCGTCATCCTGGCCGCCCCCCTCGAGCATTCCGCAGCCTTCCTGCTCGGCAATTTCCTGATCGGTTTCGGCGCGGCGATCTTCGGACACGGCACCTTGACCGCGACCATGTCACGGGCCCCCGAAGAGCAGGCCGGTCTGGCCTTGGGCGCCTGGGGCGCCGTGCAGGCCACGGCGGCCGGTGCGGCCATCGCCATGAGCGGAACGATCCGCGACCTGGTCAACGGCGCCCTCGATCTGTTCGGCTCGACAGCCGGAACCGGCGGGGCAGCCGGCTACATCACCGTCTACGTTTTGGAGATCGTCCTCCTCCTGGTGACAATCGCAGCCACGCTGCCTCTGATTGGACGGGCCAACAAGACGAACCACTGGGTGGAAACTCAACAGGGTGCCAGTGTCCGGTAGCCGCCCCTCCAAAAACCGATCGCATGCTCCGTGCAATGTCTGGCGCATACCGGATAGGGGGGAGTCTCGCGTGATACGGGACGCTGCCCCCGCTGCCGATGAGGATCGCCATGCCGCAACGCCCCATCTTGGAATACCCCGACCCTCGTCTCCGTCTGCCCTGCGAGGCCGTTGAGACGTTTGATGACAGCCTGGGACAGTTGGTCGATGATCTGTTTGACACCCTCTATGCGACGACGGCGATCGCCCTTTCGGCGCCGCAGATCGACGACCGGCGCACGGTGCTGGTGATGGATCACTCCGGCAATGCCACCGCGCCGCAACTCTATGTCAATCCGCACATCCTGAAGCGACGGGCGTGGGGTCTGGTCGAGGAGAGCTGTTTGTCGATCCCCGGGATCGTGGGCAACGTGATCCGCGCAACCGAGGTGCGAGTGCGGGCCCGGGACCGTGATGGGTCCCTGTTCGAACGGGATCTGTCCGGTATGGAAGCGGTGTGCCTGCAACACGAAATGGACCACCTTGCCGGCAAACTTTTCATAGACCGCCTTTGGTTCTTACGGCGGTTGGGCATCAAGGCGATGACGGCGCTACGCGCGCGGCAAGGCCGTCAAGCCGCGTGACCCTGCGCCCTGGGGGCAGAGGCATGCCGGCGACCATCGGCCACCGAGCCGTATGGATGTTGACGCCTGTCGCGGTCGGGTCCACCCTTCTGCTGCCCATCGTGGTGATGATCGCGCACTGACTATTGCTTGGGAGACCATGCCGTGCCACGCCGCAGAACGCCTGCGACACTGTTCGCCTGTGTCCTGTCGTGGCTGGCGATTTCAGTTCAACCGGCCCCGGTGTCCGCAGGCGAAGCGCTGATTGCGGTGGCGGCTAATTTCATCGCCGCCGCCAACCGGCTTGGTGCCGCCTTCACCGAACGGACCGGCCACAACGTGCGCTTCAGCTTCGGCTCGACCGGCCGGCTTTTTGCGCAGATCGTTCACGGCGCCCCCTTTGCCGTGTTCCTGGCAGCCGACGCGGAACGGCCGGCCCGGGTCGAGACACGGGGGTTGGCCGTGCCCGGAAGCCGTTTCACCTATGCGATCGGCCGTTTGGTGTTGCTCAGCATCGACCGGGCGCAGGTTGTCGACGACGGCGCCGTGTTGCAGACGGATGGGGTAACACGTCTGGCCATCGCCAACCCGGAGACCGCCCCCTACGGCGCCGCGGCGCTCGACGTGCTGCGCCACCTCGGCGTGTACGATCGGCTGCACCCGACGCTGGTCCGCGGCGACAATGTGGCTCAGGCCTTGCAATTTGTCGTGACCGGTCATGTTCCGCTCGGTTTCGTGGCACTGGCCCAGATGACGGCACTCGACCCACACCTTGGATCGACCTGGATTGTACCGACCACGCATCACCGCCCAATCCGGCAAGATGCCGTCTTGCTGCGAGCCGCCCGCGGCAATCCGACCGCCGCGGCATTTCTGGATTTCCTGCGCACTCCCATCGCCCACCACATCATCCGGGCTTCCGGCTATCTGATCGAAGCATCCCATCCCCCATCATCCGGGAGTACGTCCGCATGTGGGAGGCCATTTGGCTGACCCTCCAATTGGCCGGTGTCACCACGCCTATCCTGATCCTGGTGAGTACACCCATCGCGTGGTGGTTGGCGCGGTCGCGATCGCGCTGGACTGAGGTGATCGGTGCCCTCGTGACCTTGCCGCTGGTGCTGCCGCCAACGGTGCTTGGCTTTTATCTCCTGATCGCGCTCGGCCCCAACAGCCCGCTCGGCCAGGCCTCGATCGCGGTGTTCGGGCAGGCCTTGCCATTCTCCTTCGAAGGCCTAGTGGTCGCGTCCGTGATCTACTCGCTGCCGTTCGCCGTGCAACCGATCCGCAACGCCTTCCAAGTGATCGGCGACCGACCGCTGGAAGTGGCCGCAACCTTGCGTGCTTCCCCTTGGGACAGCTTCGTGTCGGTTGCCTTGCCACTGGCCCGCCCCGGTTTCCTGACCGCGGCCGTCCTCGGCTTCGCACACACCGTCGGGGAGTTCGGTGTGATCCTCATGATCGGCGGCAACATCCCGGGTGAAACCAAGGTGCTATCGATCGCCATCTACGACTATGTCGAAACCCTGCAATGGGCCAAAGCCCATATCCTCGCCGCCGGTATGGTGGTGTTCGCGTTCCTGGTGATCCTGGCCGTGAACCTGACGGACAAGCATCTCGGATGGCTCCGGCGCTAAGGCCCCTTGGGCTCTCCGCCGCCTTCACGGGCCGGCTGGGCGGCTTCTCTCTGGACGTGCGTTTCGAGGTGCCGGGGCGCGGCGTAACGGCCCTTTTTGGTCCATCCGGCTGCGGCAAGACAACCGTGCTGCGCTGCGTCGCCGGGTTGACGCGGCTCGAGACCGGCAGTCTGTCGGTCGACGGTGTGGTCTGGCAGGACGGCCGGCACTTCGTGCCGCCGTACCGTCGCCCGGTCGGCTACGTCTTCCAAGAGGCCAGTCTATTCCCGCACCTGTCGGTAACCGGTAACCTACGGTTCGGTCTGCGCCGCACCAAGGCGCCGGAGCGGCCGGTGGCCTTCGCCGATGTGGTCGACCTGCTGGGACTGGCCCGTCTGCTTGATCGACCGGTCGCAGGCCTGTCAGGCGGCGAGCGGCAGCGCGTCGCCATCGGTCGCGCCCTCCTGTCGCAACCGCGCCTCCTGCTCATGGATGAGCCCCTGTCGGCGCTCGACCGGGTGAGCAAGGACGAGATCGTGCCGTATCTGGAGGCCCTGCACGCCACCCTCGAGATTCCAGTCCTTTATGTCAGTCACGACCTGGCCGAAGTGGAACGCTTGGCCGACACCCTGGTGCTGATGGACCAAGGACGGGTCCAGGCCAGCGGCCCACTGGCGCGCTTATTGTCCGACCCGGCGCTGCCGCTTTACCGCAGGCCCGACGCGGCATCGGTGATCGAGGCAACAGTCATCGCCGAAGACCCGGGGTATGGCCTGTCCCTGGTACGGGTCACCGGCGGCACCCTCTTCGTGCCCGGCCGTGCCGGCGGCCATGGCAGCCGACGGCGTCTGCGCATCGCCGCCTCCGATGTCAGCCTGTGGCGGGGCGGTGCCCCAAGCGGCTCAAGCATCTTGAACGTCCTGCCAGCGCGCATCACCGCCGCGGAACCGCTCGGCGTGTCGGCCATGAGCGTGTTCCTGGCACTCGGCGGAGACGCCGACGGCGAGGCGTTGATTGCCCGGATCACACGAAAATCCTGGGATGAGCTCGGTTTCTGGCTGGGCGACAAGGTCCATGCGATGATCAAGAGCGTGGCGCTGATCGACGAGCCGTGACGAGCGACACGGGTCGTATTTGCGACAACGACATTGTGCGCTTGTCAACACCGCCACCGGCACAGCGGGGCCCCGCGGGGAAAAACCGAATGGCACGGCGAATGCTGCGATATCGTCACCCCCAACACGGGAGCGACCCCCCATGGCGACCGACGCCGCATTCGACGCCGCCCTCTTCCGTCGGCTTCTATCCCTCGGGCTGCACGACGCCGCGCGCCCGATCACCCAGTCGCTGGGCCTTTCCGGGTTCGATGTGCGACAGATTGCCATGCGGTACATGCCAGAACAGGTGCCAGCCCTGGAGGACGACACCGGTCCAGTTGCCGCGCCGGATGACGAGGCACTGGAAGAATCCGATCTGCGCGCGTTCCTGCTGGAGCACCGCGCTGGAGCCAGCGATGTGGAAAGCTGGCTGGCCGCAATCATCGCCCGGCGCAGCCTTGGGGCCAATCACCTCTGGCAAGACCTGGGCCTGGTCAATCGTGACGAGCTCAACCGGTTATTCCAACGACATTTTCCTGGACTGTTGATCATGAACGCCGACAACATGAAATGGAAGAAGTTTTTCTACCGCCAGCTCTGCCAACGCGAAGGCATTCCGATCTGTAAATCGCCGAATTGCGACGACTGCCCCGATTCTGCCGATTGCTTCGGCCCAGAGACCGGGGGAGCTCTGGTCGGATCAAGCACACCGGCCTGATCTTCGACTGTTTCGCCGCACCGTTCCTGGAGAAGCCGAAAGTATGACGGACCTGCAAGCGGAGATTCGCGGCAAATTCGGCGACGATTACGTCGCTGATCGGCAAACCGTCACGATGGGGATAGATTGGCGCTTCACGGCCCATTTCGCCGAGCGATTCACCGGTCTGAGCGTGCTAGAAACATGCACTGGTGCCGGTTTCACCACCATCGCCCTGGCACGCGTGGCAAAGCATGTGACAACGGTCGAAATCGACCGGCACCGCCAAACACAAGCGATCCGGAATGTCGCCCGGGCCAGGCTCTCTGACAGGATAACATTCGTTCATGGCGACATAATGGACGAGACCCTGCGCCGCCGGCTGCCTCCATGCGATGCCGCGTTCATCGATCCGGACTGGGCGACGACCGGACCACAGCACCGCCCCCGGTTCATCGATTCAAACACCCGGCCACCGGCCGATGCCATCCTGGAGACGATCTTAGCCATGACGGCACAGGTTGCCCTGGTGCTGCCGCCTAGCATCGACGTGGCGGAATTGAACGACCTGCCGGCGCATGAACGCGAGTCCCTCCATATGGATGGACATCACGAGCTGATTTGCCTGTATTTCGGCCTGCTCCGGCGACCGGCCGCCGAAACCGACTATCATGTCTGATGCCGGCTTTCCCGCCTATTCTGCGAACACCGCATCCAGCCCAACGCCTGTCAACCAGGCACGCACGGCCACCGGCTCATCGCCGCTGAGGTGGGTCTGAATCCGGCTCACGATCATCCGTCTCGACCGCTCGATGTATGGACGGGCAAGGTAACTGACGTCTTCGCCATAGATCGGAATCACGAAAGCCTTCTGCCGATCGGCCAAAGCAGACCGGTTGCCGAGGGCAAACAAACGATAGGTCCCGGCCATCTCCGCCAGGATGGATTGGGCGAACGGGGTGGAGGCGGGAAATGGCGCCAGATCCCCACGGCCATCCCAAGCGTCGGCCTGCCGTTCGCACCAGGCGATGGTACGCGGATAGGCCTCGTGGATCACCCGCCGAGGGGCCGGATCATAGTTGAAGTGGGCCCGCAGCCCGGCCAGGACGATGCAGTCCACCGCCGTCGGCCGGTCGCCGAGCAGATACCGGGTCTCACCCAATTGCCGCTCCGCACTGGCCAGAATCCGATGGTATTCGGCTTCGGCTTCGCGTTTCTGGAGTTCGGAGGAAACGCCGGTCGCACGGCAGACTCGTACCCCCCAAGCAGCGATGCGAGCCGCTTCCTCGACATCACCGTCGGCGGCATCAGTCGACAAGAGGGCATGGTTCTCCGGGTAGCTCCAACGCCAGTGCACTGTCGTGCGCGCAATCCACTCGTCGAAATACTCCTCCAACACATGCACGAGCACACCAAGCGGCCCGGTGGGGAATAGAAACCGGCCGGGAAACCGGTGGTCGAGCATCATCAGGATCGGTGTGGTATCGGCGACCATCCAGTTCTCGGGTGTGTGCAGCACAGGAATTTGGTGCGTGCCAGAGCGTAACCTCAATTCTCGCTCGTTGCTTTTCGACTTCCTGGCGAACGTGTGCCGCGCCCCATAGAACGTGAGCGCCGCCAGAAGTTTTTGTGTGAAGTAACTCTGTTGCCAACCATAGACCACATAAGTGTCAGACTCTGGTTGTTCTATCTGATTTCGTTCGTCGTCCTTTTTGGGAATGAACATTCCACTCTCCCTTCGCGATTGAATTGGCACCGTCCTACCCATCGAGGCCCAGATCAATTCAACCGTCTTGCTTGTGTCCTTATTACTCGTATGCGAGCTTTTTGGCTGAAGTCATTCAGAGCTTGCCGAGTAAGCGCGTCAGGGTGACGACATCGTCATCCGTCAGGTTCTTCAGAAAACGGCCATTGGCTTCGGCGATCAGAGCGGTCGTCGACACGGCCACTGCTCTACCCTGTTCAGTTAGGCACACGGCGATGGCACGCCGGTCATCGACATTGGCGCGCCGAATGACCAGACCGGCCCCTTCCAGGCGGTCCAGGATGCCGGTCAAGGTGGCGCTATCGAGGGCCGCCCGGTTGCCCAGCTCGACGCAGGACACGCCATCCTCATCCAAAAGGAAATTCAAGACCATGGCCTGAACACCCGTGACGCCGAGCGGCGCGACATGCTCCTTCCAGGCCCGGCCGGCCCGCTTGCCGATGGTGGACAGACGGAAGAAGATGCAGTCTTGGGGTTTCACTGGGGCTCCCTAGCCGAAAGTCGTGTGCATGTGTACCATTCACTCGCATACAAGATACTTGTGAGCGAACTGCCTTGCCCGTGTCAAGATGGCTTTCCACGGATGAGCCCATGGACACCACCGATACCGCAAGGCGCAGGACCGGATTCGTCGCGTGCCCCCGACTATACGGGCACGCCGGAGGATTTTGTGGGAGCGCCGACGCCTCGTCGGCCTCGTGTGCACGCCGGTGCGGGGGCCGCCGTCGGATGGCCACAGCTCCGCGGACGGCGGACGGTGTCCGGT
>JANQJV010000326.1 GCA_028281465.1 Azospirillaceae bacterium | reverse complement strand
TTCATCACGCAATTGAGCGACCGGACGGGTGTTCAATTGGGGGTGGAGTCCACGCAGATTGCCAAGGGTTTGGGACCGATCAGTTTTGGCGAGGCGGAGCAATTTTTCCGGGACCTTGCCCGGCGGCAGGTCTTGGCGATGGGGGCACACGACGCCACGGAGATTGCCAAGGAACAGATGAGATTGTGGGCGGCCCGCGTCGAAGGGAACGCTCAGAAGGATAGCGAGAGATATGCCGGAGCTTCCGCTACTTAGGCTGCCCGAACCGGTCAAGGCTCCCAGAAAGAAAGGGTGAGGTTTTGGTGATAGCGTAGCCAAACCTACCGCGATGCGACAGGGTGAGCGTCTGGGCCATCGTTTTGAGCGGTTGACAAAGGTGGCCGGCGATCCGACCGCGCTTCTCGACCTGAGAGACGATCCGGCCTCAATCGCCCCGGAACGTGCGATCGTCTTTGAAATTGCCGGATCGGTCGATGCGTTCTACGCCCAGGCGCAAAAGCTGGGCTTGGAGTATCTCGGCGAGTTTGAGGTTGAGTTTGAACCCGATGACGATTTCCACGACGCCAAAAAACCGGAAAAGGTCGCTAGCGGACGCATCTACCTCGCCATGCCGGACGTCCGGGCGCTTCAGGAATTGCTCAGTCTCTGGCGACGGTACCAGCGCGGTGAGCCGATGGAATACGGAAGGGGGTCGTGGAACGATCTGTTCGGCAGACTGATCGACGTCCGTCCCTGGGGACCCCAGGATCGTGTGCTCCCGGAAATGATCGAGTTTTGGGAAAGCGCACTGGCCAGCAATCCGGATGACCTGGTGCGATTTGAAATCGAGCTCTGGCACCATGAGAACCGGGAGCGCCGCAACCGCTCCCACGCGCGCCTCAGGCAAGAAATACACGAGTTGGGCGGCCGGATTGTCGATCACACGATCATTCCGGAGATTCGGTACGACGCGGCTTTGGTCGATGTTCCACCGACTCACGTGAGATCCCTCATCGACCGGCCGGAGATTTCGCTGGCCCGCGTCGATGAAGTGATGTTCCTCAGACCTCAATCAGTGGCGCATCATCCGGCAAGGGACGCACCGGAGGGCCAGAACGGGCCGGGACTGACAAGTCCGCCTCACTTGGAGCACGACGCGCCGATCGCGGCACTGCTCGATGGGCTGCCCATCCAGAACCATGCGAGATTGGCCGGCCGCCTGATCGTCGATGACCCCGACACTCTGGAACCGCTGTATCCGATCGACCTGCGAGAGCACGGCACCAGTATGGCCTCTCTGATCATCCACGGTGATCTGAACCATGGCGAGCCGCAACTGGCTCGGCCGCTACTGGTGCTTCCGGTCCTGCGGCCCAATGCGGGAGGCGGGGAACGCACCCCGGCGGACCGGCTGGTCGTCGATGTGATCCACCGTGCGGTCAAGCGGATCAAGGAAGGCGACGGCTCCGAACCCGCAACCGGACCTGATGTGAAGATCATCAATGTTTCTCTGGGCGACGCATGGCGTCCTTTTGCCAGAGTCATGAGTCCCCTCGGACGGTTGCTCGACTATCTGTCAGAACGTTACCGGGTGTTGTTCCTTGTCAGCGCAGGCAATGTCATGGAGAGACTTGACATACCTGAGTTCAGGACCTCCGAGGCATTCGAGAACGCCGATCCCAAAGAGCGTGAGATCGCGATTTTGAAGGCCTTGGACAGAAACAAGAGTGAGAGAACTCTGCTCTCTCCCGCAGAAGCCCTCAACATACTGACCATTGGCGGTGCCCACAGGGGATCAGCGTACAACGGCAATTTGCCGCGAATGCTTGTCGATCCGTTCACCGATGAAAGTCTGCCCAATATTGCGTCCGCCATGGGCCTGGGGTTCCGCAAGGCGATAAAACCTGACCTCCTGTTCGATGGCGGACGGGCACCGGTCCGGGTCGTTGGCTCGGGAGAACGTGTCACCATCCAGCCCTTCCATAGGGCCGCGCGGTTCTTCGGCCTTCGTGTGGCCGCGCCTGACCGACAAGGCGGCGCCCGCTATGAGGACTTCGCCTGGGGCAGCAGCGTCGCGACGGCTCTAGCCACGCGGTCGTCCCACAGGATTTATGACGTTCTCTCCGATGCGAACGGCGGCTCAAATCACACAGATATCCCCCCAGACCACATGGCCCTTGTGCTCAAGGCCCTCCTCGTACACGGGGCGTCTTGGGGAGCATGCGGGAAGATGCTTGACCGGCACTTCGGTCCTCAGGGGCAAGGGCAACATATGCCCCGCCGTGACAACATCACACGCCTCCTTGGCTACGGAGTTCCCGATATTGATCGTGTTCTGGACTGTGCTGGCAACAGGGCAACGATGTTGGGATTCGGTACGATTGCTCCCGACACCGGACTTCTCTATCGCATTCCCCTACCGACGGATCTTGATGGTCAGCGGGCATTAAGGTCACTTACCGTTACGCTCGCCTGGTTTGCACCGATCAACCCAAACCATCGGGGATATCGAAAAGCGGCCCTTGAGATCAGCCCCGGCAACGAAACCGACAAGTACTGGATCGCCGAGAAAAGGGAGCCGTCACAACCTGGTGACAAGGCCGTATCACGTGGCACAGTCTTTCACGAACGGCGGTACGGTGAACAGGCAGCCGTGTTCGTTGACGACGGACATTTGCTTCTCAAAGTGTCCTGCCGGGCAACGGCCGGTGATTTCGACGAACTGGTTCCCTACGCCCTGGCCGTGAGTTTTGAAGTCGCCGTCGAGGCAGGTATCCCTGTCTACGACCAAGTCCGCGACCGTCTGGCGCCGCAGGTGCGGGCAACGGTTGCAAGCGGCTCTTAAGGTGTCATGTTTGCTTTCATATCGCAACGCTCGTGCGCACCGTCCGAAATGCTCCCCTGCTTGGCAAGCCGGGCGACCGTCCCGCCACAGGACCCGGTGACACGGCAATCGATTGGGGACGCCCTGCGGCGCCCCCTCCGCTGTGCCGGCCAGAGCACCGAGAAAATCCGCGGCCCGCTGGGCATGACCGACGGCGCTGAACACCGCGCGTTTGTCGCGACGCAGGACCGTCAACCAGGTCTCGATCCAGGCGGCGTGGTCTTCCCGAATTTCCAGGGAAATGCCGAGTTCTGCGCAGAGAAACGCGGACTGGCCAAATGGCCCGACATGCCTTTATCTGGTCATCCCTAGCGACATTGACTTGGCGGCAGAGCTAATCGGCTGGCCAAACTGTTGCCGCTGTCGATGACTCAAAGCCAATTTCACATCCGGCGATCAACCTCCTCATGAATTTTACGAAAGAATCTGTAAAATCGCCTCATGAAGAATGGCCAAGTCCTTTGCAGGATCAATCTCCGATTTCTGCCTTTCCGCCCCCTTCCCATACACGCTCTGACACACCTCTCCTTAGACCGCATGCCGAACCCAAGAGCCGGGCGGCACCCCTTGTCAACCCCTTGCCGCCGCAGGCGGTGGCCGCAGGCCAGGGTTTACAAGGGGTGCCGCCCGGCTCAAGATCATGGCAAGTGGTCTGGGGAGGCCCGTGGTCGAATCCCCGCTCATGACCTTGGCGAGAGGTCGGACATTTTGCCTGGCACTGTCCTAACCACTGCCCGCAGTGTCTGCCGGTAGGCCGGACCGGTGTTTTTGTCCAGCGTCAATTATCTTGGCCGGTTCAGCGTCAATTATCTTGGCCGGTAGGATTGCCGGTGCGGCTGTATCGTGGAGGGGCGTAGCCCCGGAACGA
>JANQJV010000253.1 GCA_028281465.1 Azospirillaceae bacterium | reverse complement strand
GCGGCCGGCCGCCAAGATGGCGGCGGTCCAGCCGGCAGGGATGCCGGCGCTCCTCGTTCAGCGCCGAAACCGAATGTGTCATCAATGCGGGCCATGGGTATTAGCCACCATGAGTTCGAAGGCGAGGTGTGGCTGACCGGTGGAGGGCAAACTGCGTGCCAAGATCTTTCGCGCCGCCAGAAAACAGCGGATTGCGGGCCCGCCACACTCGGCCGCCGAAAGCGAGGGCTGTAAAAAAAACGTCGCCATACAGGCGCGTGTTCTCGCTGCCGTTACCATTCGACGTCACCCACACCAAGCCCCTGGACGTCGCCATCGCGACCCCCCCGACGCACGAGAGGATGGAGCTGGAGGGCTTCGACGCCGCGCAGGCGCTGGTCGGCGCGCCACGTATCGGCACTGCGGTCCGACCCCGACACCATGAGCCGGTGCACCACGGTCAGGAAGACCGCCCGTTCGACCGGAAAGGCGAACGGCCGGCCGGCAAGCGCTTCGCTCAGCACCGCGCCGCATCCGATCTCGGCCCATAGCCGTTCGAACAGCAGCCCGGCCCCGATCCGCCGGGCGGTGGGCTGAGGGTCGTCGCGTCGTCGAGCAGCGACAGCACGACCGACCGCGTCGCATAGCGGCCGATCGACCGCACCAGGCGATCGAGGTCGCCCTTTTCCAGCACGGCTTCCTTGTGGCCAAGGCTGGCCATGATCCGCTGTTTGGGCTTGCCGCCCTCGCGCACCGACTCCACCAGGTACAGGGAGGTGCGGTCGCCCATCCATTTCTCGCGCAGGACCATGGGAAAAAGCATTACACATATCTAGCCCATGTCAAAAAAAATAGTACTTTAATCGGAATAAAGTAGCACTACACTTCCGCCACTATACCCGAAATCACTAGGAATTCTGACAATTCCACACCCCGGAATCCGGCAAACTGTCAAACTTCAGTATTGTATTTCAATGGGTTGGTCTAAGAATTGAACAGCCCTGCGGCCTGGATGGACTTCCGTTCATCGGAACAGCGCAAGAAACGCGCGCACAATACTTGACCATCAGGCTTGACTACGACGGCGAAATTCCCCAAGAAGACCTTTAGGACGCCTATGCTGTGCTGGTTCAGGAAGGCCTCGTGGGCGCGCTCTCTGATCATTACTTCCTGATCGACTGAGCCTATTAGTCCTTGATCGCTGGACGGGATTTGGCTGCCTGGCCGGCCGTTCAACCCACAAACAGGGACGCGACAAACACCCCCCTTTTTCTCTGGTGAACCGCGTGGTGCATTGTGATCGAGAGGGATTGATGGTTCATTCCAAGGATACCAGGGGGATCGGCATCGCCGTCAAAATCCCAGTGATCCTCACGGTCCTGCTGATCCTCGGCTTCGCAGTGATCATCGCCTTGCAGGCCTGGGTGCTCGACGACAGCGCCGAGGCCGTGTTCGTCGCCGGGCGCGTGGAAGTCTCACAGCAACTGGCCAACGACATCACGTCATCGGTGCGCTTCAGCCGCCAGGAAGGCGTCGAAACCGTCTTGCAACAGGTCGCAGAGCGGTCAGGCAGCCTGATCGGCGCCCGCGTGTACCGCGATGAGACCACGTTCGTTGAGTTCCGGGCGCCGGAGCAAGATGGGTTCACCTTCGACGATACCCTCGCCGCTGGCGCGTTGCCGGCGGATCAGACACATCTGATCCTGACCACCGACGAGACCGCAGGCGTGCTCTTGCCGGTGATGCTGCGCGGCGATCGCATTGGCCTCCTTGTCACGGTCTGGACTCTGGAGCCGGCACGCGCCATCACCCGAGACGTGCTGATCGCCACCACCGGCCCGGCCTTCCTCGTCTTGCTGGTCATGTGCGGCGCGATGGTCTGGTCCCTGCGCAGCATAGTCCTGGTCGCACTGCATGCCGTCACACGGGCTATGACCGCATTGGCCGCCGACGATCTCGACGTCGACATCCCGGCGGCCGAGCGACGGGACGAAATCGGCCGTATGGCCGCTGCCGTCGCTGTGTTCAAGCGCAACGCTCAGGAGATGCGCTCGCTCAAGGCACAGCAGACGGCCGACGAAGAACAGCGCGCAATCGAAAAACGTCGGATCATCGAATCCATGGCGGCCGAGTTCGAATCCAGTATCGGACATGTTCTCGCCGACTTGTCCACGGCAGTCTCGCGCATGAGCAACACCGCGCGCGATCTCTCCGGCCTAGCGGAGCGGACCAAGGACCATGGACAGACCGTGGCAGAGGGTGCCCAGGTTTCGACGCAGAACGTGCAGAACATTGCCTCTGCGGTTCAGCAAATGGGCGCCACCGCCTCGGAGATCGCCTCACTGGTCAACCGCTGCGACCAACAGGCCCGCAGCGCCGTGGAACGGGCACAATCGACGGCCGAAACCATCAACACGCTCTCCGACGCAGCGCGCAAAATCGGCACGGTCATCAGCTTGATCAACACCATCGCCTCGCAGACCAACCTGCTCGCCTTGAATGCCACCATCGAAGCGGCCCGAGCTGGTGATGCCGGCAAGGGATTTGCCGTGGTGGCCGGCGAAGTAAAGGCCTTAGCCAATCAAACCGGCAAGGCAACCGTCGAGATCACCAACCAGGTGGCCGAAATCCGGACCGTCACGGAAAATGCGGTCGAAGAAATCGAAGCCATCCGCCAATCGATTTTGCAGATCAGCGAATTGACCACGCAGGCAGCCGGGGCCGCGGAGGAGCAATCTTCGGTCATATCAGGCGTTGGAGAGAACACGCAGGTCGCCGCCGATAACTCCTCCGCCGTCACCCGCACGGTGGATGAGGTGCGCAGCTCGTTCGACCATGTGGAGGAAACCGCGCAGACTGTGGCGTCGATTTCCGATGCGGTCGCCGACCATACGGAGCAATTGAAGGAAAAGGCGACCGGGTTCGTGACCACAGTCCGTCAGGCTGCATGACGCGCCGCGGCGGCGGCCCCAAGGGCCGCCGCCGGTACCGAGACTCGACGCTCTCCGGCTCGCCCTGCTCGGCGGGCCCGAACGCAGCCAGCCGATCGCCCGGTACAACCGTATCGACCGTTTGCCGTGATTCCCGTGTGGATGATGCCGGCCGCCACCGAAGCCGCGGTCGACCCGTACCCTCACGCGCTGCAAGGATCGCGCCGCTTCATCGGCCTCAACCTGTTTCCCATACCCATGGCCCGCATTGACGACCCGTTCGGTTTCGGCGCTGAACGAGGAGCGCCGGCATCCCCGCCGGCTGGACCGCCGCCATCTTGACGGCCGGCTGCTGGGCGTGGTCCGGGCCGGCTGGAAGCCGGCGCTCCGAAACAGGGCGGCCCGAGGACCGGTCTTTGTGTCGGGCCGTTGGTCCTACCACAATTTCATCCGCGGTGGCGCAAGGGCCAGATCATCGCAGATTGTTGACAATCTGCTGTTCTTGTGCTATGTTCCAAATAATGAACGCGTTCAAAATGATGAACGGGAAGGCGGCGGATAGGAAACGGGACCGTGAGTGGGCGCGGATCGGAACGCATCCTGACCTTGATCGAATGGTTGGCGGAGCAAAGGGCACCCGTGGCGTTGGCCGATGTCGCCGGCGCGCTCGCCATGCCCAAGAGCAGCGCGCTCGGTCTCGTCCGCACGCTGGTGGAACACGGCTACGTCGAGCGTAATGCCGCCGGTTCGTATCGACTCATCCGTTTACCGGGTGAGCCGGCCGGCACAAGGCCGGCGCACGGTACCTTGGTGCGGGTCCTCGACCCGTTCGTCCGAACACTCGTCGCCGAAGTGCAGGAAACCGGTTTCATCGCGGTGCTCGATGCGGACCGCAACGTGGCGTATCTGATCAAGCACCTCCCCAACCGGGAAGTCCGCTACGACCGGGACATTTCGCGCTTGCGCGCGGCGCATCAGGTCGCAAGCGGCCACATCCTGCTCGGCGGTCTCGCCCCGGCGGACCTCACGACATACGCTGAGAACGCGGCCGTCACCGACGGCGATCCGACCTTGAGCACCGCCATCCCCGCTCTGGTCGAACGCGCCCAAGCGGACGGGTATGCCGTCAACAGCCATGGCCGCGTCGACGGCGCCGCCGGCGTGGCGGCCCCGCTGGTCGACGGATCGGACACCATCCAGGCCGCCCTGAACATTGCCGGGCCGCGCGAACGGTTCATCGCCCAGCTCGACACGGCCATCCAGGCCACCGTGGCGCAGGCCCGGCTCGCGTCGGCGGCCCTGGCGCGCGTCTCGGCGCCGGTTTCCAAACCCCAAGGAGGCAAAACCGCACAGACAGAGACCTTGACATGACTTCTTAAAAAAAACCGACGCGCGGGCCTATCCGGCCAGCACGCCGCGCCCCGATTGAAACGTCACCAAGACACCGCCTTTGGACTCAGGGAGGACCACCCCGTGATGCAGAAGACCACATCCCTCATCACCGCCGGCCTGCTCGGCCTCGCCCTGGCCGGTCCGGCCATGGCCCAGGATTTTCCGACGCGCGGCATCGAGTTCGTCGCCGGCTATGGCCCGGGCGGCGGCCACGACACCATGCTGCGCGCCATGGCCAAGATCATCCAGGACGAACGGATCGTCGATGCGCCGATCAATGTCGTCAACAAGCCGGGCGGCAGCTCCGCCGTTTCCATGGGCTATCTGAACGGCCACAGCGGCGATGGACACTATCTGATGTCGATCACGTCGTCCCACATCACCACGCCGCTGACCACCAACATCGGCCTGACGTTCGAAGACTTCACGCCGATCGCCCGGCTCGGCATCGACCCGCAGCTCCTGGTGGTCAACGCCCGCGGCCCGTTCCAAAGCCTGGCCGACATCGTGGCCGCCGACCGGGTGCTCAACGTCGGCGGCACCGGCACCGCCACCATCGAGCACATCGTCGCCATCCAGCTCGGTGAAGCGACCGGCAACAGCTTCAACTACATCCCGTTCCAAGGCGACGGCGAGGTGGTCACGGCGCTGCTCAGCAATCAACTCGATTTCATCATCACCAACCCCGGACCCGCGGTCGATTTCTTCGAAGCCGGCCACTTCAAAGCCCTGGCGATCAGCACCGAGGCCCGCATCGACGCCTTCCCGGACCTGCCGACTTTCCAGGAGCAGGGCTACGACATCACCCTCAGCCTGTACCGCGGCGTCACGGCGGCGGCCGACATCTCCGACGCGGCCCGCACATACCTCACCGATATGGTGGAGCGGCTGAGCCAGTCGGACGCCTGGCGCACCGACTATCTGGAGCGGAACTCGGTGGTGCCAGGCTTCCTCGCCGGCGACGACTTCAGCGCCTATCTGGCCCGGACCAATGAGGTCTACCGCGCCACCTTGACCGACCTCGGCGTCATCGACTGACCTGCGTCCGGCAAACGTCCCCGTCGTTGACGTCGGGAGGAGACCCGATGAAACCGTCCGAGACCCTTCTGCTCGCCACCCTGGCGGTGTTTTCAGCGGTTCTCCTCCGGTTCAGCCTGGATATGCCGTATGCCGCGGCACAGGCCTTCGGACCGGGGTTCGTCCCGCTGAACCTGTCGGTGGCCACCCTGGTGCTGACCGCGGCGATCGCCGGCCGACGCCTGATCACCCGCCGACACGACTCGACGGAGGCGGGGCAAGGGCCAACGGCCGCGCCGCCGGAAAAGCCGGCCAGCACCGGCCACCGCGCCGTGCTGGCCGCCATGGTGCTGTTGGGCATCGCGGTGTCGGCCATGCACATCGGCGGCGGCGTGTTGTTGCCGCTGACCCTGCTGGTCTGGGTCGTATCCTGGCGGCTGTCCGGCCATGGCCCGGTGTTGTCGGCCGGCGTGGCCGGCGCGGTGACCGTCTGCATCTACGTCGTCTTCAATCTTTGGTTGAACATTCCCTTGACGTGACGCAGGCGTCGAGGAAAGAGCGGAGTCCTGCGGAATGGTCGATATGCTGGCGGATCTGTCCGGTGGTTTCGCCGGCGTCCTGACGCCCGAGAACCTGATCATCATCTTCGTCGCCGGCATGATCGGAACACTGGTCGGGGCCCTGCCCGGCCTCGGCCCGTCCGCCGGCATTGCGCTCATGCTGCCGCTGGCTTTCGGCATGCCGACGGTTTCCGGGTTGTGCCTGCTGACGGGCGTGTATATGGGCACCATGTATGGCGGTCGGATCACGTCGATCCTGATCAACACGCCGGGCGATGCGCCCGCCATCATCACCGCACTGGAAGGCTACCCGTTGATGAAGCAGGGCCGCGGCGGCCTGGCCCTGGGCATCTCGGCCATCAGCTCCTTCGTCGGCGGCCTGTTCGGGCTGGTCGTGCTGGTGTTCTTTGCGCCGATGATCGCTTCCTATGCCATCTTTCTCGGCGCGCCGGAGTACTTTCTGCTCATGCTGCTAGGCCTCAGCACGATCGTGTTGCTGGCCGGCGCCGACCTGCTCAAGGCCCTGCTGACGGCCTGTGTCGGCGTTCTCGTCAGCACCTTCGGCAGCGACTACATCTCCGGCCACATCCGCTTCGCCTTTGTGCCCGAGTTGATCGAGGGGATCGACTTCGTCGCCATCATCATCGGTCTCTACGGATTGGGCGAGGTCTTGTACAATCTGGAACACCGGGTGGTGCTGAAACTCGGCAAGCCGAGCTTCAACCTCCGCGAGTATATTCCGGGCGGCCGGGACCTGCGCGAGGCGGCCGGACCGACCGTGCGCGGCTCTGTCCTGGGCACGGTGATCGGCGTCTTGCCCGGTGCCGGTGCCACCGTCGCCACCTTCCTCGCCTATGCGCTGGAACGCCGGCTGTCGACCCGGCCGGAACGGTTCGGCCACGGCGCCCTGCCCGGCCTGGCCGGGCCGGAAGCCTCGAACAACGCGTCGGTGCCCGGCGCTCTGATTCCCCTGATCACGCTTGGCATCCCCGGCTCGGGCGGCACCGCGATCATGCTCGGCGCACTCATCATGTTCGGCCTGCAACCCGGCCCGCTGCTGATGATCAAATCGGGCGACATCGTCTGGGCCATGATCGCCGGCCTGATCCTGGCCAACCTGTTCCTGTTCCTGTCCAACATCCTGCTGATCCCGGTCTTCATCAATCTCCTGCGCCTGATTCAAGGGCACCTGGCTGGCGTGGTCGTTGCCCTGTGCCTGGTTGGCGCGTTTTCCTTGAGCTACAACACGTTCAACATTTGGGTCGCTCTGGTCTTCGGTGTGATCGGCTACCTGATGAAGAAGAACGACTATCCGACCGGGCCGTTCATCCTGGCGGTTGTCCTGGCGCCCTTGGCGGAGAACTACTTCCGGCAATCGATCATGCTTGGACAGGGCGACTGGAGCATCTTCATCGAACGGCCCATTGCCCTCACACTGCTGATCATGATTTTGGCCGTCTTCACCATCGGCATCATCGGCAAGCAGGTCGTGCGACGGCGCCAAACCCGACCCCACTGACCAACGGAACTGGCATCATGACCGATACTCCCAATCCGGGCGTCCCCTCGCCGTGGCCCACGGTGCTCCAGGGGGGGTCGGGTGCGCGCCCTGCCGACGGTTTGACGGTGGTCGATTTGTCGCGGTTGGTCGCAGGCAACATGACTTCGCTGCAACTGGCGGATTTCGGCGCCACGGTCGTCAAGGTCGAGCCGGCCGGCAGCGGCGATCCGCTGCGCGCTTGGCAGGCTCAGGGACAGTCGACGTTCTGGAAGGTCTACGGCCGCAACAAACAGAGCGTGGCACTGGACTTCCGCAAGGACGGCGCCAGCGACATCCTGCGCCGCTTGATCGCGCAGGCTGACGTCTTGATCGAGAGCTTCCGCCCGGGTGTCTTGGAATCCATGGGCCTCGCTCCCGACGCGCTGTTGGCCGCGCATCCGCGACTGGTCATTCTGCGCGTCTCCGGCTTTGGTCAGACCGGGCCGTACAGCGCCCGCCCCGGCTTTGGCACACTCGTGGAGAGCATGTCGGGATTTGCGCAGCGCAATGGCGAGGAAGACGGCGATCCCTTGTTGCCGCCGCTGGCGCTTGCCGACATGATCTCGGGCCTGTACGGCGCCATGGCGGTGATGATGGCCCTGCGCGCGCGCGACCGGGACGGGACCGGTCAAGTGATCGACTTGTCCCTGCTCGACTCCATGGTCTCGGTGCTTGGGCCGGAAGCGCTCGACTACCAACTGACCGGCACCCCCAAGCCGCGGGTCGGCAACGGATCGAACACCTCCAGCCCGCGCAATGTTTACCGCACCAAGGACGGGCAGTTCGTCGCCCTGTCGGCGTCGATCCAGAGCATGGCGGAGCGGTTGTTCCGGGTCATGGGCCGGACCGACCTGATCGACGACCCGCGCTACGCGACCAATGCCGCACGGGTGGCGCGCCGCCATGAGGTCGATGGCATCGTGGCGGCGTGGATCGGCCAATTCGACCGCGACGATGTGTTGGCCGTGTTCGCGCGCGAAGGCATCACGGCCGCGCCGCTGCATTCGATCGCCGATATCCACGCCGACCCGCATTTCATCGAGCGCGGCATTTACGTCAAGGCACCCGACCCCGACCTGGGCCAGGTCGCCATGCATGCCCCGGTACCGCGGCTGTCCCGGACACCGGGGGCCGTCACCAGGCCCGCCCCCGCCCTCGGTGCCGATACGCATGCGGTGCTGCGCGCCATCGGCTGTGCGGAGGCGGAGATCGCCGGATGGCTGACAACCGGTCTGGTGAAGGCGGACACGCCGGCATGACGCGTGCCGAAAGAACAACCGGGGCCGTCTCGTCGGCATCCTGGCGTTCGTTGCTCTATGTGCCGGCCAACAATCCCCGTTTTGTGGCCAAGGCCCAGGCCCGCGGGGCCGATGCTTTGGTGTTCGACCTGGAAGACAGCATCCCTCCCGGCGAAAAACAGGCCGCCCGGTCGACGCTGGCTGAGCATATGCAGGCCGTTTGTCAAGGACCTGCCGATGTCTTCGTGCGCATCAACGCCGGCCTGAGATTGGCCGTGCGCGACCTGGAAGCGGTGGTACAGCCCGGGCTCAAAGGCGTCTTCCTTCCCAAATGCGAGACGCCAGGCGGTGTTGCGCTTGTCGCCGACGTCGTCACGGAGTTGGAGGGCGAACGCGGCTTACCCCTTGGGCGCATCAGCTTGGTCGCGATGATAGAGACGCCGGACGGATTGTTTGCCGCCCAGCCCATCGCCACATCCAGCGGCCGCTTGGTCGGCATGCTTCTGGGGGGCGAGGATTTCGCAGCGGCGACCGGATCGGAGTCCGATCCCGATGTTCTGCAGGTCCCGCGCCAGCAGATGGTATTCGCCGCCCGGACGGCCGGTTTGGCTCCGCTTGGCCTCATGGACAGCATCGCCAACCATGCAGACCTGGAGGTCGTCACTCGGGCCGCGGCACGCGCGAGCCGCTTTGGCTTTGAAGGCGCCACCTGCGTCCATCCCGCCGTGGTGCCCGTGCTGAACCGAGCATTTTCGCCCAGTCCTCATGCCATCGCCTGGGCCGAACGGGTGGTCACCGCCCTCGGCGAGGCACAAGGCCGCGGATTCGGTGTTGCTGTTGTGGACGGCCGCATGGTCGACAGGCCGATCCGGGTCCGCGCTGAACGCTTGCTGGCGCGCGCCGCCCGGGCCGCCAGCGTTGCCTCGGGCTAAACCCGGAACCCGATCACCGAAATGTCGTCGCGGCGCCGTTGCTGGCCCTGGTAGTCGGCCAACGCCTGTCTAAGATGATCACCCTGCTCGGCCATGGGCAGCGTTCGCGCCACTTCCAGAATCGCTTTGAACCGCCTCTTGCCGAACATGCGTGCCTTTGAGCCACCGACTTGGTCGATGATGCCGTCGGTGGTGAGATAAAAACACTGGTCGCCGAAAAGCGGGATGTGCCGGGCCGCATAGGCCTGGTCGCGTGAGATGTTGCGGTATCCGATGCCGTGTCGGCTGCCCTTGATCTCGGTCACGCCGTCCTGATCGGCGACGAACAGGTCGAGAGCGGCGCCGACGAAGGTCAGGCGATCAGCCTCGGCTTGGATATAACAGGCGGCCAAATCCATGCCGTCGTCGGACTGACCGCCTTCCAAATGCTGCCCGAGAGTGATCTGCAACAACTGGTGCACACGCCGGACCAGTTCGGGCATATCTCCCGCCGTGATTTCCATGCGTGCACGCGCGAGAGCGCCGGACGCCAACAACGTCATGAATGCACCAGGAACACCGTGCCCGGTGCAGTCGCCCAAAATCAGCAACAGGCCATCACCCCAGACATCGCACCAATAGACGTCACCGCCGATGACATCACGCGGCTCCCAAACAACGAAATGGTCAGATAAGGCGGCGGCGAAGATCGACTGATCCGGAAGAATGGCGCGTTGAATGCGGCTGGCGTATTTGATGCTGCTGGAGATGACCGCCAACGCTTCATTGCGCTCGCGTTCCACTTGCTTGCGTTCTGTGATGTCGACAAAGGCAATGACTGCCCCGACGAGGTCGCCGCGCCGGTAGATCGGGGTGGCGTGATACTCAACTTCGACCGGCGAACCATCTTTGCGCCACAGCACCTCGTCTTCGGTACGCCCCGACGTGCCGAAGGTATAGGCCTTGTACATCGGACACTCTTCCAGCGGATAAGACGTGCCGTCTGGCCTGCTGTGGTGCACGATGGCATGGATGCGTCGCTCCAGGAGTTCGTCGCTCCTGTAGCCCAAGATGTCCAGGGCCATGGGATTGACGAAACCGAGGCGGCCGTCACGATCAACGCCGAATACCCCTTCGCCGACCGAGAACAGCAGCAACCGCGCCCGCTCTTCGGCGTCTTCGAGCCGGTACTGTGCCTCCTTACGCTCCGTAATGTCGCTGATGGTGACCACGGCGCCACCGTCGGCAATGGCGGCCTTACGCAACTCGACAATGCGCGTCCCGTTGCCCAAGACCATTTCGCGCACCACGTATTCGTCGCTCATCAGCGCAGCGAAACGGAGTCTGACCGCCTCGTCGAGAGCGACCGCGCCATAATCGCCGCGCTCGGCGTGCAGATGGATCACGCCGCGCACATCGCATCCTGGCGCCACCATCCCTGGCGGCACATCCATCATGGCGACATAGCGGTCGTTGGTCAGAATAAAGGCTCCATTGGAATCGATGACGTACATGCCGTCGGACATGTTCTCGAGCGCCATACGCAGATGCCGTTCCTTCTCGGCCAGGGCCCGGGTCCGATCCGCCACCCGTTGCTCCAATGCGTCGTTGGCTCGAGCCAGGGCGCGGGTGGCGCTGCGCCCGATCCACACCGACACCGAGGTCAGCCCCAGGCCGAGCAGCACGGTCGCCCCAAGCAGCAGCAGGACCGTGTTGTGCACCAACCGGTAGGATGCCAGAGCCTCCACTTCATCGATCTCAGTCGTCAACCCAATCCCGAGCGCGGCATCCCAGCGCCAGGCGCCGAGGACGGAAACCCCACGATAGTCCCGGTAACCATCGGTTGAGCTGCCGTCCCGGCCAGCGAGGGCATCTGCGGCCATGCGTGTCGGCAAAAGCACCGATTGGTCACCGGCCATCCCACCGGTCGCGGTGAGGTCACGGCCGGGATCGTGCACCAAAATGTTTAAGGCCGCGCTCTCGCCCGGCTCGATAAGGCCAATGGCGACCAGATCGTCGAGGAACCGGCTTTCACTGATCAGGCGGGCCCGTGCGTCGAATGCATAGGTCTCACCACTGGCACCGATGCGACCCAGACTCATCAACGGATCGAACACCTCGGCGGTGTCGACCGGCAGGAGCAGAACAGCCATGGTCTCGCCCGTTGCATCCGGGATCGGGGCCGCGAAGTGGATCACAGGCTGTCGCCGGGGCGCTGGACCGTCCGCCTCCGCCACAAGCGCTGGCGGAATGAACAGGGTCTCGCCAGCGAAGGCCCGTTTCAGCAATTCCGGCCTCTGCTCCAGCAGCGAGGTGACGCGACCAAGGGCACCATCACGATGGGACGCGATCACGACGCCATCGGATGCCACGATGGCAAAGCCGTCGCCGCCAAAGCCGGACGGCCGATCGCGGAAAAAGTCGCGCACATCCTCCATCTCCCAGCTTGCCTGGAGGTCCGCCGACGCCGGCCCGACCAACTGCAAACGGATCACCAGGTCGTGCAATCGTTGGCGGAGTGCCAAATCCCCGACGGTGGCAAGCCGGTCATCGGTCCAGATACGCAGGGCCCGATGCGTGGTTTCCAGCACGGTTTGAAGGGACTGACCGGCCTCGATGCGAGCCCGCCGCTCCAAGAGACCGAGGACGAACCAGGCGGCAATGATCACCGTCACCAGGAAAGCCACCACCAGCCCGAGGCCGGCCAAGTTCACCGCCTGCGAGTGATACGCCACGGCTCCGTTGCGGGCGAATACCCTCTGCAAGAGCCAGCTCACGCCGGCGATGACAGCGACGAAAAGCAGGGAAACTAAACCAAGCAGCGCCAACAGGCTCCAGATCTGTCCGTCCCCGGCCTCCACTGTCCGTGGACCGACAGGCGTTTCCAGAGCGGACGCGGGACGTTCCACGACCGGTACTTGGAGCCAACGGCGCCCCAGTTCGACCAGATCGGACCGTGGAATGGCGTCGAGCGCCTTCTCCAAGAGACCATGCAGAATGCCCCGGTCCCGAGGCACAGCGATGCGTAGCGCATTGTGCTCGGTGTTTCGGGTGATAGGCATGACCCTGAGGCCCGGGACACCGTCGGCGCGCTGCCCATTGCCAAACCGCACCAGGGAGGTGACATGGGCATCACCCGTGCCGGTGGCAAAGCGCCGGACCGCTTCGATCTCGGACTGGAACGGCGCGACCTCGACATCGGCAATCAACTGCCGGACCGCCGCAACCTCGGGTGACTCGGCGAGCCCCGTCACTGTCAGGCCAGCCAACGCCTCCCATGCGTCGAATGGTGGATCGTCGGCACGCTGCACCAGGATGGTCGAATCATGGGCGTAGGTATCGGTGAACAACAAGGCGCCGGCTTGGACAAAGGTCTGCGGTACACCGAACGCCGCATCGACCTGACCAGACAACACCGCCGCCCGAAGGGCCCCCACGGTCTCGAAGAAAACCGGATCGAAGGCAGTATCCAACCGGTCCGCCAACACCGCCATGACGTCCGCGTTCAAGCCGACATACCGCCCTTCAGCCGAGCGTCGACCGAGCGGCGGATCGCTGTCGAGCACGGCGACACGCAAGCGCGGATGCCGGCGCAGCCAGCGCCGTTCGGTCGCCGTCAGATAAAAGCCAGTCGGGCGGTAGTACCGGTCCTCCGGGTCGGGCAGCCAGCGCTGGTCGATTGCGATCAATGCATCGCGCGGCAGCGTGGCGAGACCGCGATTGACCTGGGAGAGCAACGCCGTATCGGCTTTGCGCACGGCACCAAACAACTGGTTGGTCAACAATGTATCGCCGCGTTCGACCAGGCCGCCGAAGCCGAGGCCATTGAGGCTGGCCTGCACCGTCGGGGCCTCGTTGATGATGGCATCAATTTCCCGGCGCACGAGGGCAAGCACCATGGGTTCGGCACTGGCGAACGGCACCGTGGTGACGGTTGGCCAGTGCCGGACCAGCCAATCCGCCTGGAAACTGCCCTCCAACACAGCAACGCGCCGACCCGAGCGGGCGCCCAGAGACAGCGTCGGCTCACCGACCCGATGGATTTCGACCGTACGGATGGCGTGGAGCGGGTCGGTGAAAGCGAGCCAGCGCTCCCGCTCACGATTGCGAAACAGCCCCGAATGCAGATCCGCTTCGCCCCGACGCATGGCCTCCAGGGTCTCTGGCCAAGACGAAGGACGGAAGCGAACGGCCTGTCCTGTGGTTTGGCTCCACAGTCGCCAAAAATCGACCAGCAGTCCGGCTGGACGGCCGTCCGGTCCGATGAACGACATCGGCGGATAGTCTTGGAACAGGGCGATGATGAGCGCTGTGCCGTCGCCGTCGACAGTCTCGTCTCTGCCGGCCCAACGGTGGCTGATGACACGACGTTCCCAGTCGGTGATTCGTGCCAAACCGGCATCGACCACGGTGATCAGGTCAGCGCGCCGGACGGCCACGGCCGCCTGCAAATCTTTGGCATAGAGGCGTTGATTGGGCCGCACGACGAACATACTGGCCAATTCTGCGGCGCGCAGGTGATGCAGCGCGGTGGGCGTGCCGGCCGCCAAGACCTTGATCCGCCCAGCCGACGCCGCCTCGATCATCTCCGTGTAGGACTGAAAACGCACCAGAGCTTGGGCCCCGATGCGCGATGCCAGCCAATCGCCCACAGGGTCGCCGCGCGGTACGCCAACACGGTACGCCCCGACTTGGTCCAGATCAGACAGGGGCGGCAGATGCTGGTGCAGGAACAGATGAGTATCGACCGGCAGCACGACACCGCCGAAAATCAGGGATCGCTGCCACTCGGTCGTAGAAAACAGACCCGCATGGATGTCTGCGCGTCCGTCGTCGACCATGGCCACCGTATCGTCCAACGCGGCCAGGTCGAACACCACCGGCCGGCCGGTCTTCGCCGACCAGAGGCGCCAAATGTCGATGATCGAGCCAGCCGGCCGGCCCGACTCGTCGATGAACGAAAACGGCATGCAGTCACGGCACGCGGCGATGCGCAGCGACTCCGTCCCGTCACTTTGCTGGCTGAAGGCTGCCCCCGCCCAAGCGATCGCCCACAGAAAAAAGAACGGGAGGTATAGAGTCCGGCAGCAGCCGTTCACAGAGGGTCTCCGCAGCCAGGGGGCGCACTCATACCGCGGACCATGCCGGCGTCCCCTCCGCCGCACCGCCGACGCCGCGCGCGGCAGAGCTGAGGAGAGGCGTGATGTCGACGTCTTCGATCTGATCAGGACGAAGGAAGCGGCGTCCATAGGTCAGATGAATGCCATGCACTAAGAACAGGTCGAACAGGTCCGCATCGATATGCCCCCCGTCCCGCATCTGCGCCAATATCTGCAACGAGTCCCCAAGCGTCTTGGCCCGTTTGTAGGGCCGGTCGGACGCCGTCAAGGCCTCGAAGATATCGGCGATGGCCAGGATGCGGGCTTGCACCGACATGTCTTCGCGCCTGAGGCGGCGCGGATAGCCGGTGCCAGCCATGGTTTCATGGTGCCCTCCGGCTATCTCCGGCACGCGCGCCAGCGACCGCGGAAACGGCAATGCTTCGAGCATGAGAATGGTCTGGATGATATGTTCGTTGATCTTGAAGCGCTCCTCGACAGTCAGCGTGCCACGCGGAACCCCCAGATTGTACAACTCTCCGTGATTATACAAGAATTCGGGCACTTCGACGATGAACCCATGGGCCGCCGGATCATAGGGCAAGCGACCCTCGGGCCGCGGGACGAGGTGCTC
>JANQJV010000203.1 GCA_028281465.1 Azospirillaceae bacterium | reverse complement strand
AGACCATGGCATCGTCGCTCGACCACAGCCCGCGGTTCACCGTCTGCCCAAAACCACGCTGATCATAGGCGAACACCGCATAGCCCTGGGGGCTGAGCGCTTCGCCCAAGGTGGTAAAGGAACGCGAATGGTCGTTGAAGCCGTGCAGGGCCAACACCACGGCGTGTGGCGGCCCGTCCGGCTGCCAGCTGCGCAACGGCAAGCGGAACGCGTCGGCGGCAAAAATCGAATCGTCCTGCAACAAGGGGCGCATGCGGTCTGGTCCCATGGTCTGATACGTCGGCGCACAGCCGATCAGACCGACATACGCCAGCAGCATCAGCACAGGCAACACACCATGCCGAACCACAGCCTACCCTCCCCGCTCCTTCCGGCGTCTCCTGTGGCGCCGGCGCCTCATGCCGGCTGGTCAGGCTCAGGAAGATGTCCGTCACGACGCCCCACAGGGCCGACCATCGCCCCGGGTCTGCCAACGCTTAAATACCCTCCTTGGTTCTGTGGTGTCCCGACCGGAGAACTCCGCACGCCCAATCAAATGTCCGGGAGCTGCTTCGGCGTTCGCAGTTCGCGGAGGCGGCGATAGGATGTCTTCGCCAGCTCCAGCCGTCCGTCGGCGGCTTTACCGGGCTTGCGCATGGCCGTCTCCGCCCAGGCATCCGGCTTGCCCTCGTGGCGGCCGAATCCTTCCACGTCGTGCAGGAAGGCGGCCGTCGCCGCCAGTTCGAGCTCGATGACGCCCATTTTCGCCGCCTCACTCAGAAAGTGCGAGCGCTCTGAATGCCCCTCGACGTCAAGTGTTTTCGCAGGGTCGACCGTATAGATGGAGTACCACCCACCCCACTCGCTGCGTTTTTCTTCCTCGTTTACAACACCCAGACCAGAAGCGATGTCCATCGCTTCCGCCAGATCTTCGCTATAGCAGCCGTAATGCCGATAGCCAAACCGAAAGTCTTCGGCGAATCCGGCCAACTGGCTCAGATACGTGACCTTCTGCAGACGCGTCCGCCCAACCAGGCGATTGCCGGCATCGCGCACGAGGGCTGCGGCCTTAAGATGCAGGTCATAGTCACCCATCCTCATCCTCCCGCACCGATGTTCCGATTATGTTCTCTATCACTGTTTTCCTGGAGGTGTCATCCTCCCAGTCGTAGGCTCGGCAAACCTCGAATTTCTTGTACGGGAGCCGCTTCACCTCATCGACCAAAATCCCGAGTTGGCCCGCATCCTCCGCCCCGATCCTTTTTTCCTCCAAGCCCGGATTGACTGATACCAATGAACGGAGGTTTTGACCGACGCGGCGCACCCCCGTAGGGCCTGCTTCAGCAGGCCGCGGCCGGGATCGGCGCTTTAGAGCGGTTTCCGCTCACTCTGGTTCGCGGAAGACGCTCTAGCCAATCGATTTTTCAGCAAATCGTCGTCGCAGATCGGCTCGATCGGCTCGGCATGTGCTCTGAAGTCCGACGCTTTTCTGGCTGCACGAGGCGCGCTGAAGCACGCCCTACGAGAATAGACCGATGAGTCAATCCGATCGTTTGTTGGTCTGACTCCTGGTCTTCGATCCGGCGCCGGACATCGCCCGCCCATGCCCCGGCGGCTCATGCCGGCTGGTCAGGCGCAGGAAGATGTCTTCCAGGTCGGCCTCCCGGGTGCTGACGTCGACGATGCCCAAGCCGGCCGCCTGCACGGCGGCGACCACCGTATCGAACCGGTGCCGGCTCGGCTGATAGCGCACGCTCAGCCGGTTCGGCGCTTCCATCACGCAGGCCAGATCGGCCAGCCCCGGCGGCACGGCATCCACATCCCGGTCGAGCAAAAGGGAGACTTGCTTGTCGTCGAGCCGGCATACCAAGGCTTGGGTCCGGTCGCACGCCACAACTCGCCCGCGGTCGATGATGGCGATGGTGTCGCACAGCTCCTCGGCCTCTTCCAGGTAATGCGTGGTCAACAGCACAGTCGTACCGTGCTGGTTCAACCCGCGCACATACTCCCATAGGCTGCGCCGCAGCTCCACATCGACGCCCGCGGTCGGCTCGTCCAACACCAAAACTGGCGGTGCATGCACCATGGCTTTGGCCACCAACAACCGCCGGCGCATACCGCCGGACAGGGTGCGCGCATAGGCATCCGCCTGGGCACGCAGGCCAACCGCATCCAAAATCTCCAGGCTACGTCGATCTGACGGCGGTACTCCATACAGACCGGCCTGCAGTTCCAAGAGTTCGCGCGGCGTGAAGAACGGGTCGATGTTCAACTCCTGCGGCACGACACCAATGGCACAACGCGCCGCACGCATCTGTCGGATGATGTCGAAGCCCCAGATTCGTGCCTCGCCGCCGGTTTTGTTGACCAGCCCGGCCAGGATGTTGATCAGGGTCGACTTCCCCGCACCGTTCGGGCCGAGCAGCCCGAACACGGCGCCGCGGCGGATACGCAAGTCGATGCCCTTGAGGGCGTGTTTCTCGGTCACGCCCTCCGGCCCACGGCTGCGATAGACTTTGGTCAGACCGTCCAGTTCGATGGCGTGGACCGGTCCGCCCGCGGTGTCGCCGGCGGTGGCAGGAATACTGGTCATGATTGTTTCCGCGCCACGCCGGCGCCCCTATGCCAACCGTTGAAGAATGCCACCACAGAGCTATCATCCCGCCCAGTTCCACGCCATCATCGCTTTGGCACCTCAGGGAAAGGCCGTTCGCATGCAGCCGCCGGAAACCATGACCGTCTCGACCACGAGCGTCGCCTGCGACGGCGGCGAAGGCCCGCTCGGCCACCCGCGGGTCTATCTCACGCTGGCGCGTAACGGCCGCATCGACTGTCCGTATTGCGGCCGGCGCTATGTGTGGCAAGCGGCGGCGCCCGCGCGCACCGGGTGGACCCTGGATCAGGTTCCGGTGTAACCCGATAGGGGGGCTGTCACATCTGCCGAACCCGGGGGCGTGTCCTCAGGGGGCATGTCGGCCGCAGGAGACGGCGCACCGCCGTTGGTCGACGGCTTTGGCGCGGTCGGCCGACGCCGGGTGAACCATTCCATGGCGTGGCCCAGCCCGCTGGTGGCACACCGGCGCGCCAGGACCATAGGGTTCAGAGCCAAACGAGGCGCGAACCCACAGATATGCACGCTGCGCTTGCCCAGCGCGTCCAGGCCTTCGCGTGCCACCTTATCCGGCGACGCCGCAATCGGGATGTCCCGGCCGAAACCGGCACGCTGGCCGAAGGCCGTGCGTGTGATGCCCGGGCACAGCACCAACACGTCCGCCGGGTCGCGGCGCACCTCTTCCGCCAAGGCCTCGCCATAGGCCAGAATGAATGCCTTGGTGCCGCCGTAGACGGCCAGAAATGGGAACGGCTGGAACGCCATCTGGCTGGACAGCAGGATGACGCCGCAGCGCCGCCGGGCATGTCGGGCGCGCGCCAGCATGCCGGGCAATAGCGCCCCAGTCAGGCTGACCGTGGCCTCCACGTTCACGGAAATGCACTGCACCTGGTCAGCCAACGATGTGTCCAGCACCGGCCCGAACGGCCCAACGCCAGCGTTGTTGATCAAGAGATCGATGCCGATCTCCTCGGCCGTGGCCATCACCACCTGGCGGCCGGCCGGCGTGCCCAGATCGGCGGCGAGGGTATGCACACGGCGCGCCCCTCGGCTCAGCCTTTGCCGGGCCTGGGCCAGCGCCGTCTCGTTGCGCCCTGTGAGCAAGAGATCGGTCGTCTCGGGCAAGGCGGCCGCGAAGGCAGCGCCAATGCCAGAGGTTGCCCCGGTGATCAGGGCACATGCGTAAGCCATGCTGCTGTCGTCTCCCCGTTGCCCTTGGGGCCGGCCTGCACTGACCGGTCCCTGCACCACGCCGGTGTCGCCCTTGCACGCGCCGCCGGCCGTTCCCTATAGTCCAGCCACTGTTTTGGACGGGTTGCGGCCGGCATGCGGCCCGGGCCGGCCCGTCCGTGTTTCGTGTTGGAGGTCTCCGTTGGACCAGAAACCCGCCCCCACCGACGATGCCATCCTCTACTATCTGGAGGATTTGTCCGTCGGCATGACCGCAACCTACGCCCGCACCGTGACGGATGCCGACATCGTGCTGTTTGCCGGCGTCTCCGGCGATACCAATCCGATCCACCTCAATCAGGAGTATGCCAGCGGCACGATGTTTCAAGGACGCATCGCCCACGGCATCATGACCGCCGCGTTCATATCCGCCGTGCTCGGCACCCGCCTGCCCGGCCCAGGAGCGGTTTACATGAGTCAAAACCTGCGCTTCAAGGCGCCGGTGCGCGTCGGCGACACGGTCACGGCGCGGGCAACAATCACCGACGTGATTTCGGAGAAACGCCGCGTTGCTCTGAACACGGTGTGCACCATCGGCGACAAGGTCGTGGTCGAGGGCGACGCCCTGCTCATGGTGCCATCGCGCGCCTGAGGCCGGACGGAACGACGCAGTGACGACCGGACCGGACTCCGGGCGCGTGCACGTGGTCCGGCATGTGGAGGCACTTCCGGTCGCCTGGCACGGTGCCGTGCTCGTACTAGGCAACCTGGACGGCGTGCACCGCGGCCATCAGGCCTTGATCGCACAGGCTGCCGACATTGCGGCCCCATCGGGGGCGCCGGTGGCGGTGATGACCTTCGAGCCGCACCCGCGCCGCGTGTTCCGTCCGGATGCGCCGCCGTTCCGGTTGTCCTCGGTGCGACACAAGGTGACACGGCTCGGCCAACTTGGCGTCGCCCTGGTGCTGCTGCAACGCTTCCACACCGGTTTCCTCGGGCAAAGCGCCGACGCCTTCGTCGAAGACCTGCTGATCGGCGCGGCCGGCGTACGCCATGTGGTGGTCGGTGCCGACTTCCGTTTTGGCCGCGGTCGGGCCGGCGACGTGGCGCTGATGACGCGCGTCGCCGCGCGCCATGGCGTGGGCGTGACCGGCTGCGATCTTCTGTGCGATGAACGGGGGGTACCGATTTCGTCCACCCGCATTCGGAACCTGTTGGCCGAGGGACGGCCGCGCGACGCCGCCGGTCTGCTCGGCGCACCCTGGCAGATCGATGGACGCGTCCGGCGCGGCGACCGGCTCGGGCGTACGCTCGGATTTCCAACCGCCAATCTGATCTTGGGCGCTCATCATCGGCCGGCAGGCGGCGTTTACGCTGTGCGCGCCGCAATTGGGGACGGGCACCCAACGGTCTGGCACCCCGGTGTTGCCAATTTCGGCCATCGCCCCACCGTGACCGGCCGAGACGAACGCTTCGAAGTTCACCTGTTCGATCTTGACGCCGATCTGTACGGCCTCCGCCTGCACATACAACTCATCGAACACCTGAGGACCGAACGCCGGTTCGACAGCCTGGATGACCTCAAGGCGCAGATCGCGCGCGATGCCGAGCGGGCCCGGACCGTTTTGGCCTCGCCGCCCCGGTAACCGGAGTGCCCCCCGTGCATGGTGCCCAGGGTGATTGGCCGCTTAAAAATGCTCTCTGGATATTTTTCGTCGGCGGTATATATGTATCTCATAGCTTCAACGTCAGGGTGACGATATCTCACCCAATACCAGAAACAGCTGAAATCATTGGGGTGTCCGTAGTGTTTTTTGATCTCTTAGCGTCCGATGAACGGACGAACTCCGCATCGACGGAAGAAATGGCGCTGCTCAGCAAGCATGCCGGCATTGGCCTGTGGGATGCGGTCTTGCACAACGGCGATCCCATGCATGCCCAAAGCCGTTGGCGCTGGTCCGACGAATTCCGCCGCCTGGTCGGCTTCGCGCATGGCGACACGGATGGCTTTCCAGATGTTGTCGGGTCCTGGGCGGACCGACTGCATCCGGAGGATGCACAAGCGACCTTCGATGCCTTTGGCGCCTGTCTGGCCGACCGGTCCGGCCGGACCGGCTACGACGTGCTCTACCGCCTGCGCATGAAAACCGGGGCGTATCGCTGGTTCCGCGCGGTCGGCGGTGTCGCACGGGATGCCACCGGGTTGGCGTCGCGCGCCTGCGGTGCCCTGATCGACGTCCATGCCGAACGCAACGAAGCCGAACGCAGCGACTTGCTCGATCGCTATGCCGGGGTCGGCTTGTGGGATGCGCAACTGCACGACGGCGATCCGATGCATGCCAGAAGCCAATGGCGATGGTCTCCTGAGTTCCGACGTCTGCTCGGCTTCGACAGCGAAGAGGCGTTTCCGAACCGGGTCCAGTCCTGGTCGGACCGTCTGCATCCCGAGGATTCTCAGCCGACCTTTCAGGCCTTCGGGGCTTGCCTGGCCGATGCGACCGGACACACCGGCTACGACGTGGTCTACCGGCTGGAGATGCGTGACGGCGGCTACCGCTGGTTCCGTGCCGTGGGCGGAGTGGCCCGGGACGCAAACGGCCGACCGTTGCGCGCCTGCGGCTCCCTGCTGGATGTCCACGACCAGAAGCTGGCTGAACTGTCCCGAGAGACCGCGGAAACGGAACGCCGCAAGACGATCGCGGGACTAGCGGAGACTTTAAGCAAAAAAGTGGCCGATGCCGCTGAACGGGCCCTCGGCAACGGCCAAACCGTGGCCAGCGCGGCAGAGGTACTTTCGGCGGCCATCACCGAGATCAGTGGTCGCGCTGCCGACGCCGCCAACGCCACGGCCCGCGCCTCCGACGAAGCGGACCGAACCACAAACGCGGTGCAGGCCCTGTCCCTGGCGGCCGACCGGATCGAGGTGGTGATCAAGCTTATCAACGCGATCGCCACCAAAACCAACCTGCTTGCGCTGAATGCCACCATCGAGGCGGCCCGCGCCGGCGAGGCCGGGCGGGGGTTCGCCGTCGTTGCCAACGAAGTGAAATCCCTCGCCAAGCAAACCGGTGACGCCACCGATGAAATCGCCAATCAGATTTCATCGGTCCAGAAGGAAGCCCGCCAAGCCGTCGATGCGATCGGCGGCATTGCAGCCATCATCGGCGAAGTTCAGGAGATTTCCGCAACCATCGCTTCGTCCATGGCACAACAAGACACCGCCACGGCCGAAATCTCGTCCAGCGTCAGCAAAGTCGTGGCCGACATCGAACAGGTCTCACACAGCGTGGGAACCGTCACCGCCGACTTGACTGCGTCGGAACGCGCTGACTGATACCAACGGCCCGAAACAATGACCGATCCTCGGGCCGCCCTGTTTCGGAGCGCCGGCATCCTTGCCGGCTGGACCGCCGGCTTCCAGCCGGCCCGGACCACGCCCAGCGGCCGGCCGCCAAGATGGCGG
>JANQJV010000143.1 GCA_028281465.1 Azospirillaceae bacterium | reverse complement strand
CGTTTCCCTCTGCCCCAGTTCCGACGCATGTCGCAGGGCGAGATCATCACCATGATCACGGCCGAGGTGGAACCGCTCGGTGGCTTCATTGGCGATGCGGTCGCCCAGCCGGTGTTCCAGGGCGGCACCCTACTGGGTTATGTGGGTTTCATCTTTGTCCAGGATCCCATCCTGGGTGCGGCGGCGATCGCCTTGTATCCGCTCCAGGGCTATCTGATCCCGCGGCTGCAAAAACGCGTCAACCAATTGGGCAAACAACGGGTACGCACCGTGCGGCGCATTGCCGACCGCATCGGCGAAACCGTCGCCGGGATCGAAGGGATCCATGCCAACAACACGGCACGTTGGCATCGAGCCGATATCGGTCATCGACTCGGCGATGTGTTCGCAATCCGGTTCGAGATCTACCAACGGAAATTCTTCATCAAATTTCTAAATAACTTTGTCAATCAACTCACACCGTTCTTCTTCTACACTATCGGTGGATACTTAGTAATTCGCGGTGATCTTAGTTTTGGTGCTTTGGTTGCGGTGCTCACCGCTTACAAGGACATGGCGTCTCCATGGCGAGAATTGCTTCTGTATTACCAGCAGAAAGAGGACGTGCACATCAAGTACGACCAAGTCGTGGAGAATTTCCAGCCAGTCGGCCTGATGACCGCCGCACAGCACGACGCCCTCCCCCCAACGGCATTCCGCTTGAGCGGCTCACTCGAGGTCACAAACCTGGCGTTCGGCGATGAGGACACGGTCAAACCGCTTGATGGCGCCACCTGTACCCTGCCGCTCAATCGCCATGTCGCGGTGGTCGATGCCGGCAGCGGCGGCACATCGGAGTTGACCCAACTGCTGGCCCGCCTGCTCGTGCCGGCTGGTGGCAGCCTCCGCCTGAGCGGCCACGACTACACCGAGCTGCCAGAGAGTGTCACCGGACGTCGGATCGGCTATGTCGGCCCGCAGTGTTTCGTTTTCTCCGGCTCGCTGCGTGACAACCTCACCTATGGTCTACGGCACGGCACGGCGACCGACCCGATGGATGGGATAGGCGATGCCAAGGCAGCCTGGCGCCGCGGCGAAGCCCTGTTATCGGGCAACCCGCTCGACGACCCGAGCGGAGACTGGCTCGACTATGCCGCCGCCGGCACAGCCGACGCGACGGCTCTCCAGGATCGCATGCTGGCGGTGCTGGAAGCGATCGACTTTGCCGACGACGTGTACCACTTCGGCCTTAACGGCACCGTCGACCCGGCCGAACGGCCGGACATCGCCGACGCCATCCTAGCGGCACGCCGGGGTGTCGCGCGGAGGCTTGCGAACCAAGATCGATCGGCGCTGGTCGAGCGTTACCAAGCGGACCGCTTCAATACCAACGCGAACCTTGCGGAAAATCTTCTCTTCGGAACGCCGGCCTCGAAGCGCTTCGCCCTCGAAAGCTTGGCCCTCCAGCCGTTCATCACCGATGTTCTGGAGCGCTCCGGCCTGATCCGGCGCCTCATCGCCATCGGATGCCGGCTCGCGGAAATCGTGGTCGACATGTATGCCAACCTGCCGCCAGGACACGAATTCTTCGAGCGGCTGAGCTTCATTGCTGCCGACGATCTGCCGCAGTTCCAGATTCTGGTCCAGCGTGCCGCCAAGGATGGCCGCGATTCGCTTGGACCGGACGATCGCCATCGGGTCATCACGCTTGCCTTGAAGCTGGTGCCGGCCCGCCACCGCCTCGGATTGTGGAACCGACGGGTCGAAGCTGATGTCCTTAGGGCACGGACCATGGTCATGGCCGAGCTACCCGCAGACCTGCGCACGGACCTCGTCTTCTTCGACGACACCCGGTACAACTCCGCGGCCTCCATCATCGATAACATCTTATTCGGTAAACCAGTGGTCAACGCGGCCGGCGGCAGCAACGTTGACACTGTGCTTAGTCAGGCCGTGCGGGACGAGGTGGTCGCCAGTGGCCTGTATCGACGGGTGGTCGAGGTTGGTCTGGATTTCGACGTCGGGATCCAGGGTGCGCGTCTGTCAGCAGTCCAGAAACAGAAAGTCGGGTTAGTGCAGGCGCTGCTGAAACGGCCGGATGTGCTGATCCTCAATCGGGCGACGGCGGCCTTCGATGCCCAGACACAGGCCCGCGTGCTGCAGGCCCTGCGCCGCGAGCAGACCAGCCGAGGGCTGGTCTGGGCCGTGCAGGACGCGACCATGGCCATTGCGTTCGACGATGTCCTGGTGATGCGCAGCGGCCGCACGGTGGAGCATGGTCCGGTGGCGGAAGCGCAGCAGCCGGGCCGCGCTCTGCATCAGCTCTTGACCCAGGCGTGACGGCAGAAGACCCCGCCGTCGCGACCGGCACGCACCGACAACACACTCGATCGACCTCCGGTTCTGCTACACTCCCAAATGTTGCCTGCCCTCGTGGACGGGGGCGACCGAGCCCCGACCCGATTCTGGAGACACCCCCCACCATGGTTCCGCTCATCCTCAGTTTCGAAGTCGCCGCCTTTCTGGTCAGCCTGGTCTGCCTGCTGATCATCATCGTGACCTTGCTGGTCAGCCCGGCCGCCACCGTCCTCTTCCTGCTTCTGGCGACGGTTGGCTTCTTCGCCATTCTGCTGCACACGTGCTTGACCTGGTAGGTCGTAACCGGTGCCTCGGCATGCCGGATCATACTGACATGCCGAGGGCTTGCAGGTAGAGCGTGAGCAGTTCTTCCTGCTCCTGGCGATCCGCCTGTTCCATTTTGCGTAACCGCAAAACCTGACGCAGGATCTTCACGTCGAAGCCGGCTCCTTTGGCTTCGGCGAAGACGTCTTTAATGTCCGCCGCCAGGGCGGCCTTTTCCTCTTCAAGCCGCTCGATGCGTTCCACGAAGGACTTGAGACGCTCGGCAGCGATGCCGCCAACATCGGTCATGGTCGCGCTGTCATCCGTTAAAGGTGTCGGGTGTTGTCTCGGATCGGAGCCGGGCGGGCACAGTACGACCGGCATGCGGCGCAGACAAGGCGCTGGGGCGGACAGTCGCGTCTCGGTGCCTGCAAACGGATGGTCTTTGGAGGGCCCGGGCGCCGCCGGTGATGCGGCGTGTTCGCCGCCGGTCCCAGCACCGCACAGACGACCCCGGCCACCGCCCGCCCGCTCCGGGCCAGTCGCACGTCGTCGTCGATGACGATGTCGGCTACTGGAAACTGCGACATCGCCTTGGGTTTGTCAGCACAGGGTCGGACACGCGGTTGCAAGCGGCACCGCCCCCCCGACCAAGGCCCGACCCGATGCATCGCCGCATCGGCTGAGGCGCTCAGACTGTGCGTCACGACTTCGGCCCCAAGGGCAGGCGCCCCGCACCCCACGCCCCATCACGGCGCCGTCCCTAATCACTTCTTGCGAAAGGCGTCGAGCGCCACAACTTCGCCGCGCTTGCCGTCGTCTTCGCCCGGATCCTTGGCCTGATCTTCACGGGCCTGATCTTCACGCCGCCACGGCACAGCATCTTTCCGGTCGGTGTTTTTTGCGCCGTCCTCGCCAGCCAGAGCCTGGAACTGCAGGGCAAAATTCACAGATGGGTCAGCGAAGGCAACGATGGCTGCCAAAGGCACGGTCAACCGCTCGTGCACATTGTTGAAACTGAGGGTCACGGAAAACAGTTCATCGTCAACTTCCAGCCCAAAGAACTGGTACTGCAGGACGATGGTCATCTCGCTCGGGTACTGGGTCCGAAGATAGTCGGGAATCGCAACGCCCGGGTGGTTGGTCCGGAATGTGACGTAGAAGTGATGGTTGCCCGGCAGACCGCGCTCGCACGCCGCCGACAACGCGTCGCGAACGACCCCGCGCAACGCCTTCTCAACCATCCGGTCGTAGCGCAGCATATCCCTGGCCATCGCGACCGGTGCCTCCATGAACCCGACAGAATTGGCCGGAGCCCCGACCCAGGCCCCCGACCTTGGTGGCCGAACCGGACAGGCGTTGCAAAAAGCCGCCGGGTCGACACGAGTAGGGGGCTTCTGTTGCCCGGTGCCCCCCGAACCGCGCTTACCTAATTAGGCAGCGAGAGCCATACGATTGTCGTTGGCATCTATCAATCGGCCCGATAACGGCGGAACCATGCCGGGCGAAAACCTTGCCTTTACCACGCGCGTCGATCCTGTTTCGCCCCCGTCGTAACCGCCCGCGGCATTGACACGACTCTCAGAGATGCCAAGCCCGCGGCCGATGGGATGGTGGAGGCGCCGGGTACCGCCCCCGGGTCCGCTACGCTTATTCCACAAGGCGTTTATCGCCATAGTCGGCTTCCCGACCCTCCTAATATAGCGGCTCTTGACAGTCCTCGAAAGAGGGACCTTGGATGGTGCCATCGGACACCGGACAGCGACACGCCCAGGGTGCTCCCCGATCCCCACCAAGGCAGACTCAGAATGGCCCTGACCCAGGAACAGACCCGCGACATCGAAGTCGTACGCGCCCGTTCGGCCGAAACCCGGCGGCCCACCGTGGCCGCCCTGGAAGCCATCCTGGCCCAACCAATCCAGGTATTGGACCACGGCTTCATCCGCGTCGTCGACTACATGGGCGACGATGCCGCCGTGGTCCAGGCGGCCCGTGTCTCCTACGGGCACGGCACCAAACACGTGCGCCAGGACACCGGCTTGATCCGCTATCTGATGCGGCACCGCCACACGACGCCCTTAGAAATGTGCGAGATCAAGTTCCACGTTAAGCTGCCAATCTTTGTAGCCCGTCAGTGGATTCGCCATCGGACGGCCAACGTCAACGAGTATTCGGCACGCTACTCGATCCTCGACCAGGAGTTCTACCTGCCGGCACCGGAGCAAATCGCCGTTCAGGACACCAACAACCGCCAAGGCAGGGCCGGCGCCGTGCCGCCAGAGCAGGCGGCGCGGATTCTCGCCCTCCTGCGCCAGGACGCCGAAACCGCCTATGCCCACTACCAGAGGTTGCTGGGATTGGACGATCCGGACCACACCGGCGCCGAGAGCGGTGCGCTGGCCCGGGAACTGGCACGGCTCAATCTGCCGGTCAGTTTCTACACCCAGTGGTATTGGAAGATCGATCTGCACAATCTGCTGCACTTCCTGGCACTGAGGACGGATGCGCATGCGCAGTATGAGATTCGCGCCTATGCCGAAGCCATACTCGACGTGGTGCGGCGTTGGGTGCCCACGGTGTTTGAGGCGTTCCGCGATTACCGACAGGGAGCGGTCACGCTGTCGGCCCCCGCCATGGCCGTGGTGCGGCGCATGCTCGCCGGCGAGACCGTCGATGCCGCATCCAGCGGTCTATCGGTGCGAGAATGGCAGGAACTGATGACCGCTCTCGCGCCGCCACAGGTCTGAACCGAATGGCCCCCTTGGGCAGGTTGCGCAAAAATCAGGTTCGCCGGACCCGAGGTGCTGGCCTATAGTCGCGGCCGCAACCATAAGCGGATGAAGCACTCCGGGCGGATACCATGGACAGGCGCATTCGACGGTTCCGGCAAACCAAGATCGTGGCAACGCTGGGCCCGGCAACCTCCACCGAAGCACAGATCGAAGCCTTGTTCGAGGCCGGCGCGGATGTGTTTCGATTGAACTTCAGCCACGGCAGCCAGGACGACCACGCCGGCCGCATGGACTCCATCCGCAGACTCGAGCAGCGCGGCGATCGGCCGATCTGCGTTCTGGCGGACCTGCAAGGGCCGAAGCTGCGCATCGGTACCTTCGCTGACGGCACCATTGCCTTGACAAACGGCCAACGGTTCCGACTCGACCTCGATCCGGCGCCGGGTGACCAGGCGCGGGTCGGGCTGCCACATCCGGCCGTATTCTCCGCGCTGACCCCGGGCGCAGAGCTGTTGCTGGACGATGGCAAGGTACGCTTGCGCATCCTCGATTGTGGACCGGATCAAGCTGATACTGAGGTCATTTCGGGCAGTAAACTATCCGATCGAAAGGGCGTGAACGTCCCGAGCGCCGTGCTCGCCTTGTCCCCGCTGACCGACAAAGACCGCAGCGATCTGAGGTTTGCCCTGGACCTCGGCGTCGATTGGGTGGCCCTGTCCTTCGTCCAGCGGCCGGAGGATGTGGCCGAAGCGCGCCGTCTGATCGGCGGTCGTGCTGCCCTGATGAGCAAGCTGGAGAAGCCGGCGGCCATCGACCACTTGGCGGAGATCATCGACCTGTCCGAGGGCATCATGGTGGCGCGGGGTGACCTGGGCGTCGAGATGCCGGCAGAAGATGTACCAGTTCTGCAGAAACGAATCGTACGCCTGGCTCGCCTGGCCGGCAAACCAGTGATCGTGGCCACGCAAATGCTGGAATCCATGGTCTCTGCGCCAACGCCGACGCGCGCCGAGGCGTCTGACGTGGCGACGGCGATCTATGACGGCACCGATGCGGTCATGTTGTCGGCGGAAACCGCCACGGGGGCTTATCCGTGCGAGGCCGTTTCGATGATGGACCGAATTGCGCGTCGTATTGAACACGACGATCAGTACCGAACCATCATGGATGCACGCCACCCCGACCCGGACCATACGCCGGCCGACGCCATCACGGCGGCGGCCCACCAGGTGGCTCACACTTTGGGCGCGGCGGCGATCGTGACCTACACAACATCCGGTTCCACCACTCTGCGCGCCACGCGCGAGCGGCCCGACGTTCCGATTCTGTCGCTCACCTCACGCTTGGAGACCGCCCGCCGGCTTGCCTTGTCCTTCGGCGTCCACGCAGAACACACCGCCGACGTCAGCAGCTTCAGTGAGATGGTCGACAAGGCCTGTCGCATTGCGAGAGAAGACGGTTTGGCCCGGTCCGGTCAACGCTTGGTCATCACTGCCGGCGTGCCGTTCGGCACACCTGGCAACACCAATGTCTTGCGGGTGGCCTGGGTGGAATAGAGAGAATCCCCGGCGGATTGAGTCTCTGTGCGAAGGCGATCTTCTGAAGAAACACGGGGCGACTGCGGTTTGCACAATCACCGTGCGCGCAGACCACTCTTGCAGCCCGTCAAGCAGCCACCCGCGCATCCGGGAAGCGCCCGGGGGCCTTGGCGAGGTCGGCTGGTCGCGGCCCACCGGAGGCCCAATCCAACAGTTCCACCGTATGCACGATCGGAAGATCGGTACCGGTGCGCAATTGCGCCATGCAGCCGATGTTACCGGTGGCGATGGCGTCGGGCCGCGTGCCCTCAATGTTGCGAATTTTGCGGTCCCGCAATTGTTCTGCAATTTCTGGTTGCAATAGGTTGTATGTGCCAGCGGAGCCGCAACACAGATGCCCCTCTGGAACGGCACGAACGGTGAACCCGGCACGCTGCAACAGGGTCACCGGTTCGGCCTTGACCTGCTGGCCATGCTGCAAGGAGCAGGCAGAGTGATAGGCGATGGCCTGTCCCGTCGACACCGCTCCGGTGCGCAGAGGCAGGGCCAACAGATACTCGGAGATGTCCTTCACCAGTCCGGCGACCGTCCGCGCCGGCTCGCGCCACTGCGGATCATTCCGGAACTGGTAGCCATAGTCCTTCAATACCGTTCCGCACCCCGAAACATTGGTCAGAATGGCATCGAGACCGGTGCCGTTCATCTCGGCGAGCCAGGCGCTCATCGTGCGCCGCGCCGAGTCGTGCGCTTCTTCCGGCCGGCCCATGTGGTGTGTGACAGCGCCGCAGCACACGGCACCGGGTGCAATCACGACTTCAATGCCATGGCGTGTGAGCAGGCGAATTGTGGCCGCATTGATCTCGGGGCCAAGCACCTGCTGCACGCATCCGGGCAACAGGGCGACACGCCCGCGCCGCGGACCAAGCGCCGCATGCACTTGTGGCCGGTCCATCCGGCTCGGGGCCGGCACGACCGCCGGCGCCAATGCTAGCATGGCGCGCAACCGGCCGGAAACGAGGCCCGCGAATGGTCGGGCAAACCGCGCCGCCCGCAATGCGAGCCGGAATCGGCGCGGATAAGGCAGCACCAAACAGAGGATGGCGCGCAAGGTTCGATCGAGGAACGGCCGAGTATAGGTGCGCTCGACGTGACTGCGGGCATGATCGACCAAATGCATGTAGTGCACACCCGACGGACAGGTGGTCATACAGGAGAGGCACGACAGGCATCGGTCGATGTGCCGCACCACGGTCGGGCTGGGCGGTGCCTCCGACTCGAGCATGGATTTGATCAGATAGATGCGCCCACGCGGACTGTCCAACTCATCCCCAAGGAGCACATAGGTCGGACAGGTCGCCGTGCAAAAGCCGCAATGCACACAGCTTCGCAATATCGTTTCGGACTCGCGGATATCCGGATCAGCCAGCTGCGCCAGCGTGAAGTGGGTCTGCATGATGCCTCAGGCCGGGATTTCGGACGCGGTGGCCCGGACGCGCCCGGGGTTGAGCACGTGGCTGGGATCGAATTGGGTCTTGATGCGATCGGTAAGCGCGGCCAAAGCCGCCGACGTGGGCTGGAACACCTCCTCAACCATCCGAACCGAATCCGGGGCCCGCACCAATGTGGCATGGCCGCCGAAAGGGGCAAATGCCGCCCGGATTGGCCTGGCACCCGCGCCAGGCGTATCAGCAGGCACAGCCAGCCAAATCAGCCCGCCGCCCCAATCCAAAAACGATTCGACCGATTTTGGCAGAGCCGCCCCGATGGCCGCAAGAACCTCAGCACCGGCCGCCGGCGGCACCGAGATACGCCACACCAGGGCATCCTGGTCCGTGGTCAGCAGGGCGACATCGCGCACTTCACGCCACACCCTCTTCGAGTCGTCCGTCTCAAGGGCCTGCACCGATCCGGCGCTCTCCAAGATGGCCCGCAAGGCCGCGCTCCGCGCCGCCACAGACGGTCCAAAGCCTTCCACCCGAACCAATGTTGCCGACTCGCCAGCCGCCGCCAAGGAGTCGACCGACGACCGTTGGGCTACCGCCGCGGGCAGATACGCTGCTGCTGAGACGTCGTGCGGCGTCTGGAGAGCCGTGGTGAGGGCCCGAACCGCCGCCGGCGCATCCAAGCCGGTCACCACAAGCGTATTGGTTTCCGGTGCCGCCGGCACGGCCTTCACCGTGATTTCAGTCAGCACACTGAGGGTGCCGAAGGCGCCCGTCATGAGTTTGGGCAGGTCGTAACCCGTCACGTTTTTGACCACCCGTCCGCCCGCCTTGATCACCTCGCCGCGGCCGGTCACCACCTTCACACCCAGAATATGGTCACGCACAGCCCCGGCCTTGACCCGTCTCGGGCCACTCAAATTGGCATCGACAATATCGCCCAACGTGGCCTGGCCAGCCGGTGCACCCAAAAGCGGGCCGAGGTCGGGCGGTTCAAAGGCAAGCATTTGGTTGTTCCGCGCGAGCCGCGCTTCGATCTCCACCACTCGGGACCCGGCCGCCGCCGCCAACACCAATTCCTCGGGTTCGTACAGCAAAATGCCACGGAGCGTGGAGAGAACCAAATCATGCTCTGCGATCACTGGACGACCGAGGCGGCACAAGGCGCTGCCGCCATGGACGCGCAACGGCACCGGTGCCGCCGCCGCCCACGCCACCACCTCGCACACCTGCTCAGTGGTTTCAGGATGGTAGACAGTCATGGGCCGTTCAGAACCTTGGCAGATCCGGGAACGGCAGCTTGCCGCCTCGCACATGCATGCGCCCAAGCTCGGCGCATCGATGCAGCTTCGGAAACATCTTGCCGGGATTGAGCAGGCCATCCGGATCGAATGCACATTTCAGACGCTGCTGCTGTTCGAGGTCCGCCGCCTCGAATTGGTATTCCATTAGGTCGCGCTTCTCCACACCGACGCCGTGTTCCCCGGTCAAGACACCGCCCACATCCACACAGAGCTTGAGGATATCGGCACCGAATTGCTCGGCTCGCTCCAACTCATCCGGCACATTGGCATCATAGAGGATGAGGGGATGCAGATTGCCGTCGCCGGCGTGGAAGACATTGGCCACCCGCAAACCATACGTCTCAGACAACTCCGAGGTCCGAGTCAGTACCTCGGGCAGACGGCCGCGCGGGATGGTTCCGTCCATGCAGTAATAATCGGGGCTGATCCGACCGACCGCCGGGAACGCGGCCTTGCGTCCAGCCCAAAAGGTAAGGCGCTCTTCCTCCGATTGACTGACGCGGAGCGACACCGCGCCCTGCTGGCGCGCGATCGATTCGACCTCGCCGATCAGGTGGTCGACTTCCGCCTCCGGCCCATCCAGCTCCACAATCAACAACGCATCCACGTCGAGCGGATACCCGGCCTTGACAAAGTCTTCGGCGGCGCGAATTGCTGGCCCGTCCATCATTTCCATGCCACCCGGGATGATGCCGGCGGCGATGATGGCGGCGACACAGTCACCCGCCTGACGGCTGGTCGGAAAGCCGACCAAAACGGCACGCGCCGTGGCCGGTTTGGGCAAGATGCGCACGGTTACCTCGGTAATGACGCCGAGCAGACCCTCCGACCCGGTGACCGCCCCCAGAACATCATAGCCGCCCGCATCGAGGTGCCTGCCGCCGAGTCGCACCACCTCGCCAGACATCAGCACGACTTCGACGCCGAGCACATTGTTGGTCGTCAGGCCATATTTGAGACAATGCACGCCACCGGCATTTTCCGCCACGTTGCCACCAATGGTGCAGGCAATCTGGCTCGATGGATCCGGGGCGTAATAGAACCCGCGCTCGGTGACCGCCTGACTGATCGCCAGATTGGTCACGCCGGGTTGGGCGACAACACACCGGTTATCGTAATCGATGTCGAGGATGCGATTGAACTTCGACAGACCGAGGACGATGCCGTCGGCCAACGGCAAAGCGCCACCCGACAAAGACGTCCCGGCGCCCCGCGGCACCACCTTAAGTCCCATCTCTTGGCACAGCCGAAGCGTGTCCGACACCTGTGCTGTCGTCGACGGCAACACCACGGCCAACGGCACCTGACGATAGGCGGTCAAGCCGTCGCATTCGTAAGCCCGCAATAGGTCGCGTTCGCCGATCACTCCGGGGCCCGGCACGACTCCGCGCAGCCGGTCCACGATTTCGGATCGGCGCTGCAACAAACCGTCATTGGGCGTCGGCATCCGCATGGGCTTGGTCTCCAGGCGCAGCGTCGGGACCGAGCGGTCAGCCCTGGCGGGCCTTGAAGCGCGGATTCGACTTGTTGATGACGTAGACGCGCCCCTTGCGCCGGATGATGCGGCAGCCCTTGTGCCGTGTTTTCATGGATTTCAACGAGTTCACGATCTTCATTGATTCGGTCTTTCAGGCTGAATGACGGCAAACTGGCTTTATACGGCAACAGAGAAACTGCAGCAAGAGTCCCGTCGCGGCCCGCACGCGGAGCTCCAGGTTCGAGCGACATCCGCCGGTTCCGGTGTCGGCAACACGGTCGGCAACACGGCGGCGCAGCCCCCAAGAACCGGAAACGCGGCCCCATCATGTCGGTAACTGAACCTATCCATACCAGATCGGACACGGTCTGTGTCCCGGCATCCACCGACCAGCAACAGATTGACGGAACGGGATCCAATGTCACCGCTGCGGCCTCTGAAGGAATGTCGACGGCCGGTGCGGCCACTGGCCACGTCCCAGGACAGCCACTTGACATCGGACTTGTACGGTTCCAAAAGCGAGTAGAGGAATCGTGGAGATCCCGGATCAAATGGACAGGGGCCAATCCATATCGAGTGATCTTGTACGGGAAGCCGTCACTGGACCGCGCATCGGTGACGCGGTTGGCGCGGTCGCCGGCACAACCGTGCTGGGCGGGATGGTCGTCGCCTTACCGATCCTCGTTGCCGGAGCGATGGTCTGGACGTTCGGACCGCTCGGCCTCGCAATGTGTTTCCTCGCCGTGGCTGGCTATGTTGCCGGCCTGCGCCATTTACCACCAGACTGTGGCCGGCGCGGCGACGGCGCAGGCACGTCGGCCAATGTGCCCACACGCCGGCGCGTCTGCGTGCTCGGCGGCGGGCCGTCGGGATTGTGCACATTGAAAGAACTGCGCGCCGAAGGACACGATGCCGTGTGTTTCGAACGCCAGGAGTCGCTGGGCGGGATCTTCACCATGCCGTCCATGCATCCGGCGTTCCGATTCACGTCGTCCCCGCAGATCACCGCCTTTTCCGATCACCCACCGGCGGACGACGACCAGCGGCACTGGACCAACGGGGACTATGTCGCCTACCTGCACGGATATGCTGACCGGTTCAGTCTGTGGCCGCATCTCCACCTGGGTACCGAAGTGACCGGCCTTGGGTGGGACGGGGCGGTCTGGACCGTGGAGGCGCGGGACCAACGGACCGGCGTCATCACTCGTCACGGTGGTTTCGACTCCATCGCCGTGTGCAGCGGCACCCATGCCGGTCCGGTGAGTCCCGCGTTGCCGGAGCGGGAGCGCTACGCGGGCAGCATCGTGCACGCCGCCGACCTGCGCTGGCGACCCGGTGGACAATTGGAAACCATGGACTTGACCGGTAAGACCGTGGTGGTCGTCGGCATTGGCGAGACGGCCGCCGACCTGATCGATGCCGTGATCGACGCAGGGGCGGCACAGTGTTTGCTTAGCACGCGGAACGGTCACGGTGCCTTCGTCATTCCGCGATACAATCCGCGCACCCAGATGCCGTTCGACTACGACACCAACCGTTTGCGCTACGCCCTACCGAAGTGGCTGCACGGCCGGATTTCGCTGTACAGCCGGCGAATTCGTGCGTTTTTCGGCCGCGATCCGTACATGAAGATGCGCGCCGAGTTCCTGGCCCGGTCCGGACGCCTAGCGCTTAACCAATTCGCAACCAAATCCAACCGTCTGATCCCGCATTTGGTTGACGGTACCTGCCGCCAGCGCACCGATATCAGCGGCTTTGACGGTGGCACCACGGTGCGCTTCGCCGACGGTCAAACCGACAGCGTGGATTTGATCGTTCTGTGCACGGGCTACCGACCGGCCATCCTGCCGATCGCTGACTCGGTTCCGCACGTGGAAGCCAAACCGGCTCGCCGCTATCTGCGCATGTTCGATCCGGCCTGGCGCGATCGGATCGCCTTCATCGCATTCGCACGCCCGGCCATCGGTGCCATTCCGCCGGTCGCCGAAATGCAGGCGCGGCTCTTCGCCCTGGTGTGCAGCGGCCGGCGGGTGCTGCCCGACCTGCCGACCATGCGGGCTTCGATCGAACGGGCGGACGCCGCGTTGAAGCGCGACTTCGGTCCGACCGACGGTGAGAAGCTGATCAACTGGATTCCCTATATGGACCGTCTGGCCACCGAGATCGGCTGCCGGCCGCCGTTGTCGTTATGGTCACGGGCGCCAGGAGTCGCCCTCCGGGTGATCGCCGGCGGCTGCTATACGGCCCAGTATCGGCTGCAGGGACCTGGTGCTGCGCCGGACGCGGCTGCGGCGGTGATTCGGAGCGTGCCTTTGGGCATGGCACCGCGGACCATTGTCTTCTTCAGTGCCATGCATCTCTATGCCGCTGTCGCGGACCTGTTCGGTTTGCGCAGCCTATGGGCCAAGCACAGCCGCTGCAGTTTGTATTGATCAAGCGGAGATGGCCGGCGGTCGGCTCTCTACGCTGGCCAGAACCTGATGGTAGATGCCGCGTAACACCGTCACCTCCGCGCCGACTCGGTCTCCCAACTCCACGACGGCACCGACGAGCGGATCGATCTCCAGCCGCCGCCCTTGCTCAAAATCCTGCAGCATGGACGGCTTGTGCGGCTTAATGCCGTCCCGCTCCATGATCGCCAGCCGCTCGCGCGCGCCCAGATCGAAGCCAATGCCGAGCTGCCGGGCCACCCCCTCCACTTCGGCCATGGCGCGCAGCAACACCGTCAAGCGGTCAGGATCCTCGACCAGACCGCCGAACGGGCAGCCATACAGGACACTCAGGGGGGCCGCCGCCGCCCAAGGCCACACTTTGAACCAGATTTCACGGCGGATGGCGTCGGTTGGCAACGGATTGACTCCAGCCCGCTGCAACGCCGCGCGAATGCTGCCGAGCTGCGTGGCCGCCGACCCAGACGCGGTCGCCGGGCCGATCACGAGGCGTCCGTTCTGTCGGGCCACCCGGTGTTCCTTGCGGTCGGGCAGCTCCAAAAAACTGCTGGCCCAATAGGGGACGGTGGCAAGGACCGAAGCCGGCGGAAATCGGCGAACCAAATCACCCTGCTGGTCGAGGGCTGCCAGCGGACCGCCACTATCTTCCGCCATCCACCATTGCAACCCATTCAGCACCGAGACCAAAACGGCACCGCCGCGTGCCAATTGGGCGATGGCCTCCGCTGCCGTCGCCAGGTGGTGCGCCTTGACGGCGATCACCACCACATCGACAGGGGGCAAGGGATCGTCGCCACACAGCACCGGCAACAGGACCTGCCGGGTCTGCGCCGGTTCGATCAGCGTGATGCCGTGCTCGGCCATGAAGGCGGCCCGGTGGCGCCGCACGACCAGGGTGACCGAAACCCCGGCCAGCGCCAGTCGGGCGGCCAGGAAGCCACCCAACGAACCGCCGCCAACAACCGCAAACCGCATGTCCGGCATGGCGTTCGTCCCCTTTCCTTGATCAGGTGTGACCGCCGGTTTCCAGCCACGCTGCAACGTCCGGCGCCAAGCGTTGGGCCACCACCCGGCCATACAGGGCCCGGTCGTCCTCATCCAACAGCGTCGCCCACCGCCCGTTGGTGCCCTCATGGATGAAGGCCGTGGCCCCGCCGGCGAGCAGGCTGCCCATGAAGGGAACCAGAGTGGCGGCGTTGCGCTTCATATCGGAGAAGGTGGCCGCCTGCACGAGGGCGGGCCAGCGCTCCTCCGGCACGGCAATATCGAGAAAATCGGCGATGCGGCGCATCTCACCGGCCAGGTCCCGCACCAAGTCGTTGAAATGGACCAAGAGAAGGCGCGGGTCGTCGCGCTGTCGCCACCAGGTCTCCACCGAGCGGAACACGGAGATCAGCGGGAATCCGTCGGATTCCCAATCGAACCAGCCGCGCGTCAACCACTCCCGGAAAAACACCGGGAAGCTCTCGGGTGTCGGCGGCATCGGCGGACCGACCCGCCCTGGGAACCCGTTCATCTTCTCGACGATCTCGGGTCGGAAACTACGATTGTGGTTCCACAGCGACAGCGCCATGTCGCGCGGGTTGCGGGCGACGAAAATCTTCTTCTGCGCACGCACGTCCGGCAATCCGTCGAACGGCATATGACTCTTGAGGAACCGGCGGTGAGTCTGCGGCTGGATCAGGGCGCTCAGGACCTCCGGCTCCATCGCCCGTCGCTCCACCCAAGGCGACAGCGAATCCAAAGGAGCAGGCAGGGGTATACGCTGGAACACCAGCAAGGCCACGATCATCTGCATCCAAGTGGTGCCCGATTTCATCGGTGTGCAGATGAGAATATCATCATCACGCAATGAAACGTACTGCCACTTGGTATTATCAATGGCAAAATTCTGATATATGCGTCGCGGCGCGACCACGTCCGCATGCTCTTCAATGGCTGTCATGGAATCGCGCGCTTTCGGACGACGGGCAGGAACACAGCGAATCGGTCGGGCGCCACATTTCACGCGCCAACCGTATCCCGGAGGGTCAATACCACAGACCACAGCAAAACACGAAGAGGCTTACGCGAACGAGTCGTCTGAGCAAGACCCCATGGTGGTTCAAGAAACCGCCATCGTGACTCTGTTACGCACTGGGCTCCGGCATCATTCCCCAGCGACCCTTTTCAACGGAATCCGCGCATAATACCCATGGCCCGAAACAATGACCGGTCCTCGGGCCGCCCCGTTTCGGAGCGCCGGCATCCTTGCCGGCTGGACCGCCGGCTTCCAGCCGGCGCGGCCCACGCCCAGCCGCCGGCCGCCAAGATGGCAGCGGTCCAGCCGGCAGGGATGCCGGCGCTCCTCGTTCAGCGCCGAAACCGACCGTGTCGTCAAGGCGGACCATCGGTATAAATCCCGACTCACCATAGGACGGACAGGCGCTTTGGTCGCACGACATCAAACAAGACATCGCCGAGCGCTGATCTAATTAAAAACGGGTCGGAAAAAATGGTGGGCGCGACAGGGATTGAACCTGTGACCCCTCCCGTGTGAAGGGAGTGCTCTCCCGCTGAGCTACGCGCCCCGCCTTGATCGACGGTAAGCCAGGTTATGTACTCGCCAGTCCAGCGTACGTCAATATCCGCGTGCCGAGCACGGATCAGGAATACCACTGCAACGCCGGTACCGGTGCCGGTGCGGCCGCCGCCACGTCCACGGCCGTGGACGTGGCCGGTGCGGCGAAGCTCTCGGCCATAAAACGAAAGCCTTGAAGGTTTGGCGACTCGTGGTCGGCGGGCAAGCCAGCCTTGAGCTTGAGGTGGCGGACGAACTGGCGGGGATCGGGCAGCGACCGCCAGACCTTGGGTAGGAACAGGCTTTGGCGGTCGCCGTCGCGCAAAATCAAGCCATCCACATCCGGATTCAGCGACTCGACCAAGTCCGACTCCGAACGAAATGCGATCGGCCGTGGATGGCTCAGGATGGATATCGAAATGTCCATATGTGCCGCTTCCGCCTCGGTCACCGGGGCGAAGCGCGGATCCTGCCGCGAGGCCTTGAACACATTGGCAACCACATCCTCCACCAGCGGCTTGTGTGGCACGACAGAGCCGACACAGCCGCGGAGTGCACCATCCAACTCCAGGGTTACGAAGGTTTTGCGAAGAGCCCGAAGCGGCGGAGGATGCGCCGGCGTCTCGACCGGCAAAGGTTCACCCTGGCGCACACCATGCTCAAGCGCCAGCCGAGCCAGGGTCAAAAGGCGCTGGCGCAGCGTGGAGTCGAGCCGCGCGGCGGTGGCATACTCGAACACATAGGCACCGTAGCCGACGACCCGGTCCCGGCCGCCAGCAGTATCGCCAGAATTGCGCCTATCCAGCGTGGTGGCGCGCATATCCAGGGCACCGGCATGGCGCAACAAGCCCGACACCGGCAGATGGCCGCACGCATTGCGACCAGTCAGCCCGGAACCCTGCAAACTCTCAAAGGCACGCGTGGTCGCTGCATCCAGCCGCTGCGCCGCAGCATAATCGAGAAAATGGCTCAAATCCGAGCTGACGATGACCAGAGTCTCGTCGCCGCCCCAGCACGCCGCCAGGACTTGGACCACTTGCTCCGGCGTGGACCGGCCAACCAGAAGCGGCACGACCCGAAAATCTCCAAACAGGGTTTGCAGGAACGGGAGATGCACCTCCAAGGCGTGTTCGCCGTCGAAAGCACGGTCGATACACGCGACCAAGCGCTGCCGGCACAACACCGCGACCGTGGCCGTGTCCACGGGCACCGTGCCCAGCGGCGTGGCCAATCCGTTGGCATCCGGCACCGCGATGCCGTCGATGGCAAAGCGATGTGCCGGCCCGATCAGAACCACCCGCTCAATGCGATCGGCCCGGTCGCGCACGGCCGCATAGGCACTCGCGGCCACCGGCCCGGAATACGGATAGCCGGCATGGGGCGCAATCATCGCCTTGGCGGCATAGGACTCAGTCGCAGCCCCGGCCATCAGCGCCTGGATTTGGGTGGCCAAGACCGATGGCTCGGCTGGATAGAACATCCCGGCAACACTTGGAGGGCGGACCCGTGACATGGCAAGCCTCCTGTCGGTGCGGCGGTGGCAACGATATCCAGATACTGACACGGTCAAGCCTATCACGTATCGGTTCCAGCGTGATACGTTGCACATTGGTGTCGGTAAGGGGAGGGGCGCGGTATCGATGCCAATGCGCAGGACGGGAATGGTCATGACCGACGCGGTTCCGACCCGGTATTGGCACCGCCTGGACGACGGTCGGGTCCAGTGCGACGTGTGCCCTCGACATTGCCGCCTGGCGGATGGGCAGCAGGGTTTGTGCTTCGTCCGGGCCCGTGACGGCGACGGCATCGTCCTAACCACCTATGGCCGCTCCAGTGGATTCTGCATCGATCCGATCGAAAAAAAGCCGCTCAACCATTTCCTTCCCGGGAGCGCCACCCTTTCTTTTGGCACCGCCGGCTGCAATCTCAACTGCAAATTCTGCCAGAACTGGGACATCAGCAAATCGCGCGAGATAGACACGCTCGCCGATGCGGCCGGACCGACAGCGCTGGCGCAAGCCGCCCGTCGGCACGGCTGCGCCAGTGTGGCCTTCACCTATAACGACCCCGTCATTTTCCTGGAATATGCCGTCGACATTGCCGCGGCGTGCCATGCGGTGGGCGTCCGCACCGTAGCGGTCAGTGCCGGCTACATGTGCGCGGAACCGCGGGCTGAGTTCTACCGCCACATCAATGCCGCCAACATCGACCTCAAGGCGTTCACGGAACGCTTCTACCGCCAGGTGACCAATAGCCAGCTTGGTCCGGTCCTGGAAACGCTGGAGTACCTCACGCGAGAAACCTCGGTCTGGGTTGAGATCACCAATCTGGTCATTCCGGGTGAAAACGACAGCGACCAGGAATTCGACCAGATGACCGCCTGGGTGGCGGATCGGCTTGGCCCGGATGTGCCGATGCATTTCACGGCGTTCCATCCGGACTATCGGATGTTGAACAAACCGCGCACGCCGCACACGACATTGATCCGGGCGCGCCAGATCGCGCAATCCAATGGCCTGCGCCACGTCTATGTCGGCAATGTGCAGGACGTTGGACGCGGCAGCACCTATTGCCATGCCTGCGGTACTCGGGTGATCGGTCGGCGTGGCTACCAGCCGATTTCATGGCGCCTGGATGCCAGGGGACGCTGCCTGTCCTGCGGCACTGTTTGTGCGGGCGTGTTCGCAGACGGACCGGGTGATTGGGGACCACGGCGCCAGGTGGTGCGGCTGGCCGAGGCTCCGGTTACACCATGACCCCCGGCCCCACCACCGAACGCCTATTCCGTCTCGTCCTCGGTCGTCTGCCCGCGCCGCCGCCCCAACCCCAAACGGCGCGCTGTATCGGCCCGCGCCTGGGCATATCTCGGTGCCACCATCGGATAGTCCTTGGGTAGACCCCACTTGGCGCGATAGTCGTCTGGAGTCATGCCGTAGCGCGTCCACAGATGGCGCTTCAGCATCTTCATCTTCTTGCCGTCTTCGAGGCAGACTATGTAATCGGGCGTGACCGAACGTCGAATCGGCACGGCCGGTGTCGGCGGCTCTGCCTGCTGCGCCGACGGCGCACCGCCTTGGTCCAATCGAGCGAAGGCGCTGTGTACACTCCGGATGACCTCAGGCACTTCCGACACCGGGATGGGATGGTTGCCGAGAAAGGCGGACACCACCTGGGCGGTCAGACGCGGCAAGGTTCGCGGTCCAGAACCCATTTCGGATGTTCCCTGATCCATTTAACTCCGCCCCAACCGGCGCCCACGGTTCGTCGCAAGACCGAAACGCCACCAAAATCAAAACGAATTATCTCAACACACATGGAATACAACTAGGCGCGCATTCGCCGCTTTTCACCGAATACGCCTCTCGCATTCGCAAATCAAGCGCGAAACGAGTTCTTCGCCACAGCGCGCGCATACATCGTGGGTTCTTCTTCACTGCGGCGAATTGTCCGATGCATTGTGCGCACAGGCAAACCAAAGCCGGACACATCGGTCCTGCGCCGACCTATCGGGTTTCGACCATCTCCACCCCGTCCAACGCTTGTCGGCGTCCGGTGGCACGGGTAGGGTGCGGTTCTTCGTCGCTGTGTCATTCGTCCCTGTTGAGTAACGCCGCCCCATGCTCTTTGCGCAGATTACCGATTTGCACGTGACCGCCGCCGGACACTTAGCCGTCGGCGGCATCGACGCGAACACGATGGCGTCGGCGGCGGTGACCGCCTTGAACGCGCTCACACCACAGCCCGATTTCGTCGTCATCACCGGCGACCTGACCAACGACGGCAAACCGGAGGAATACCAGGCGCTCCGAGACATTCTCGCACCGTTGCGGCTGCCGGCCTATGTCATCCCCGGCAACCACGATAACCGGCACAACCTGCGCGCCGCCTTTTTCGATCATGGATACCTGCCCGTCGGGTGCGAGTTCTTGCACTACACGGTGGACGATTTCCCGGTCCGCCTGATCGCTCTGGACACTGTGGAGCCGGGCCAATCCGGTGGCTGTCTTTGTCCGGCCCGTCTCGGTTGGCTCGCCAAGCGGTTGGGCGAAGCCCCAGATCGACCGACGGTGATCCTTATGCATCACCCGCCCATTGATACCGGCATCGGGCCCATGGATCGGTTTGGGTGTGCCAACAGTGCCATCGCGGCGCACTTAGTTGCCGCGCACGGCGGTGTGGAGCGCATCCTGTGCGGACATGTGCACCGAACCGTGATCGTTCGCTGGGGCGGCAGTGTGGTCCTCATTTGCCCGGCGACCGCCCACCAGGTCGCTCTTGATCTGACAGCGGACGCATCAGCCGCGTGGACTCTCGAACCGCCGGCTATGGCGCTGCATCTGTGGCTGCCCGAGAGCGGATTGGTGAGCCACCAGCGCCCGATCGCGGACCACCCGGCCACACCGTTCCGACTCTAGTGTCGGCTGAAACGACAGTGCCCACGATCGGACCGCGACGAGACCATGCCAGCCACGTCGACCCCGCGGCGTGGAACCTCGGGAACGCTCGACTGTGTGGGATCGATGAGGTTGGCCGTGGGCCACTGGCCGGCCCGGTGCATGCCGCAGCCGTCATCCTGCCACCCGACGGTTTGCCAGCGCCCCTGGCCGCCGCTGTGACCGACAGCAAGCGCCTGTCCCGCGCCAAGCGCGAGCGGTTGGCCCCACAGATTGCCCATCATTGCCACGTCGGTATCGGCGTCGCCTCGGTGGAGGAAATCGAACGCATCAACATCCTCCAGGCCAGCCTCTTGGCCATGGCCCGGGCGGTCGCCGCCCTGCCTGTTGTCCCAGACCAGGCGCTGGTCGATGGCCGACATGTGCCGACTTTACCCTGCCCGGCCCGCGCCATCATCGGCGGTGACGGCACAGTGCCAGCGATCGCTGCAGCGTCGATCGTTGCCAAGGTAACCCGCGATCACCTGATGGCTAGGCTGGCGCAAGACTATCCCGGCTACGGCTGGGACCGCAACGCCGGCTACGGTACACGCGAACACCTGGACGCACTCCATCGACTCGGCGCAACACCGCATCATCGTTGCAGTTTTGCACCGGTACGGGCAATAGTCGCACTGTGATGCCGGATTTGTGGCAGGCGCTGCGGTCTGCTGTTGACCCGCGAGTCGTTTACGACAAGAACCTTCTCCCACGCCGCAGCGGCAGTTTGTCCCCAATGATCGGCTGGTCACCATGGAAACCAATCAGATCCTCGAAGGGGATTGTATTTCGCTGATGCACGGGTTGCCGGCGGCATCTGTCGATTTGATCTTTGCCGACCCACCTTACAACTTACAGTTAGGCGGCGAATTGTTTCGGCCGAACCAAACCAGAGTGGATGGTGTCGAAGCCGAGTGGGACCGGTTCGACGGTTTCGCCGACTATGATGCGTTCACCCGCGCTTGGCTGACGGCGGCACGCCACGTTCTAAAATCGGACGGTTCGCTTTGGGTCATCGGGTCCTATCACAACATCTTCCGCATTGGCACGACCCTACAGGACCTGGGATTCTGGATTCTGAATGACGTTATCTGGCGCAAGACCAATCCAATGCCGAATTTTCGCGGCACGCGGTTTCAAAATGCGCACGAAATCCTGATCTGGGCGGCGACAGGCAAAGAGGCGCGGTATTGCTTCAACTACGAGGCCATGAAGCGGCTCAACGACGACTTGCAGATGCGCAGTGACTGGCTGTTGCCGATTTGTGCCGGGCCCGAACGGCTCAAACACAACGGCAGTAAACTGCACCCGACGCAGAAACCCGAAGCGCTGCTGTACCGGGTCATTCTCGCCTCAAGCGAACCGGGCGACGTCGTTCTGGATCCGTTCTTCGGTACTGGCACCTCAGGCGCTGTCGCCAAGCGACTGGGCCGCCGCTGGATCGGCATCGAGCGGGATCCCGGCTACCTTGAAGCGGCACGCCGCCGGCTGGCCGACACACCAACACAACCAGATCCGACCGTGCTGAGCCTGCAGACGAAACGCCAGGCGCCCCGCATCCCGTTCGGCTGGCTGATCGAACGCGGACTGATCCGACCGGGTGACGAGCTGTCCGGCCCGAACGGTCGCCATGGCGCGGTCGCCCGGGCCAGGGTCAAGCCCGACGGCACCCTTGTTGGCGAGAACCATTTCGGCCGACACCAAGGGTCGATCCACCAAGTCGCCGCCGCCATGATGGGTCTGCCGGCCTGCAACGGCTGGACCTTCTGGCACTTCGATGCCGACGGCACGGGCAGACACCAACCCATCGACGTGCTGCGCCAGCAGGTGCGCGCGGAGTTGAACTGACAGGGGTTGGACACGCCCACCCTGTGCAGACGACGGATAGCGTCAATCCTCGCCCATGCGCAGCGCAGCGATGAAGGCGCTCTGCGGAATCTCCACTTGGCCGAACTGGCGCATGCGCTTCTTGCCTTCTTTCTGCTTTTCCAAGAGCTTGCGCTTGCGCGTGACGTCACCGCCATAGCATTTGGCGAGCACGTCCTTGCGCAGGGCCGAGATGGTCTCGCGCGCGATCACCCGACCACCGATCGCGGCTTGCACGGCGATCTTGAACAACTGCCGTGGGATCAGCTCCTTCAGGCGCTCGCACATGGCACGGCCACGGCGTTCGGCCTGGCTGCGGTGCACGATGCAGGAGAGCGCGTCGACCGGTTCGGCATTGACCAGGATCGCCATCTTCACCAGGTCACCCTCGTGGTAATCGTCGATCTGGTAGTCGAAGCTGGCGTAGCCACGGCTGATCGACTTGAGGCGGTCATAGAAGTCGAACACCACCTCATTCAGTGGCAGTCGATAGACCAGCATGGCGCGGCTGCCGGCGTAGGTCAGTTCCACCTGCTCGCCGCGCCGTTCCGAACAGAGCTGCAGAATCCCGCCCAGATATTCGTCCGGCAGCAGAATCGTCGCCTTGATCCAAGGCTCTTCAACATGACCGATCCGCACTGGATCGGGCCAGTCGGCCGGATTGTGCATCTCCAGCACAACACCGTCGGCCATATGGATTTTGTAGACCACCGATGGCGCGGTGGTGATCAGGTCGAGATCGAATTCCCGCTCGAGTCGCTCCTGGATGATCTCCAGGTGCAGCAGACCGAGGAAACCGCAGCGGAAGCCAAAGCCGAGCGCCGCCGAGGTTTCCATTTCGAAATGAAAGCTCGCGTCGTTCAGAGCCAGCTTGCCCAGGCTGTCGCGCAGCCGCTCGAAATCGCCGGCATCGGCTGGGAACAGGCCACAGAACACCACGGGGATGGACGGTTTGAAGCCGGCCAAAGGCTCAGCAGCCGGCCGCTTCTCCTCCGTCAGGGTGTCGCCCACTTTGGTCTCGCCGATGTCTTTGATGCCGGCGGTGATGAAACCCATTTCTCCGGGCGCCAATTCTCCCATGAGCACCGGCTTGGGCGAAAAGATGCCGACCCGATCGACATCGCGCGCCGAGCCGGTGGCCATGAAACGCACCTTCTGCCCGACCTTGAGCGTGCCATCGACCACGCGCACCAGGATCATGACGCCCAGATAGGGGTCGTACCAACTGTCCACCAGCAAGGCCTTGAGCGGCGCACTGGCCTCGCCCTTGGGTGGCGGCAGACGCCGGACGATGGCCTCCAGGAGCGCATTGACGTTGAGGCCGGTCTTGGCGGAAATCTCCACGGCATCCGACGCATCTAAGCCAATGACGTCTTCGATTTGTTGTTTAATGCGCTCGGGTTCGGCGGCCGGCAGGTCGATCTTATTGAGCACCGGGACGATCTCGTGGTCATGGTCGAGTGCTTGGTAGACATTGGCGAGCGTCTGCGCCTCCACGCCCTGGCTGGCGTCGACCACCAGCAGCGAGCCTTCGCAGGCGGCCAGCGACCGACTGACCTCGTAGGCAAAGTCCACATGGCCGGGGGTGTCCATGAGGTTGAGCTGGTGGCGCCGGCCATCCTCGGCGTCATACCACAGGCGCACGGTTTGCGCTTTAATGGTGATGCCGCGCTCCCGCTCGATGTCCATGCTGTCGAGCAACTGGTCACGCATCTCGCGTGCTTCCAGGCCACCGCAAAGCTGGATCAGCCGGTCCGCCAAGGTGGACTTGCCGTGGTCGATGTGCGCGATAATGGCGAAATTGCGAATGTGCGAGAGATCGGTCATGACTGTCCCGGACCAGGTTCGAGCGCGAACATAGGGCGCACACCGCCCCAGCGCAACGGCATGCCTGCACGCCCGCCAGGTCTCTCGTCGCCGAACCCAGGACCAAACCCACATCGGCGTGGCGATCATCCCAGACCTTGGCGTGTCCAGCCCCCCTTGGTCCAGCCCCCTTGGTCCAGCCCGTGTCACACTCACAAACGACTCGCCCTCCAACCCCGGCCAAACCCATGAACACATCCCCCGTCATCGATTTCTTGGTCATTGGCGCCGGCATGGCCGGAGTGTCATTGGCGTATGAACTGGCCACGCACGGCCGCGTCCTGGTACTGGAACGGGAAAGCCAACCCGCCTACCATGCCACCGGACGGTCGGCCGCCCTCTACTCGCAAACCTATGGCCCCCGCCTGGTGCGCGCCCTATCGATCGGTAGTGCGGATTTCTTCTTGTCTAGAGCCAATGGCTTGGCAGACCACGCCGTATTGACGCCACGCGGCGTTTTATTCGTTGGCCGACCTGACCAGCAGTCCCGATTGGACCAACTTTACGAGGCCGGGCGCCGGTGGGTGGACTCGGTGGCACGTCTCGGCGTTGCGGAAGCGGTCGCCCGGGTTCCGGTGCTGCGTGCGGATCGCCTGGCCGGTGCGGTGGCAGAACCCGATGCCAGCGATCTGGATGTGCACGGCCTGCACGGCGCCTATATGCGCGGGCTACGCCAGAGGGGTGGACGGGTGGTGACGAACGGCGCGGTGACCGGTCTGACTCGGGAAGGGTCGGGGTGGCGGGTCACGACCCGCACCAACCATTTTGCCGCCGGCATCGTGGTGAATGCCGCCGGTGCCTGGGCTGACGAGGTCGCGGACTTGGTTGGTCTGAGCCGGCTTGGCCTGGCGCCACGCCGACGCACGGCGCTGGTGTTCGACCCGGAGGTGGATGACCCGTGCCTGCTGTCCGAAATGAGCCAATGGCCGATGATCGTCGATGCCGACGAGGAATTTTACTTTAAACCGGAGGCTGGACGGTTGTTGGCCTCACCGGCGGATGCCACACCCATGGCACCGTGCGACGTCCAGCCCGAAGATTTGGACGTGGCCATCGCCGTCGACCGCATCGAGGCGGCGACGCGGTTGCGTGTACGGCGGATCGCGCATCGCTGGGCTGGACTGCGCAGCTTCTTCCGCCACGGCGACCCGGTCGCCGGGTTCGATCCGCGCAGCCACGGCTTCTTCTGGCTGGCCGGCCAAGGTGGTTACGGCATCCAGACGGCCCCGGCGCTTGCCCGTACTGCAGCGGCGATCCTCACAGGGTCTCGCATCCCGGACGATTTATCAGCCAATGGCATTGGCGCCAGCGCCCTGTCGCCGGATCGATTGATCGCATGACAGGCCCGGGATGGTCGTCAATCCGCCGCATCCACAAGCGCGGCGGGATTGTGGTGATGGACACGCTGATGTTCACGCAGGATGCGCAAGACGTAGGGGACGCATTTCCCGCACTGCGGCGTGTGACCATAGTGCCGATACACACCGGAGACCGTCGTGACCCCAGCGTGCAACGCCCGCCGCACGTCCCCATCCCGCATCGCCTTACATAGACACGTGATCATGGTCGGCTCCCCACCTTCGCCGAAGCCCTGTCTACGCGTATTGAGAATGATTGTCAACTGCAACCCTGAGGCCGGCCTGCCATCGCGCCGGACGGCGTGGCCGGAAAGCCACGTCCATCTCATGCCACACGGGCCGGGGAACCAGCGTTGAGCTACCGCAAATCACCAACGAACCGCCGGAGGTCGGCAAACAATCCGTCGTCGTTGATGATACGCGGCACCTTGTTCTGGCCGCCCAGCTTGCCGCGCCGCTTCATCCATTGGGCAAAGCCACCCGGAGACACAGCCACGACCCGGGGCGGAGCCATGCCGTAATCACCGGCCCGATGCGTCCGATAATCGTCGTTGCGCCGGGCCAGGTCGGCATCGAGCAACCGGGCGCAGTGCTGTGCCACCTCGGCCGAGACCGTACCGTCGAACTCCATGACGAACACATGCCCGCCGCGGCCGCCCGGATCATCGTCGGACAGAACGGCACCCACCGAATAGTCGGTGACGGCCAGGCCGAGCATCGCCGCTGCCGACGCGACGGCAGCCTCGATCTCCTCCCCGATCAGATGCTCGCCGAAGGCAGACAGGGTGTAGCTGGTCCGTCCAGTGATCAGGAGGCGCGGCGGATCGAGGGAGACAAGACGGACCGTGTCGCCCATGACGTAACTCCAGAGTCCGGCACAACTGGACACAATGATGGCGTAGTTCGTGCCAAGTTGTGCGGTGCCGAGCCAACGCCGATCGGGCTCCGCGCGGTGGAGCTGATCCACCGGGATGAATTCGAAGAACAGGCCGTTGTCGACCATGAGCCGCAGCCCATCCGCCGGGGTTTCGTCCTGCAGGGCGATGAACCCCTCACTGGCCGGATAGACCTCACGCAGTTCGGCGTGCGAACCGGCCAAGAACGCCTCGAATCCGGCCCGGTAAGGGGCGAAATTAACCCCCCCGTGCACCAGCAAGTCCAGGTTCGGATAAAGCTCGGCCGCCGTCGCATCCGCCCGCCCTAACAGCCGCGCCTGCTCGCGGAACAGAATGAGCAGCCAACTCGGCGTGCCGGTGATGACGCGGATGTCGCCATGCGCGGCCAGAGCTGCGATGCGGCCGACCTTGTCTTCCCAGTCGGTCAACAGCGCCACCTCCAGCGGCGGAAAGGCAAACCGGCGCGCCCACCACGGCAGCCGCGCCACCGCGATGCCACTCAGGTCACCGCTGAACACGCCCGGCGCCTCCTCAGTCAGGGCCGTGCTACCGCCAAGCATAAGCATCTTGGCCCCAAACGCCCGACTGGACGGTCGGTGCGCCAGGTGATGCGACAGGAGATCGAGGCCGGCGCGCGTATTGGCCCGGTTCATGGCCGCGGTGCACGGAATGTATTTGGTGGTGCCGCTGCTGGTTCCAGACGACAGGGCGAAGAACGGCACACGCCCTGGCCAGGTCACATCCACCAGGTTTGGGAACGCCGGCTGCCAGTACTCGCGCCAGAAGTCGTCGTAACGACGCAGCGGGACCCGCGCTTGGAAGCTAGGCACGTCTTCGATGCCGCCAAAGTCATGGTCCCGCCCGAAACGCGTATGTCGGGCCAAGCGCACCAAACGACGCAACTGGTGGGCCTGCGCCACCGCCGCGTCTTGCCGGACCAGGGCAGCCCGGCGGCGCTGCGCGTACAGACGCAGGTACGGCGTGGCATCAACCATGGCGCGCACTCCCGAAGACGACGTACGATGGGGCCGGCGACGGTGCTCGGTCAGCGCGGGCCGAGGCCGGCCAGGTCCCGACCGGGAGTCAAGACCGTCCGGCGGCCAAAGCGGGCCCGAATGCTCTCCAGGCGCATGGGCACGCGGACATAGTCGCCTTGCTGCCAGAGGTCGATCTGATCGCGGAACGTGGCGCTGTTGAACCAGCCGTCCTGACCGCCCATGAGGACGAACCAATTGGCATCCAGATCGGATAGGTCAGAGATATGCCGGGCGTTGGCGCCGAAGCGGACCAGATGACGCTCGGCAGTCAGGGTGTGGCCGGTCTTCCAGAGGGTCTCGCGACTGCCGCCGGTGGGAAGGTCCGCAAAGGTGTAGCGCCCGCCGATCACCGGAATCAGCCCGAGCACGTGGTTGACCGAAAGCCGGTGCATGCTGCCCCAAGTGCCGAATTCGGCCATCACCTCGACGGCGCCGGCCAGACCGACAGCCATGGCATCACGCAACACAGAGTCCGGAATACCCGGGAGGTCGTCGATCAGCAGCGTGTACGGCCGGCCGACCACGGACAGCGAGCGCCATTCGTCCTCGTCGTAGACAACGTCGACGAACCCGACCATCATCGCTTCGAAGGCAAGCGCTCCAGCCGAATCCGGTTCGTATCGCCCGTCCCACCCACGCAATAGCGTCAGGGCGTCGGCCACGGGCCGGGCCAAGGCAGGCTGCGTCGCCGCGATCCCGTCCCAGCGGGCGAGCAGGGCATCGCGCAGGGCGACCGAAGACGCCTGGTATGTGTCGCGCTGCAGCGCTGCAAGGTCCTCCGGTGTCACCGGACCAGTGCCAGACAGCATCGCCTGCATACGCGTGACCCGGTCGTTGGACGAGAAGAAGTATCCGATCGGCACCGGTGCATCGTCGGAGCCGCGATTGTTGGCCGAGACAAGGAACCCGGTCTCGGGGTTGAAGGCCTGGGGCAAGTCCCGTGACGTCAGAATGTCGTCCCAGGCGGCACCACTCTCCAAAGGAACGACGATATCGTCGGGCAACCGCTTGGGCCGACGCGGCAGGTGTGTCGCCGTCACCTGGCCGATGTTGCCGTGCACGTCGGCATACAAGAAATTCTGCGGTGAAACGGCAAACCCGGCGAGGGCGTCCGTGAAGTCGTGCCAGCCGGCGGCCCGATTGACGTGTAGCATGGCGGTCAGTTCGTCGCTCGGGCGATGGCCGATCCAGCGTAGGGCCCAAACCTCGCCGTCCCGTGTTACCACCTGCGGCGCATCGGAGATCACAGGACCGTAAGCGGTTTCCCGCACCGACACGTCGGTATCAAACCACCAGCGTACGTCGATCGTTTCGCGGCGCGTGGTCATCTGGTGCGCCGGAAGCGCCGACACGTCGTACAGGTCGCTGCTGGCCGCGCGCATGTTGGTGCCGCCCCAGGCTATGTCCCGGTTGCGTCCAACCGCAACAAACGGCAAACCTGGCACCATCAATCCCAACATATGGTAGGATGGCGACTTCACGCCAACAATCAGCCACAAGTTGGGCAGGGACAGCCCGAGATGCGGATCGTTCGCCATCAGGGCCGCCCCGCTTGCCGTGCGCGACCCGGCCACGGCAATGGAGTTGCTCCCAATGCGGCTGGTGCCGGAGAGCACGCTTTCCAGGGCTGCCACGTCCTCGGTGGCAGCCTGGGCGAAGCTCGGCGCCGAGGAGGTCCCGGCCTCAATGGCCCGCCGCCAGAGCTGCGGCCAGTCGGGCCGGTCGCGCAAACCCATCAAGCGGAACCATACGAGCCACGTCACATCGGTGGAGGCGAGCCGGCCCAGGGTAACCACATCCTCCGGCCGCCACGGTTCGGGATCGAGGCCGAGGAATGCGAATTCATGCGGCAAGGTGGATGTGGTGCGCTGATAGTGGTTGACGCCGGCGACGAAAGCATCGAGCCAGGCGCGCTCGTCGGCTGGCATGGCGGCAACAACCGCCGGCGCCACCTTGCCATAGTCAAGAACCCGCAATGCACGGTCGATATCGGTGGCAATTGGTCCGCCCATCTCGGCGAGCCGGCCCTGGGAGATGCGACGCAGCACCTCCATCTGCCCCAGGCGCAGGTGGGCGTGCACCAGACCGAGGGAAAAGGCGGCATCCGTGTCACTGGCCGCTTCGATGAACGGCACCTTACGCTCGTTCCAATGGATCGTGACCGCCTGCTCGAGGGGCAGATTGTGCGTCGGCAATGTGGCGAGTCGCTGATCCAGCCCGCTGGGTTCCGGAAGGTCAGTGAGCAGTGCGCAACCACCGAGGCCGCCGACCACCAGGCCCATTCCCAGCAGCCGTGCAAACCGTCGAACGCCTTTGGCCATGCTGACTCCAACCTCGCGAACTCAGTCCCCTTGATACGCCGCACTGGGACGTGGGGATCATGACCCGCATGTCGTCGGCTGGTTTTCCGCCCCCACCGGCACACCGCCAGTTGTACCATGACCGGTATTCCAAACACAGGGAGGGGAACGCAGAAGATGGTCAGACTTCATCCAAGTGTCATGCTCGGTCGAGCCACCGTGCTGGCTGCCACCCTCTGCGCCACCGGGATCGCCGGGTTGGCGGCCCGCGACGTGGCGCACGCTGGAGAGTCGGTTCGAGCGGAGCGGTTCATGGTTGCCGCCGCGCACCCGCTGGCCACGGAGGCCGGTCTCGCGATTCTGCGCCAGGGCGGCTCGGCCATCGATGCCATGGTGACGGTGCAATTGACGCTCAACTTGGTGGAACCGCAATCGTCCGGCATCGGCGGGGGCGCGTTCCTCGTGTATTACGACGCGGACGAAGCCGCTCTGACGACTCTGGACGGTCGTGAGACCGCCCCGATGGCTGCGACACCGGCCCTGTTCTTGGACGACGCCGGCGAGCCACTGCGCTTTTTCGACGCCGTGATCGGCGGCCGGTCGGTCGGCACACCAGGCACACTCAGGCTCCTGGAAGTCGCCCACCGGCGCTGGGGACACCTCGCCTGGGCGGACCTGGTGGCGCCGGCGATCACCCTGGCCGATGAGGGTTTCTTAGTCGGACAGCGCCTGCATGACGCCCTCGCGGCGGATCTGGATCGACTCGGCAAGGACCCCACGGCGCGGGCGCATTTCTACACCGAGGACGGCGCACCGCGGCCGGTCGGCAGCCGGCTCGTGAACCCTGTCTTTGCCGACACCCTGCGCCAAATCGGCGCGCATGGCAGCGCGCCGTTCTATGAAGGGGCCATCGGGGCGGCCGTGGTCGACGCGGTGCAATCCCACCCAACCAATCCGGGCCTTCTGACCACCGAAGATCTGTCGGCCTACGCGGTCAAGGAACGTCCACCGGTCTGTGTTGCCTACCGCGCCTACCAGGTCTGCGGCATGGGACCACCAAGTTCCGGTGCCCTCACGGTGGGTCAGATGTTGGGTCTGCTGAGCGGCTTCGACCTCGGCGGCATGGTGCCCAATGCGCTTGGCACCGTGCATCTGCTGGCCGAAGTCGGCAAGATCGCGTTCGCGGATCGCGGCCTATACATGGCGGACAGCGATTTCGTCGACATCCCTGTTCAGGGGCTGGTGGATCCGCTGTACATCGCCGGCCGTGCCGGCCTGATCGACACCACATCCGCCCTGCCGACACCGGTGCCAGCGGGAACACCGCCCTGGAACGAGACCCGGCAGCGAGCCCCGGACGAGTCGCTAGAACTACCGTCAACCAGCCACTTCAGCATTGTCGACGTCGATGGCAACGTGGTGTCGATCACCACCACCATCGAAAGCCGCTTCGGCGCGCGCCTCATGGTCGGCGGTTTTCTCCTCAACAATGAGCTGACCGACTTCTCGTTCCGGCCGGAGCGGGACGGCAAGCCGGTGGCCAACCGTGTGGAACCAGGCAAACGGCCGCGGTCTTCCATGTCGCCCACCATCGTGCTCGACGCTGCGGAGCAGCCAGTTCTGGCGGTGGGATCGCCCGGCGGCAGCCGAATCATCGGCTACGTGACGCGCACCCTGGTGGCCGTGCTCGATTGGAACATGGACATCCAGGACGCCATCGACCTGCCGCACGTGATCAACCGCAACGGAACCACGGATCTGGAAGCGGGCACGCCGCTGGCCGACCTGCAGACGACCTTGGAGGCGCTCGGGCACACGGTCCGGGTGCGCGCTCTGACCAGCGGACTGCACGGCATCCGCATCACGCCAGGGGGGCTGGTTGGCGGTGCCGACCCGCGGCGGGAAGGGATGGCCAGCGGCGACTGAGCGGTCGCCCGCCACAGCGTCGAACCACCGCCGGCTGCCGGCTGTCCGGCGTGTTGGCAAGTGCATCATGGGCAAGCTATGGTCGCCATCATGAAAGATCAGACCCATGCCCATGCTGCCGGCCCCGGTGCCCCCCCGGAGACCGGCACCGAAGGTGGTTGGTTCGGCTACCGCCCCATCGATCCGACGCAGAAGAGCGGCTTAGTGCGGTCCGTCTTCGACACCGTTGCCGGCCGTTATGACCTGATGAACGATCTGATGTCGGCCGGCATCCACCGGTGGTGGAAATCGGTGCTGCTGGACCGCATCAGCCCAAATGCTCGACAGTGTTTGCTCGATGTTGCAGGCGGGACCGGCGACATCGCCTTCGGTTTCCGTCGGCGTGGCGGCGGCCCCGTCATCTTGTGCGACCTCACCGAATCCATGGTGCGGGTGGGCCGTGACCGCGCTGTCGACCGTGGCCTGCTGGCCGGCATCCGTTGGATCGTCGGCGACGCCGAAGCCTTGCCGATGGCCTCTCGGTCCGTGGACGTTTACTCTATCGGTTTCGGCCTGCGGAACGTCACGCACATCGATCGCGCCCTGGCGGAAGCGCACCGCGTGCTAAAGCCGGGCGGCCGCTTCTTCTGCCTGGAGTTCAGCCACGTTGCGGTCCCCGGCTTGGCCAAGATGTATGACGCTTATTCGTTTACCGTCCTGCCCTGGCTCGGACGGATGGTTGCCGGCGATGCCGACTCCTACCGATATCTGGCCGAGAGCATCCGGCGCTTTCCCGACCAGGCAAGCTTGGCCGCCCGCATCGAAGCTGCCGGTTTTCGCCATGTGCGCTACACTAATCTTTCGGGCGGCATTGCCGCCATCCACTCCGGTTGGCGGATGTGACGCCGGCCGCTTTCGCCCGTCGCCGCAAAGCGCATGAGGGATGATCCGAACCGCCCGCAATCTGTGGCGACTGGCCGCGATCGTTTGGACGTTGGCCCGGCATGACGCATTGTTGGTCGGCGACGTCGACCAAGGGGCGGCCTGGCTCGCCCGCCTTGTCCGGGTGTGGGCCCGGCGCGATCGCCCGGTGCGCTACGGTCAGCGGCTGGCTGCAGCGCTGACCGAACTCGGACCAACCTTCGTCAAACTCGGCCAGTTGTTGTCAACCCGGTCGGATCTAGTCGGCGAAGAGATCGCCATGGACCTGTCCGATTTGCAGGACCGGCTGCCGCCGTTCCCCGGCACTAAGGTGCATCGTATCATCGAACAGCAATTGGGGCGGCCGGTCGAAGCTCTGTTCCGCAGCTTCGACGACGAGGCGGTCGCGGCGGCGTCGATCGCCCAAGTGCATTTCGGCGTGACCACGGGTGGCGACGAGGTCGCGGTCAAGGTGCTGCGCCCGGGCGTGGAGTACGCGTTCCGGCGCGACATTAACCTGTTCTATTGGCTAGCCGAGCTGGCGCTGTGGTTACAGCCGAGCCTACGCCGTCTCAAGCCGCTCGACGTCGTGGAGATGTTCGAACGCACCACACGGCTGGAGATGGACCTGCGCATGGAGGCGGCGGCGGCCTCGGAACTGCGCGATAACTTCAAAGACGACACGACCTTCAACGTTCCGAAGGTGGACTGGAACCGCACGGCCCGGCGCGTGCTGACCCTGGAACGCATCCGCGGCATCAAGGTGTCGGAATTGGAGCGTTTGCAGGCGGACGGCTACGATCTGAACGCCATCGTCACCATCGCCTCCCGAACCTTCTTCAACCAGGTGTTCCGCGACGGCTACTTTCATGCCGACCTGCACGCCGGAAACCTGTTTGTCTTGCAGGACGGGTCGATCTGTGCCGTCGATTTCGGCATCATGGGCCGGCTCGACCGGACAACGCGTTACTTCCTGGCGGACATGCTGGTGGGATTCCTGACCGGTGACTACCGGCGGGTCGCCAAGGTGCACTTCCAGGCCGGGTATGTGCCAGCGCACCAATCGCTGGAGATGTTCGCCCAAGCCGCCCGGGCCCTGGGCGAGCCTTTGCTGAACAAACCGTTGAACGAGATCTCGGTCGGCCGTTTGCTTGGTCAGTTGTTCGCCGTGACCGAAGAGTTCGACATGGAAACGCAGCCGCAACTGTTGCTGCTACAGAAAAGCATGCTCATGGCAGAGGGCGTTGGCCGTCTGCTCAATCCGAACATCAACATGTGGGAGCTGGCGCGGCCGCTGATCGAAGAATGGATGCGCGAGAACCGCGGCCCGGAAGCGCGCCTGATCGAGGAGGTGGAGAGCTACGCTGCCGCCGTGCGCCGCCTGCCAGACGTGGTGCGTGGCGTGGAACGGACCCTAACCGCACTCTCAGCCGGCGGCCTGCGGCTCGATCCGGACACGGTTCGGGCCGCCTATGGCGGCGGCGGAAGCCGCGGCCGTTTCGGCAAATGGAGCCTGTTGGCCCTGGTCGCTGCGATCGCGGGAGCGCTTTACTGGGCGTTCGGATGACCATCGACTGGGCAAGATGCGCAGCGTGCATCCTGCCGTTCAAACAAAGCGGCGCCCCATCTCAACACCCCCCGGTTTTCCCATAACCATCTGATTTTCAAAAAAAGTCTTATACCCTTGGCCCGCATTGATGACACGTTCGGTTTCGGCGCTGAACGAGGAGCGCCGGCATCCCTGCCGGCGCTCCGAAACAGGGCGGCCCGAGGACTGGTCAGTGTTTCGGGCCGTTGGTCTTAGATCGCAGGACTGCATATCGATCGAACCGTGTCCTTTGACCTGAACCTGCTGCATTTACACCCTAGGTCTCACCGTCCTGCAGAGGATGAACCTCTGGGCGGGCCGTGGCCACATCCCGGAGCGCCGACGCCTCGTCGGCCCAGCCCGTCAACCCGGCACGGCGGCGGGAAAACCGGACACCGGCCGCCGTCCGCGGCGCTGTGGCCATCCGACGGCGGCACCCGCACCGGCGTGCACACGA
>JANQJV010000120.1 GCA_028281465.1 Azospirillaceae bacterium | reverse complement strand
TCCGTGCCGGCTGGACCGCTGCCATCTTGGCGGCCGGCTGCTGGGCGTGGTCCGGGCCGGCTGGACGCCGGCGGTCCAGCCGGCAAGGATGCCGGCGCTCCGAAACAGGGCGGCCCGGGGACCGGTCATTGTTTCGGGCCGTTGGTATGATCCGGACGTTGGACGTTGGCCCCCAGCGGGACGGTTTTTCAGCGTGTGTGGATCGGTCGCGCACACCGAGGCTCGGTCTAATGATTGGGTTTTGGACCGGCTTTTTAGGGGTGGACTGGTGTCCTGCCCGCCGATCACCGCAAGGGGGACCAGGGTCTGTGGAGGTCTCTGCTCTGAAGACTATGCGGAGTTCTTTCAAATTGTCAGAAACTTGGGCCCGAAACGAGCGACAAGCTCGAGCCTCCTGCCTTCCAGGAGCGATCACGGGGTGAGAGGTGTACCGCCCGCCCGATAATCGACACTTGCCGCAGCCGTCACGCCGTCGTTTGGCTGCTGTGCGACCACCCTCGCCCCCCTCGGATGGAGACGGTGTTTTGGCCTGTTGGACTCGACAGCGCTCCTGCCGCGTCTTCCTCCGCGGTGGCACAGGGAGCGAACCGAGCCATACCAGTGGAGGGAGGTGGCCGGATGATCTTGCGCGCACGGCGTTGACGCAAGAACCGGGCTGCGATCGTACGGCGCCGGTGGCACAAGACGGCGGCTGGAGTGCGTTTATCTGCCGGATGGCCAGATGTGCAATGCGGCGACGTCCTGTGCCGTCATGGGTGCCGTGGAATGGGCCAGGGTGGCTAGGCTGTCGCTGCTGTGGGGGGGGAATGACTTTCGCTGCGTGCTGTCGCGGTGCGGGAGCTCCGGACCGTGACCATCGTGGTGGGCCGGGTGGTCCGGGGTGGGGTGATTGGGTCTGCGTGCTGGCGGTGAACGGGCAGCGCATGCTGGTGTCGTGCGGCATACTGCGGGTGTTCGCGGGCGTGGCGTCATCGGTTTTGATGCGGGATGAGTCGCTGACGGCGGGGCGGTTCGATGCGGTGATACTGGGATTGGTCGGCGCCGATGTCTGGCGGGAACTCGGCACGGAAAGGACGAAGGAGGCTGCGTGTCTGGCCGCTGTCTTGTCCTACGCCATGGCAGGCGTTTCCGGCCGCCGATTTCGTCGGCTTGGCGTTTCATCATTGGCGGCGGCGACCGGGCAGGTGACCGTGTGGACCTCGGTGCTGTTGCCGATTGTGCCGGTCATCGATCAATCCCCGGACCCGCACCATGCGGGGTTGGGATATCTGCGGCGCCATGGAGGGTCTCGGTGTGGTTTCGACAACAGGGGGTTACCCGGCGTCTTTCCGCCTGCGGGCAAGCGCCGCGGCGACCAATGGGATGCTGGCCACAGTCCTGATCCCGCGGAACGCGGTGTTGATGGGTGTTTCGGTTCTGGGGAGGGCGTGGCTGCCGAGCAATGGATTGGGATGGCCTTGGCTGATTGGGTCAAGCCGCGGCCGATGACTGGATCGGGTGTCGTTTGATACGGCGATGGCTGTGGGGTTTGGGAGTGACACGATGACTGCGGTGGTGCTGGTTGATGAATATTGGACGGCCGTGGCGACGCGGGATCGGTCCTGGGAAGGACGGTTTGTCTACGCCGTCCGAACCACCGGTGTGTATTGTCGGCCAGGCTGTCCGTCGCCACGACCGTTGCGGCGCAACGTGGTGTTGTTTGTCGATGGACCGGCGGCGGAGGCTGCGGGCTTTCGGGCCTGTAAGCGGTGCCATTCGAGAAAGTCGCAGGCATGTTGACGAACGGAATGGTGGCAATGGGATGGCTGATGCGGTGCTGTGGATGAGACGGGATGCCAATACCCCGAGATTGTTTTTGCCGGAGGGGTGCAACGGTGTCGCGGGGTTGGCCACGACGTGTTGTCGGCACCTTGGCCTGCCGCCAGCATTTGTGGCGGGTCGGGCCGAGGTGACACCGTTGCACCCCGAGGATGCGGTCGTGTTTGCGGTCAACCATGGCCCCGCCGCCGCCGCATCGACGGGGCGCCCATGCGGCGCGGTGTGGGCGCAGGGCACACTGGCCGGCAGTGTATATGGGGCTAGTTCCTGACGCGCCGCGTGTTGCGTGAAAGGCAAACCAAGTATTTTGGCAGCAGTTTGCTGGTTGGTCAAGGCATTGATTCGCTAAGACGGGTCACGCGACATCTGGGAGCGCGGGTGTTGAACCGGTTCAACGCGGTTGCCTTGATGGGCCAACTCAGGTGGCGAAGACAATCCGACGGTTTATCGGGCTTTATTTCAGAATCGAAATGAAATTGAGGGCGTGAGGATTTGATCCTGGCGCACACTCGCCTTGCGCACCGACTTCGGGCGAGCGTAGACTCTCGCCATCGCACCGGTGTTGAACCGGTTCAACACAGAGCCCATGGCTCCGAAAACGGGGTGCTGCATGAAGACTCTCATTCTGTGTTCGCCAAAGGGCGGCAGCGGCAAAACCACGATCAGTCGCAACATCACGGTTGCGGCTGCCCTTGATGGTGTGAACGTCGCATCGATCGATCTCGATCCGCAGGGTACCCTATCCAACTGGTGGCACCGGCGGCCAACCGACATCGTTACCGATATCCCGCATTATGTCTTCGCCATCGAAGAGTCTCCAACATGGTTGGAAGAAATCGGCCAGCACGATCTTCTGGTGATTGATACGCCACCGTCGATCTATATGTGGCCCGAGGCCGTCAAAGCTCTATTGCTTAAGAGTGACCACGTGTTGATCCCAACCCAGCCAACTGTGGACGACATGGAACCCGCCGTTCATTGGATGGATGTGGTGATCCAATGCGGTGTCACCGGCGAATTCGTGCTGAACAAGTGTTTGCGGCGTGGCCGGTCGATCAGCGAAGCCAAACTGTATCTGAGCGGCTATGGTCCGGTTTGTCCCATCGAGTTGACGCAACGCGAAGACGTACACCGTGCGGCCGCCAATGGGTTCGGTGTTCTGGAGATTCCGAAGCATCCTGCGGCAGAGGAATTCCAGATCTTGTGGAACCACATTCGCCAGCGCATGCGTCTGCCGCAAGTCATCGTGCAGGATATCACCGGTCGCGACCTGGCTGTAAACCGATCCGCCCGCGTTGCCTGATTGGACCTCGAGGATGCCCATGGCCAATCCCACCACAAGCAAACCAAAAGTGCCCAGCCTGGCTGCAATCCGTCGAAGCGGAGCCCCGACCCCATCGAGCCGTGGGCATGGCTTCGCAGGCGGTGAACTCAGTCGCATTACCGAAGTGCCCGTGGCTCTAGCCACTCGTCAGGATTATGCCCGAGAAATCAAACGGTTGTGGGACCAGGCGCAGAAGAGCTTCCTGCAGATTGGTCGCTACCTGCTCGAAGCCCGGACACGTCTCGACGACGGTGACTACGGTGCTCTCCTGGAACATGAACTGCCGTTCGGCCGCCACGTCGCATACCAATTGCGACGCGCGGCCGAATTCGTTGACCGTGGAACCATTGCACAGGACGAGTTGCCGCGGGACTACTCCACGGTGTATCAACTCGCCCAACTGACCGAGGCGGAGATCGCGGCAGCCCGTGAACGCCAGCTCATCCGTCCCGACGTAACCCGTCGCGCCATCCAGCGCTTCCGCAGGGAGTTGCGAAACGCTGTCGCACCGGCCGCGGTTATCCAAACCACCGGAACGGACGTGTTGTTGCAGCAGCTTGCTACCTTGCGTAGTCAGCGGCGCGCCATCACCGACCGCATCTCTGAAGTGGAGACAAAGCTGACGGCACTGGGGGTCGACATTCCAACGGAACGCCGGTAGCGTTGTTTGCAGCGTTTGCAATCATGAGTTGCAGATGGCGGATCACGCTGCTGTGTCACCATGGTGCCATCGAGATCAGTCGAGATGCGAGCAGAGTCGAGCCAAATGAGCGCCAATCGTGACATATCCTTAGACCAGAAATGGTCATTCAAGGCACACTGATCTGTCATACGACCGCGCTAAGTTTGCCGTCTTCCGATCCGAAATCGAGATGTGCAGCGATGATACGAACCGTCAATGTGCTGCTGCTGGCTGGCTGTGTCGCCGTTCCGACGGTGGTCATGGCCAAGGATGCCAGCTACCAGGGGACCGTCCATGTCGTGCACGGCGAGGCGACTTCCGACATGGCCCGGGGTACGGTGTTTCTGGATGCCAACCGCAATAGCGTGTTCGACCAGGATGAAACCGGCGTCGCCGACGTCCTGGTTTCGAACGGTCTTCAGGTTGTCGTCACTGACGACACCGGTGCCTACGCCTTGCCGGCTTACGACGACATGAACGTGTTCGTCACCAAGCCCACCGGTTATGCTGTGCCGGTGAATGCGGACATGGTGCCGCAATTTGCCTATGTGCACAAGGTTGCCGGCTCGCCGCCGCTGCGTTTCGGCGGCATCGAACCGACCGGCCCGCTGCCGCAGGCCATCAACTTCCCGCTGATCGAGGACGACACCGGCGCGCAATTCGAGTGTTTGGTGTTTGGTGACACCCAGCCCTATACCAACCAGGAAGTTTCCTTCGTGCGCGAGACGGTTGGTCGGTTGCTGGCAAGTCGGGACAACGCGGCGACGGAATGCTTGATTTTTGAAGGTGACGTGATGGGCGACGACCTGTCGCTGTATCCGCGTTTCAAGAAGATCGTTTCGGTCGGTGGCGTGCCGCAGTATTATGTTCCGGGTAACCATGACCTGGACTTCGACGCGGAAACCGACCGGCATTCGTTCGACACGTTCCGTCGCGAATTCGGGCCGGAGTACTATTCGTACGATATTGGCGATGTGCATTTCGTCGTGCTCGACGATGTGCGCTATCCGTGCAACGGTGTCGACGATCACGCCTTCTGTGACCTCTCCAAAACTCCGACCTACAATGGTGTGATCCACCAACGCCAGATCGACTGGCTGCGCAACGATTTGGCTCATGTGCCGGAGGACAGGCTGATCGTTCTCAACGCACACATCCCGTTCGTTACCTATACCGACGCCACGGCGCAGAAGCACCAGGTCGACAACCTGGCAGAGCTGTACGAGATTATCGGGGAGCGCCCGGCCCTTGGTCTCAGCGGACATACACACACCACCGAACAGATCGTACCGGGTGAGTCCTTCGAAGGTTGGGCCGAGAACACGGGCACCGGTCCGGTGCCGTTCCACCAAATCGTCACCGGGGCCGTCTCAGGCTCGTGGTGGGCCGGCGACCTGAACGATGCCGGCGTGCCGCATGCCACCCAGCGCCTGGGTTCGCCGCGTGGCTACTACGTGATCACCTTTGATGGTTCGGACTACGTCGACACCTACATGACGTTCGGCGGCCGCGAAGATGAGCAGATGCACGTCTCGTTCAACACGCCGCGGTTCCGCGACTGGGCGAAAGACCTGTTTGCCTATGTCGACATTTACGACATTCCGTCGGACATTCTGCCGCCAGTCACCATCAACGATCTGGGCGACATGAATATGGTGACCCGCACCGACTTGCAGGATGGCACCTGGGTCGCCGTCAATGTCTGGAACGGCTCCAAGGAAAGTGTGGTCTCGGTGTCGATCAACGGTCGACCGGCCATCGAGGCCGCGCGCACCCAAGCGGGCGAGGGTGAAGCGGTGCTGCGTGGAGTCGAGTATGCCGATCCGCTCGCTCTGGCCAGGCAGTCGACCAACGGCCGCATCGCCTTCCGCAGCGACCGTGGCGGCGATGACACCGCCGGCTTCACCACCTGGAAGGGTGTGGAATGGACCGGCGTGCCCGGCCCATTACAGGCTTGGATGTTGACCAGCCGGTCGAACCATCTGTGGCGTGCGGACCTGCCGGCTGATCTGTCGGCCGGCGTGCACATCCTTGAAGCCGTCACCACAGATCGGTACGGCCGCACCTTCCGCCATACCATGCCGTTCGAAGTGGTGGAGGCGTTGCCGCCAATGCGCTTCCAGTCGGAGCTGTTCGAGTAAGTCGAGACGTCCTGGTTGGGCTGCGGTGCGCGTGGTGTTGGGTCCTACGGACCGACCTCCGCGGGCCGTGCCCCGCCCTCTTGGTCTCTCTACTGGCCGATGGTCACAATGGTCTCCCGAGCGGCCTCGACACCTTGGTCAACAGAATGATCGCGTGTTCGGGTCGGCGCGACCGCCGAGAATATAAGTGAAGGCTGTCCAAAGCCCGACCTATGGGGACTGGAGCGTTTTCCGCTCACATGGGTTCGCAGAACTCGCTCTCGCTTTTCTTGTTTGTCAGAAAGCCGCCGGGGCAGACGGGCTCAATCTGCCCGGGATCTGCTCTAGTCCCACACCGGCCTTTCGACCGACCCACCATGACCGAAACGGTGGCTTTTCGACGGCGTGCCCTATTTATAGCACGGTTGTCGGCATGAAGATCGGTCGTTCATTGGTG
>JANQJV010000060.1 GCA_028281465.1 Azospirillaceae bacterium | reverse complement strand
TGGGTTTTCTGTACCATATTAGTGACTACAATCCTTTCGAGTCGCATCTTAACGTGTTGAAATTTAACGATCCACCATCATTCTCGCGGGAAGGTCCGTCGTAAGGTCCGTTAGTGAGCTCCTCCAACTTTGACGGCAGGTCTCCAGGCAAGCGCCCTCCCCTCCTGGCGCGATGGGCCTGGAAACCTGCCGGATTTTTTTTGCCTGATAAGGCCGGGCGCGAAAGACTGTCGGTGCGGTTGCGGCGTGACGAAGACCTGATTCGAGGAAGCCGCATCCCAATGGGCTCCGCCCAGTGGCCCTGCCATTCAGCACCTCGGGCGGCAATGGTCAGCCTGGCCAGGCCGTTCAGCCCGGTTCGCGGCCGGGCCGGTGTGCGTGGTAAACGTCCAGGGTGCCGGCTTGCCAAATCCGTTGCAAAGCCGACGTCAAGGAATCGTACAGCAGTGCCTTCAGTACATCCGTCTGATCGAGCACCCGTTTGATGAACCGGTCCCCCCCAATACCGGATCGGCTGGGCGTACGTCCGCGGTGGCATTGGGGGCCGCGCAAGTGGGTGGATGCAGGTCCCATTGTCACAGGGCCGAGGTGATCGGCCACCGCGACATCAACCGACCGGTCCACGGCCCCAGACCCGCCCGGGTCGTCAGGCCTTGCGGATCTGAGCCAATTGCGCATAGCCGCATCGATGTGACTCGACGATGGCATCGGTGCCGGCGTGGGCGGCGATCGTTTTGACCAGTGTCGGCAGTTCGTCCCGTGGCGTGACGTGGAAGGGCTTGAGCCAGAGCCGCAAGCCAACCTTGACGGCGGCGGGAAGCCCAGCGCAGTCGCCGAAATCGACCAAGGCAAGCAGGCCGCCGGGGCGGGTTAGGCGCCACCCTTCATGCATCGCCGCCTGCCAGTCGGGGATCATCGAAAGGGCATAGGAGAAGTACACCCGATCGTATGTGGTGATCCCAAATGAGGTGGCCGCATCAAAGTCGGTGGCATCGCCTCGGGCGACGCGTATCCGGCCTGTCAGGTCGGCCCGCGCAATGGCGACCCGAGCCGATTTCAGCATTTCCTCGGAGATGTCGGCTCCGAACAAGCGCGCTTGCGGATAGGCTCGGGCCACAGAAACCAGGTTGCGGCCGGTGCCGCAGCCCAACTCGAGCACGGTACCACCCGGTGGGACGTCCAAACCGGCGATCAGCCGATCCCGTCCCAACAGGTAGTACTTGCGCGTCAGGTCATAGATGTGCCGCTGTACGCGGTACATCCGGTCCATCAGCCGCGCCGCGTCGCCGCCGCTCGGACCGGCCCCTGTGCCCATTCCGAGGGTCATGGCCGGTGTTCGTAGACATGGAAGCCGCCGTAGATCGATGACCGGTCCTTGGCCAGCCATGCTTCGCCCTCTTCAGGGTCGTAGTGCCACTGGCTGCGGATTTCAGGCGGCAAGACATCTTCCAGAATGCTGTGGCGGCCCGCAGTACGAAAAATGGCACGGCCGCCGGGCTGGCAGGTGCGCGTGATCTCGCGCCACAGGTCGGCGAGTTGGGTTTCGGTCATCCAGTCCTGCGCATCGAGCAGAACGTAGCTGTTGAAGCGATCGTCCGGCTGGCTGTGCAGGAATTCGGTGACGGTGGTCTGTTGGACGCTAACGCGGTCGACCTCGTCGCGGATGGTGTCGAAGTGTTCGGGGCGCAAATATGGCGGCACGGCGCGCCGGTTTTCGTGGTCGAACCGGCGGTTGAACGCCTGCCAGGCAAAGTAATTGTCTTCGATCGGAAAGCCGCAGGCCAGCCGCTCCAAGCGCTCGCGCATCACCGCCGACACCTCACCCACCGGAGAGGCGCCGCGCAGATGCACATATTGCGCCGGTGGAATGCCCAACCCGTACAGGGACACAGGCAAGGAGCAAAGCCAACGCACCAGCCGGGTCTCGAAGAGGGGGGCGAGAGTCTCGTCGAAGAGTCGGCGCTGTTCCTCCATGGAGCGCGCGCTCACGAGGCGGCGCGGATTGCTGCCGCCGGCCCGTGCCAGGAAATGGACCGTGCCGATAAATCGGCCCAGGTTGCCGAAGCGGTAGATGTTGTGGGCGAACAGCGAGATGCGTCGGCCCCTGAAGGTGCGCGGCGCGTCCCAGTACTTGCGCGTGGGTTCATCCAGATGCGGACGGATGTACTGCCGATACCGTTTGGGATTTTCGCGGTCGTCGGCGTGACCGAAGAACTTGAAGAACGTCTCGTAGTCGGGTAGGTGCTTAGCGGCCGCTAGCTTGAGGCGGGTCAAGGCGATCTGCGCAGGGTTCAGGTCGACGGCGGCCACCTGCGCCGGCCGGGCGGTCAGATAGGTCATAATGTTGCAGCCGCCGGACGCGATGGTCACCAGCCGGCTGTTCGCCCCCAGCCGCAAGGCGGCCATATCCACTTCCGGATCTTCCCAGATCTGCGGGTAAACCAGTCCGGAGAAGTTCAGCGTGAACAAGCGCTCCAGAATACCCCTCTTCGTCGTCAACCGGTTCAGCTGGACAGCTTTGGCAAGCCTCTGATTCTTCATCAAACATCCTTTCAGCCTGGGGACTCGACCCAACGGGTCCGAAACTCCCCACTCCCGGATTGCCGGGGATGCGAGCGTTGCGGGGCCGGAGCCGGGGACGGGCGGTGTTGGCAATCGGAACAAGACTCTGGTGCAAAGTTCGGAGAGCATACAGGACCAGCCGGGCGCCGAACAGGGAGCTCTGGTGTCGTCTGTCGCAGGGCGCCATCGGCCATCGAAACGCATCATTCATCAATCCTTAACATAAATCGCGCAAGTTGATATGCTCATCGATCTTATACGCGGCTTTTTTTACATGCCACAGTACCGTTCGGTCGATTTCATCCCGGCGCTACTGATCAGCGTGGTGGCGTTCGTATCGACCGCTTTCATGACCATGGCGCCACCGGCCGCGGATCCGTCAGTGCGGCCACAGGCGATGGCCGTGGTGTTCCCGCCGTGGGTTGATCTACCGACCGCCCTTGGCCGGGTCGCACGGGCGGATGGGCGTGCCCTGCGCCAGGGCCTGTTCGGGAACATCGTCGTCGCCGTGTCGGACGATCCGGCGTTTCCCGACATGCTGTTTGCCAACGGTGCCTTGTTTGTCCTCGATCCATCCGTCCTCGGCGGCTGCTTGGCCGGACCGGTCAATTAATCCGGCGACACCAAGAATCAGAGAAAGGGAGAAGGAACGTATGCTCCATGCCTCGACCCCATCTGCAATGCCTGCACAACCGCCGGCTCTGACACGTATCCGGGAGATCGTCGGCCGGTTTTTCGTCGTGCAACTCTGGTGTTACGTGCCGGTCCTAGGCTTGGTTGCCTGGCTAGCCGACAACAGCATTGCCTTCGTGGTCACCGCCAGTGGTCTGACCGCCGCCGCGGGAACGGCAAGTTGGCTACGCGATCGATCCGGCATCGCGACGCGGTTAGCCCTGGCATCAGCCATGGTTGCCGACTGGATGTTTCTGATCTATGCGGCATCCGGTACACCAGACGGGTTCGTCCTAGATGCCCACATGATCTATTTCGTCATCGCGGCCCAATCGATCGGCTTCTTCTGCTGGCGCACGGTCGGGATCGCCACGATTTTGCCCGCGGTGCATCATCTGTTCCTGACCTTCCTCTATCCGCTGTTCGTGTGGCCAAGTATCGACTATGCCCTGATCCATCTGGGCAACCATGTGATCTTCGTGCTGTTGACCGCGTCGGCGTGCCTATGGCTGTCCTGGCGGGTCGAGGCCCTGTTCACCGAATCCCATGCCTCCCTGACGGGGATGCAGGTGGCGCAAGAAGAAGCCGAGCGCATGGCCGAACAGCAGGCGCAGATCGAGGCATCGGCCCGGCAGGAACGCGGCCGGCTGATCCAGAACTTGGCGCAGGCGTTCGAACGCAACATCAAACAATTTGCCGATGCGGTTGCCGGCAGTGCCGCTTCGACGCAGCAAGCGGCACGGTCCTTGGTCGACCTGGCCACCACGTCAACGGACCTGTCGACCTCCGCATCGGTCGCGGTGGAGCGTGCGACGGCCAATGTGCAGACGGTGGCGGCGGCGACCGAGGAACTGGGAAGCTCGATCCTTGAAGTCAGCCGTGGTGTGCAGCATCAGGTCACAATCGCCAATGAGGCGTCAGCCGTGGCGCACCGCAGCGACGAAGAGGTGCGGGTGCTCAACGATATGGCGCTCAAGATTGGCGAAGTGGTCAACCTGATCAACTCGATCGCCAGCCAGACCAACCTTCTAGCCTTGAATGCCACCATCGAGGCAGCCCGGGCGGGCGAATCCGGCAAGGGGTTTGCCGTGGTGGCCTCGGAGGTGAAGAATCTCGCTAACCAAACGGCCAAGGCGACCGACGAAATCGCCGCCCAGATCAATGCCATGCAGGAGCAGACAGCGTCTACAGTCAAGCTGATCGAGGATATTAGCGGGAAGATCCGCAGTATGACCGAGATCTGTGCCACCGTTGCTTCGGCGGTAGAGGAGCAGAACGCGGCGACGGCGGAGATTGCACGCAGCGCTCAGGAGGCGGCCAATGGCACGCTGGAGGTTTCGCAAGCGGTCACCGGCGCCACGGAAGCGGCCCGCAGCACCGGCAGCCGGACATCGGACCTGCTCAGTGTTTCCGATATGGCAGCGGAACGGGCGGGCGACCTGCGCCAGTTTGCTGACAGCTTCGCCGCCGAGATTCGCGCCGCCTGACGGCCGTTGCCCCGGATAGACGGTGGATGACGGTCCGTATGGCCCGCATACGGCGTCCGACCCGCCACGCGCTTCGGGCGCCGCGCCGATGGGTGGAGGCTCGATCGTTCTGGGGACGCGGTCTCGTCGACGTCGGCCGGACTTTCTGTTCCAAAAAAACCAGGCAGGGCGGGGAAGCCGCTCTGGTGGGCCACGGTCTCATCAGGCTTCGCCGCGATGGTGGACCAGGCGCGGTAAATCCTACTCCCGAACCACCGTAAGCTTGAGGAAGTGGCACGAGCAGCTAATGCATGGATCGTAGTTGCGGATGGCCTGTTCGCAGCGCCATTTCAGGTCTTCGTCGGTCAAGTGCAAGTTCTTCTGCACCACTCCCAGAAGGTCCTTCTCGATGATCTTCTGGTTCTGCGAGGTCGGTGGCACAATGCGGGCGTGCACGATGCGCCCGGCATCATCGATTTCGTAGCGGTGATAGCAGAGGCCCCGTGGCGCTTCGGTGCATCCGTGGCCGATGCCGGCACGGGCCACCAGCGGTACGCTGGGCTCGTCCGGCGGTTCGTATCCGCGCACGATGCGCAACGCATCCTCGCAGGCATAAAGCGTCTCAACCGCACGCACCAGGAGACTCTTGAACGGGTTGCGCACCTCGCGGCCCAGGCCAGCCTCTCGTGCCATGTCTTTGCAGAGCGGGGTCAACTGCTCATAGTTCAAGGAGAACCGTGCCAACGGGCCGACCAGATAGGGCGTTCGGCCGCCGCCATCGCCATTCGGCTTGACGAAGGCGTGCAGCGACGTGGAGTGGGCGACGTGCTCCTCCTCATAGTGATCGAGGAATTCCGCCACATCGATAGTCGGGCCACGATTGTTGGCGATGCGACCCAGGTCGATAGCGTATTCGTTCGGGTTCGTGAGCGCGACGAAAGTGTAGTCGTCTTCATAATCCGGATAGTCGAAGGTGGCAAACAGGCGTACCGTTTCAAGGCAGTCATCGACTGCCTGTTGGAGTGGTGCTTCGAAGGCGCGCACCTTGGCCACGCTTGGTGCTTTGTAAAATCCTCCAACGCGCAGGTTGACCGGGTGTGTAGAACGGCCGCCGACCAGGGCCATCAGATCGTTGCCCAGTTTCTTCATGCGTAATGCGCGTTCAACCACGCCGGGGTGGCGGTGGGCGATTTGGATGGAGTCCTCCAGACCCAAGAAGTCGGGCGCGTGCAGCATATAGGCATGCAGCACGTGACTTTGGATCCATTCGCCGCAATAGATCAGTCTGCGCAGGTCGCGGATCGGCCCGTCGGACACGCATACACCGTGCGCCATTTCCAGGGCGTGCGAGGCACCCATAGCATAGGCAATCGGGCAGATGCCGCAGATGCGCGCGGTGATGTCGGGTACATCCGTGTACGGTCGGCCGCGCAGCAAGGCCTCGAAGAAGCGCGGTGGCTCGAAGATGCGGAACTTGA
>JANQJV010000023.1 GCA_028281465.1 Azospirillaceae bacterium | reverse complement strand
GAGCACGGGCTTCGCGGCACCAATGAACGACCGATCTTCATGCCGACAACCGTGCTATAAAGGAGGGCACGCCGTCGAAAAGCCACCGTTTCGTTCATGGTGGGTCGGCCGCAAGGCCGGTGAGTGACTAGAGCGGTTTCCGCTCGCGCCGGTTCGCGGAATCCGCTCCAGGCATTTGTTTTTGAAGCAAATCGTCGTCGCAGATCGACACCCTGGCCCATCCCAAAGTGCGACCACCGTGATACAAGGCGGAACAGGATCGTCATGACCCGCTGACAGAAGGCTCAACAGATCACCCCAAATGGGATTTGCTGGACAATCAGCGCACGAAACGGGTCGCTTTTGGCCACGAGGGGCGTTTGACGGTTCACAGGCGAGTCCCCGCCGGCGATCGAGGCCGACCAACCGATGCGGTTCGGCGAGACCGGCCGCACTTTCGACGATCCCGTGGCCGGTGTGGCCGTCGGCACCGACGACGACAAAGGCCATGTTCGCCTGGAGACCGGTCGCGCAGGCTGGCCGTGTCCTCCGATGCGACTGCCTGCGGTGACGAGCGACCGACATGCCTGCCGGTGCCGGCGGTGAGGGACGTTGGGGAAAACGCTTGACGATGCCGACGAGCCGTCATAGAGAAGCTGACACTGAATGGTCCTCAAAAAGCCGTGCCGTTATCCCGGCCCGCACGCCTCGCCAATACTGACTAATTCTGGTTTCAAATGCAGTGTGCGGAGATTCAGGCTTGCCTCCCATGAGTAATCATATCTTGGGGATTTCGTGTTTTTTTCATGATAGTGCCGCAGCGTTGCTTTCCGACGGGCTGGTCGTAGCGGCAGCTCAGGAAGAGCGCTTCACACGAAAGAAACATGACGCTTCATTTCCCTTCCATGCCATTGAATTTTGCTTATCCCAGGCAGGTCTCAAGCTGGACCAACTGTCAGCCGTGGTCTTCTATGACAAACCTCTGGTCAAGTTCAACCGGCTAGTCGAGACTTATCTTTCCTATGCTCCCCGAGGCTTTCGCTCCTTCTTGGCCGCGATGCCGGTTTGGATGAAGGAAAAGCTGTACATCAAGCATACGCTGCGCCAAGAGCTGGGGCGTGTCAGCGGGGTGCCTGTGTCGTCGCTGCCGCCGCTTCTGTTTTCCGAGCATCACCAATCCCATGCCGCTTCGGCTTTCTTCCCCTCGCCGTTTGAGCAAGCCGCAGTCCTGTGCATCGACGGTGTTGGTGAATGGGCAACGACCACCACCTGGATGGGCGATGGGCAATCTTTGACGGCCCTTTGGGAGATCGACTTTCCCCATTCACTCGGACTGCTATACTCCGCATTTACCTATTACACCGGATTCAAGGTGAATTCGGGCGAGTATAAAGTTATGGGCCTGGCACCCTATGGCGACCCCAAGTTTGCACAAACGATCCTTAATGAGATCATTGATCTTAAGCCAGATGGGACTTTTCGGTTAAATATGAAATATTTTAATTATTGTGTTGGTTTGACAATGACCAATCGACACTTCGACGAGTTGTTCGGTGCACCACCACGCCAGCCCGAAAGCCCGCTCACCCAACGAGAGATGGATCTGGCTGCTTCGATCCAGATGGTGACCGAGGAGGTGGTGCTTCGTCTTGGACGAACGCTGCAATCGGAAACTGGCGCCCGCAATCTTTGTATGGCCGGCGGTGTTGCGCTCAACTGCGTAGCCAACGGAAAGCTGCTTAGAGCCGGTGTCTTCGATGATGTCTGGGTTCAGCCAGCGGCTGGTGATGCCGGCGGTGCGCTGGGCGCCGCCTTGGTCGCCTGGCACGATCGTTCCGAGGCATCCCGGACCGTGCGGCCCAAGGATGGCATGCAGGGGGCCTATCTCGGTCCGTCGTTCGGCTCCGATGAGATTCGCACCGTGCTGCAGGCCGAAGGCGCCGAGTTCGTCGAACTTGATGAAGCGACGCTGCTGGATCGGGTTGCGACCCTGTTGGCGGATGGCAAGGTGGTCGGGTGGTTCCGCGGGCGTATGGAGTTTGGCCCGCGCGCGCTTGGCGCGCGCTCGATTTTGGGTGATCCTCGGTCTGCGAGCATGCAGTCGGTCATGAACCTGAAGATCAAGTATCGTGAATCGTTTCGGCCGTTTGCCCCGGCGGTGCTTGATGAGCGCGTGTCGGACTATTTCGAACACGATCGGCCTAGTCCGTACATGCTCATGGTCGCACCCGTGCGCGAAGACTTGCATGTGCCTTTGAAATCGGATGAGCAGGCTCTGTTCGGCATCGAGCGACTAAAGGTTCCGCGTTCCACCTTGCCGGCGATTACCCATGTAGACTATTCCGCACGCATTCAGACTGTGCAAGAGGACACCAACCCGTGCTTTTACAAGTTGATCAAGGCCTTTGAGACGAAAACGGGCTGCGGTGTTCTGATCAACACCTCTTTCAACGTTCGTGGCGAACCGATCGTCTGCACACCTCAGCAAGCCTTTATGTGCTTCATTCGCACAGAGATCGACTGTCTGGCGATCGAGAACTTTCTCCTGCTCAAGACTGAGCAAACCAGAGTTGAGCACGATCGGTCCTGGATGGACGAGTTTGAACTCGATTAGGCGACGAACCATGATGATCACCGATGCACGGACAGTCGAAACGGATGGTCAGCTGCGTCAATTTGGCTTTATCATGGCGGGGTTTATCGGAGTCCTCTTCGGTTTCTTGATCCCGTGGATTTGGGGCTTGCCGCTCACGGTCTATCCCTGGCTGGTGGTTCTGGCCTTCCTCGTCCCGGCCGTCGCTCGTCCCACAGTCCTGCGCCCGGTTTATCGCGGGTGGATGTGGATTGGAGAAAGACTCGGCTGGGTCAACCAGCGGATCATTCTTGGCATTCTCTTCTTTCTGATCTTCACGCCCACGTCTCTCGTCCTTTCGGTTTTCGGCCGAGATCCGATGCGGCGGCGCGTGCGGGAGACGATCGAGTCCTATCGTATCGCCAGCATCCAACCCGACAATTCCCGATTGAAGGCACCCTACTGATGCTGGAACTCTTGCAAGATCTTTGGGATTTCATGCGTGTGCGCAAGAAATACTGGATGGCGCCCATCCTGTTGATGGTTTTGCTGCTTGGCGGACTGATGGTGTTGACCAAGGGCAGCGTGGTGGCACCGTTCATCTACACACTGTTCTGATCTCGACGGGGTGTTCCCAACACGACGGGCCGAAACCGATCGCCGGGCGCCACTGAAAAAGGAAATCGAGCCATGCGGCAGAACCGCTTCGAAGCCATGGGAGCGTGGGCGAAAGCTGTCCTCGTCGGGGTCTTTGCACTGGCATTCGTTGCCGTCCTGGAGGTCGGCGCTCTCGTTGCGGGCATGCTTTTCTTGCCAGACCCTGTTGCCCAACGCTTCGCCGATACCTTTCACCCGCTCATGAGCGGCCGGCCGGTGATTCCTGCCGAGAGGGAGCGGCTCACCGGCGGCCTATACGGCGGCAGCAATCAGTACGATCCATGGCTGGGGCATCGGCCGTTGATCGAATCCCAATGGGTCAATCGATCCGGTTTCCTGCACGACGGCAAGCCGGAACGGGACCTGCGCACCAAGGACGAGGACGTGTTTCGCATCTTCGTGCTGGGCGGGTCGACGGTCGCCGGCTATGATATTCCGGAGTCCAAAACGATCTCCGCGCAACTGGAAGCGACGCTGAACGGACGTGGTTTGCCGCTGCAATTCGAGGTCGTGAACGCGGGCGTGCAGGGCTATTACTCGCCACAAGAATTGGCCTTGTTCACCTTCGAGATCGCTTATCTTGATCCCGACATGGTTATTGCCTTCGATGGCTACAATGATCTTGATGCCGTTGCGGTCCGGACCGACGAAGCTGATCAGCCCGTCGAAGGGGATACGGAGCACTCTCTATTCGACCGGGCCATTGAAGACTACGAACGTTATCATTGGAGCAGCTATCATCGTTACTTATACAGCCTGATCCAAACAGACGGCGACAGTGACAGCTTCTCACTTCGTATCCCGGAGGCATGGCAACCCTGGCGCTATTTCTACCTGCCGGCGTTAGTCATGGAATTGATGACCCGGCCATCGGGGCCTCAGCGTCTCTTCCGGGGTGAACCGGACGACATTCCCGCTTTGATCGCAGAACGCTATCCGGGCCTAACGCCGGAAGCGTTCAAGCCGGTGCGCAACACTCTGTGGCATGATCCGGGCTTCTTTGAGAAATGGCGGACCGCCGAAGTGCTGCACGAACTACCGGGTCGCGACACTCTCGACGACCGGGTCATCCACTATTCCAACAACCTTGCGGCCATGGACGGTGTCGCCGATCGCCTCGGCATTCGGTTCATTGCTGTTCTGCAACCGCTACTGCTGCCCGGTTCGAAGCGGTTCACGGTTGCGGAGCGATTTTGGAGCGATGCCAAGGCCAATCACTGGGCCTTACGCTTCGGACACGATTACCGTGGCATGATGGCCGACCAGGTCGCTAAGGTGCGGGCTCGCCTCGACACCTTAATCGGCGATGAATTTGTCGACTTCACCGAGGTGTTCACCGAAACCGAAGAAACGGCCTATGTGGATTGGGTTCATTATAGTGTCCCGGGTATCAGAATCATCACCGAAGCTTTGGCAGACCAAGTGCTGCGCCGCATAGACGTCGTTGGTCGCCCATAACATCAGCCCGTTTTAAGAAGGTAAGCGAAATGACCGATGACAACTCGATGGATGAAAAAAAGAAACTCAAGAATAAGTTGGAAGTAGCACGGAGGGACAGAGCGGAGGCGCTTGAAAGAGCGAAGATCGCGGACGAAAAGGCGTTATCGACGATCGCGAAGCTCAAAGCGACACGGGATATCCTCCAGGCTACAGAACGCAACGCTGCGCAGTTCGAAGCAGAGGCAGTCGAGCTGGAGAGAAAACTGAACGTGATCATGCGATCGCAGGCTACCATCCCGGGCAGCAGTGATGAATCGCAGAACAAGAAACTAGAGCAGATTCTATCTCTTGAAGATCCACCAGAGGTTCAGGAAATTATTAAAGCGTATCATAATTCGATGGACAAAAAAAGCTATGATCACGTTTGGCGTGAACGCCGCGATCTTATTATGTCGTATCTCGAACGTGGCGAAGATCGGCTTTCTCGGGCCCTCGCCCGCATCCGGCGTGCTGAAGAGCGCAATCGGGCCATGGGCTTAGATCTTCGCCGATGGATCGTCGATGACGAGGCCCTCGATTTGCCTTGGCGGCCGGCCGCGGCGGCGTACCGAAGCGCCGTAGTAGAGGCCGTCATGGACGCGGTCACTCCGCAAACGTCGAAGATCATAGAAACCGGGAGTGGTTGGGGCGAGCATCTGTGCAACATATACCTTGAAGGCGGCCCGGCAGGAGCAACCTACTATGCACTTGAACTTGAAAAAGAAGGGCGAATTTGTTCATTGCTGCTTGCGTCGCTAGATCCATTGTTTAATCTGAGAGCAGGTTTCTTCGATTATCGTCAGCCCGACTATTCAATGGTTGAGAAGGATGATGGGCATACAATTTTGTTGACAGCTCATAGTATCGAGCAAGTCAAGGATATTCATCAAGATTGTCTCCGTGTCGCACTCACCCTGTCGTCGCGAGTCACGGGTGTACACTTTGAGCCAGTCGGTTGGCAAACACATGACAGAAACGACTGGCGCCCTTGGACGCAACAACACTACGAGCGCTGTCAGGAGAAGAGTTACAATACGAATCTGGTTTCACTCTTGCGGGCCATGGAGGCTGAGGAATTGATAAGAATAAGGATAATGAAGCCGAACTTTATTGGTCTCGATTACAATCCAGCTACGTTGATCGTATGGGAAAAGGTAGTCTCCGCGCCGAGCGGCTAGAGCGTTGGGGGGACGATCGGTCCCACTAGACGGCAGGACGGGACGTGTTGGAAGCGTCATGATGAGCGGCACGTTCTTCGCGGAACCTGCAACACTCAAGCGTGCAACGGGCTTGTTCCTCTTGGCTGCGCTGGGAGCCCTGGTTTGGGCGTACTATCCGCTCATCATTTTAGGACCCGGCGAAGGGCATAGTTTATTCTTGATGGAGCATGGAGCGACGAAGTCTCTTTTGCGGTTCTGGGACCTGCCGCTCGCGGAGGGACCACGGTTCGTCATGTCTTATTCCTTTGTCCTGCAGCATGCCCGGTTCGGACTGGATGGCCGCGTCTTACGTCGCCGTCAACCTGGTGCTGCTGTGGGGAGCCGGCGTGGTCGTGGCGGTTCTTCGCCTATAGAGGATCACGGCGGATCTGTCGGTGGCCGTCTTGTCCGCGATCCTGTTCTGGATGTTTGATTCGCTTTACAACACGATCAACAACTCAAAAAAACCTCGAATTGCGGAAGTCGGGTGAGCATGGATGGCAACGGACGATGTTTGGACAGTGTCTTGGTTGTGCGCCTTGGCATAGACGCCGTCTCCATCAGGCCGGCAAACAGAGTGTCCCTGGAGAGATCGGAGCAAGGGACAACGGGGACATGCTGGTCCTCGCCCCCATACCAGCAGGCCCACCCCTGTCCAAACGGAGGGGGCCACCTCACTTGGGTTGGAACGCCCGCTCCTTGCGCAGTCGCCGAACGCGGGCGCGCACTGACGCGGCCGGATCTTCGGCCATCCGGTCGAGCAGCGCCTCCCTCTGCCCATGGTTCTCCGCATCCGGCAGGCGGCAGAGCGCATCGAGCGCCCAGGCGCGCAGAAAGGGCCGGTCATGCGCCAGCACGGGCGCCAACCAATCGCGCAGACGAGCCGCGCATTCAATCGGGATGTCGAGATATCCGATGATCTGACAGACGTGCAACCGCGCTTGCCAGGTGGCAAGTCCGTCAAGCCGATCGACCAGGGCCATGACCTGCCCGGCGGCGAGCTTTCGACGGTCCTCCAACGCCGCCTTCAGCATCCATGTCGCGCCGTCCGAAACCCGGCCGTCCTGGTCCGCCGCCAGTGCCACAAGGGCGTCGAGATAGTCCGCCGCCGTGCCGAAGCGTGCGGCCGCCTCGGACAGGATCGACTGAGACCGGCCATCGTAGCCGTCGATGGCTGCCCGGAGGTCTTCACCGCATGACATGGCAAGCCAGCAAATGGATGGTGCAGGGCCTGAGCGGCTTCATCCGCAACGATACGTCTTCGACCATGGGCATTCTCCACCAATTCGGCAAGCCTTGATACCCGGTGTCGGCTGGAACAGCCTGATCGTCGAGACAATCTGTCTGGCCGGTGCAATACCGAAGCGGCAGTCGCATCGGGTGGGGTCATCAGTCCGAGCCGGCCGGCTGGCTGACCGAAGCCTGAGTCGGTCCACTCAGTTGCCGCGTTCGCCAGGCGGTGACCTCGTCGTGGTATGCGCCTCGATGGCTGCGGTGCGCGCACGTCGAAGGCGGCGTCGATTGGGTGGTCGCGCTCGGTGATCAGCATGAACGCCGTGCGCAGCGGGATGGTCCCGGTGCCGCGCAGGTCGGCGGCGCGGCGCCCGCACGTCAGGCCAGTGTCTTACGGTCTGACTGCTCAGCTCTCGTGCCGTGGGATCAACACCGACGCTGTTTCCCAAACGGTTCCTCGCTGTTTCTCGTGGGGAGCTGGAGATCGGGTTTGCCGGCGATGAGGTAGATCATCGTACAGAGGTTGCGGTTGGTACGGTCATACCCATGGCCCGCATTGACGACAGGTTCGGTTTCGGCGCTGAACGAGGAGCGCCGGCATCCCAGCCGGCTGGACCGCCGCCATCTTGGCGGCCGGCGGCTGGGCGTGGTCCGGGCCGGCTGGACGCCGGCGGTCCAGCCGGCAGGGAGGCCGGCGCTCCGAAACCGGGCGGCCCGAGCACCGGCCATTGTTTCGGGCCGTTGGTATAACCTCTGGCCTTTGCCTTGGCGGCTTGGGCGAGGCTGTTGATGCCTTCCAACAAGGCCGTTTTTTCAGGAAGGCCGTGGCGCTCGCTCTGTCCGGCTGGGTGAACATGTCCTGGAAGGCCAAGCGGATTTGATAGGCGCGGGCCGTCTTCAGGTCGTGGCCGGTCAGGCTTTCCAGCCGGGATCGCTGTTTGGCCGCACCGTTGAGGAAGGCCTGGCTCATGTCGATGCAGACCTTGGTCACCGCATCATGGGCCTGCGACAAGGGTCGTACCGCGTACAAGCATGGCCGCGATCGGGTCACGCTGCACGGATACGCGTCATGAATGCGGACACCTCCGCCGCCAATCGCTGCGATTGTTGAGAAAGGTCGTCGGCGGCCGTTTGCACCGACCTGGCGCTTTCGCTCACCTGAAGTGAGGCGTCCTTCACGTCGCCGATGGACGATGAGACCAGCCGGGTTCCGGATGCCGCATCCTGTGTGCTGTCGCTGATCGCCTTCGTTGCAACGCTCTGCTCTTCGATGGCGGCGGCAATGGAGGAAGAAATCTCCTTGATCCGTTCGATTTTGGCGTTGACCTCGGCAATCGCGTTGACGGCACCGCCGGTTTGATCCTGGACACCTTGGATCTGCTGGGCAATCTGTTCGGTCGCCCGTGCCGTCTGGGATGCCAGGTTCTTGACCTCTGAGGCGACGACCGCAAAACCTTTGCCGGCATCCCCGGCGCGTGCCGCTTCGATCGTTGCGTTCAACGCCAGCAGGTTCGTCTGCTGGGCAATCGCGGTGATGAGCTGAACGATACTGCCGATGGCGTCGACCTTCTCCGCCAGACCCTTGATCTGGGCGTCGCCTGCTGAGGCCGATGCGCCGGCGTCGTTGGCCGTCGCCGTTTGCGCGCCCATCTGGCTGCTGATCTCAGCCACCGACGCGCCCAACTGTCCGGCGGCGGCAGCGACGGTCTGAACGTTCGCAGCCGCTTGCTGCGCCGCGTCCGCAACCGCCGTGGATTGGTTACCGGCATTCTCGGCGACGGACAGCATCGAGCGCGCGGTGGTCTGCATCTCCGTGGCCGCGGACGAAACCAGGCGGACGATTTCGCCGACCGTGGCCTCAAAGCCATCGGCCAGCCGCATCATCGTCTCGCGCTTTTCCAACTCCGCCAACCGCTTGTCCTCGGCCTGCCGGTGTTCCAATGCGGTCTTCTCGCTGGCATTGGCCCGAAAGACCTCCAACGCCCGTGCCATCGACCCGACTTCGTCGCCGCGTCGGCGGAACGGGACTTCCGCCTCAACATCTCCCTTGGCCAACAATCCCATGCGGTTCTCGATGGCGTTGAGCGGCCGGAACAGGCCCATATTCATCACCAGGAACGCGATCAAGCCGCCGCCGGTGACGGCCGTCACCGCCGAAATGACGGCTGCCAACGTGGCGTTGGATTCAGCGTCCGCCGCAGCGTCGCGCAATCGGACGATGGCCTCCTCCCGCATGGCCGCGGCTGTGTCATATTGTTCCGCGACCATTTGCTTAACCCGGGCAGCCTCAGCGGCTTCCGTTTCGGCCGCCAGTGCCTTGGCCGCGGCACGATTCGCGGCAATCACCTGACGTTGTGCGTCCAGCGCCTCGGTCGAATAGTGGATGCGCAGCACGCCTAACGGTTCGCCATCATGGGCGAGGTCGATATCCCGCGTCCGCAGCTGGTCCGATGACTTCTCTCCGGCCGACGCGATCATGGCGCCATCCGGTTGAACGACCTCGACCAGCGTTACCGACGGCAGCCGAACAAGAGAGTCAAGGACATTGCCGACCACCGCGAGGTCGAAGGTCCAAACCGGCTTCTCCAACGCCGATGGCGCCAGCGCATCGGCCACTTCAAGCCGTGCGTTGAACTGGTTCTCGATCGACGTCAGGATGTCTTGCGCCATCGTTTCCTGAAGGGCTTGGTCGCGTTCCGCCGCGGCGCGCATCGTTCTGGAGTGCATCTCCTGGAGCGTTTGATTGGAGGCATCCTGCGCCTCGGTGAGGCGGGCGGCGAGGTCACCGACGCTGTTCGTCGCCTCGGCCAAGGCTGCTGACATTTGTCGAACTTGGATAATAGAAACGCCGGCAACAGACATGGCCAGGCATAGGGTCACAACGAAGACGGTCTGTGCGCGGATGGAACGAAGCATGAAGCGGCCTCTCCCGAGACTGGTGCCGTCGGCGTTCGCGCCAGAGATGCGAGAGGGCGGCTCAGCGCAGCCCTCTCGCCCGTCCTCACGCGCAACTGGCGGCGACGCCGTTTACAATCCGACGTGAGGTTTTTACAGACTGGCGAGGTAGTCAGTTTCCAATTGCTGACGCAACGCGGCGAGTTCGCCCGACGCCGCCATTTCAGCGGCAATCGGCTCGATGACATCGAGAACATCCCTCTTGGACTCGTGAACGTAATGGAAGAGCGGCTGGTCGTTCAGGACCGAATCCAGAAGTGTGAGCCCTTCGATGCCGTGGCTCCGGAGCGTCGCCTCGCCATCAATGGGCGTGGTCAGCGCGATGTCGGCGCGGCCAGCCGCCACGATGCGGAACATCGCAGCCAGGTCCGACACTTCGGTTACGGAAGAAATACCTTCCGTAATTGCCATGGTGTGTAGCACGCCGATCTGGATGACGCTCGAATAGGTCTCGAGGTCTTCTCGCCCGTTTAACGTCACGTCGGCATCGCTGCGCGCGAACGCAACGGTTTTCAGGCTGGACACCGGTGTCGGCATCCGGATCAGCGACGGTGCGTTCTCGCCCAGTGAGAAGATGCGTGCCGCCTCACCGTCCACCTCTCCGCTTATCGCCAATTCGAGCGCGCGCGCCCCCGGCATTGGGGTGATCGAGACTTCGATACCGGCCCGTTCGTAGATGGCTGACAGAACCTGCCCAGCGATTCCCTGTTCGGGCAGCCCGGCGATCCGCACGAATTTGTAGGCGGGCGCCGCGAAAGCCGGCCGGTGTGAAGCAAGAACACCGGACGCGGCGAGGCTGATGGCAAGTTGAAGTGTTTGACGACGGGTGAATCGGGTCATTTCGTGGTCCTATCATTGTATTCATTGGTTTCGGCGTTGTTGCGCCGACGGTGTGTTTGGCGGGATCGTGTTTGGAATGACGGGGTTACGCCAGTGATTACTATATCAAATCAGATTAACGATGCGTGAATCAGGCGCGTGTTCGGTGTACTGGTGCCGACGGTGTGTTTGTGGAATCGTCTCTGGAATGACAAGGTTGAATCAATGAGCATGAGATATCATGGGATTGACGATGTCTGAATCAAGTCGCGTATACCGCTTCCGGACGAATGGCTGGATCTAGTAACGGCCCAGGTAGCCAGTTGGGTCTCAAGCGGTTCGGAGGCGTTGGGCGACGGTATTGGGGTCTTGCATCAGTGTGTTGATGATTTCCCAGCCCTGTTTCTTTGCGGTGGCGATGGGGGAGCGGATGACGGCGACGTCGTTGGCGCCCGGTTCGGTCCCGAAGCGGCCGGAGATTTTCTGCCGGAGCTTCATCATGCGGCCGTCACGTTCAGCCTCGTTATTGGTGAAGGGGACGGTGGGGTCGGTCAGGAAGCGCAAGACGTCATTCTTGCGCTTCCCGAAGCGCTCTATCGCATGAAACCGATGGCCCGCATTGACGACAGGTTCGGTTTCGGCGCTGAACGAGGAGCGCCGGCATCCCTGCCGGCTGGACCGCCGCCATCTTGGCGGCCGGCGGCTGGGCGTGGTCCGGGCCGGCTGGA
>JANQJV010000005.1 GCA_028281465.1 Azospirillaceae bacterium | reverse complement strand
TTCGTGACAATCTCTTCGGGCTTCGGTCGCTTGTTTGCCATCTCGTTCCTCCGTTTTCCTAAACATAGCGGAGGACCACTTCAGTGGGGGAGGATCAGCCCGTGGAAGCCTGCGTTTCGATCTAGGCGAGGCGACGACATCGACCTTCCGCGTTTATTTCGAGGACGACGAGCGGTCACCCGCAGTCTTTCTGCGCCGAGATGTTCCAAATTTCCCCATATCGGGACTTGATGAAGAGCCGCGTGCCGACAGCACGATCGCTCAATTCGGAACCGAGCTGAAGCATGAATTCGATCGGTTCGATCTGACGTTCGACTTAGGTGTTCAGGATATCACCTACCATTCACGGCTGGATGTATTGGATGCAGTCGTATCGCCCGGATTACCCATTGATATCCCAGGCGCGAACATCAACGAGTTTGATCAGGAAGAACGCGCGTGGTCCGGTGAACTGAGATTTGCATCAAAGGACGGCGCGGCCACACGGTGGATCGCCGGGCTTTCATATTATGACAGCCAGTTTAATCAGCTCAACACCGACATAAATGCGGGGGCACCATTTCTTGATGGTGTCAGTGACACGCAGCTTGACCTGCAAACTGTCTCGGCTTTCGGCGAGATCGACATTGCGCTTGGTCCTCGACTGACCCTCACGCCATCTCTGCGGATTGGCCGAGATGAATTCGATTACGCCAATACTTTCACACCTGGGCTAGGGCCTGCATTCGCTGAAAGCGACAGTCGCGCCGAAGAATGGTGGGCAGGCGGAGTGACGGTTGAATACAAGTTCAGCGATCGGAACTTTGTCTATGCTTCGATTGACCGCGGACACTCGTCCGGGGGCTTCCCGCTCTTTAATGGCAATGCGCCGTTCGGTATTGCGCAGGCTCCTTATCCGGAATCGACTTCAATCTCATATGAGCTCGGCGGAAAGCTCGGTCTGATGGACGACAGCCTGCTTTTGTCCACTGCCTTGTTTTACAACGATGTGAAAGATGGGCATCTGTTCGATTTCGATTTTACGAACAATCAGTTCGTGATTGCGGCGGAAGACTACACGACGACTGGATTTGAAGTCGAGGCCAGCAAGTTCTTTTCGAACAGCGCGCTTTTGACAGCTGGCCTGGGATACGTCGATGCAGACTTGGCACGGGGGGGAACTGTGCCAGCCGTGGCGGAATGGTCTTTCAATCTCGGCGTCGAGCAGAGCTGGGAGGTTGACGTCTTGGGTTGGCCGGGACTGTTGATGGCGGAGGCCTATTTGGCACATGTCGCCGGACGCACGGCAGATATTCAGAACACGTTTGATCTCGCCGATTACATAACATTGAATGCGCGCGTCGGATTGCAGGCCGGAAAAATGAACGCCTATCTTTATGGCCTCAACCTGACTGACGAAACCATCGAAGCGTCGGGAGCCGTGCTGAGCGGCGGTGTCCCGGGCGTTGTCCTGGGCAATGGGCGTGAGATTGGGTTGGGCCTCGAGCTGATCTTCTGAGTCCCATGAAGAAATATGCGACGATTATGGCGCTTCAGGCGGTGGCTTACACCGCTATTTCAATCACCTACGCTTCGGTTCCTGCAGTTCTTCGCACAAATGGCGCTTCTCTGGAGATCGTTGGCCTGTTCAGTGCGCTGCTGTTTGCTTTCATTCTCAGCGCGCTCTGGGCGCCTTTGGTGGATCGCTGGAAGATCGGGCGCCTTGGGCGAAGACGTAGCTGGATCGGCGGAACCCAGGTGTTGGCAGCACTCTTGATCGGGTTCCTGGCGCTTACCCCTCCTGAACCGGAGCGCGGGGCTGCCATATTCGCGATTTGCCTGCTCATTTCCGTCGTGGCGGCAACACAGCAGGTGGCGGTTCTGGGGTACATGGCCGAAACACTGGCGCCGCCAGACCGGGCTTTCGGCGCCACCGCCGCCGGGTTGGGTGCTGCGATCGGGCAGCTTGGCGGCGGTGCCCTGGCGCTGTTCATGATCCAGACTTTCGACTGGGCGTTTGCCTTGACATGTTTCGCCGTCGGAATGGCGCTTTGCGGCACGGTCGTGCTGGCAATCCGAGAACCTAATCCGGTGTTTTCCAACGAAGAAACGGCCCCACGTGTGAACTGGTCGGTGCTGCGCAATCGCGATGTCTGGCGGCTGATGCCGGCCCTTGTGCCGACGACGATCGGCATTGCCGCGGCCTATGCGATGGCTGAGGCGCGGCTGGTTGATGTGGGCTTCGATCTGACCCTTGTCGGGCTGATTGCGGCGCCCGCAAATCTGGCGGCGTTTTCGATTGTCGGGCCGCTCGTAAGCGCAGGCTTGCGCGACTGTGCGCCGCAAGCAGGGCTACGCTGGGTTCTGACATTGGCGGCATTTGGCTTTGCAGGCGCGCTCGCCGCTGGGCAACTTTCAGCGCAAGTCGCGGCGATCATCGGGATCGTCGTTATCTTTGCAAGTTTCTGCGCGCAATACGTGTCTGTCCAGGCTGTCTTCCTGTCTCTTGTCAGGGCGGAAACGTCGGGCGCGGACCTTACGGCGCTTGTCGCTGTGCAATCCCTTTTGGCCATGCCGGGGTTCTTGGGCAGCGGTTTTCTGGCGGCCGCGTACGGCCATCAAGCACCGCTTGCCGCAGGGCTTTTGGGAAGCCTCGCTTCGGTCGCATTACTCTGGCTGCTGCGTCAGCGATCGTCACCGCAGACCAGCGCGTCGCGAGTGAACCCGGCCGGTGCAGGAGCTCCCGATGACAGCGCAGGCTGAACCGTCGGACACGATTGCACAAGCAGGATCCGCACGGCATTCGGACTTTTCTTCTATCCTGAAACTGCTCGTGAGATACGGGCGTAGTTCCCGCCTCTTGCTGTGCCTTTCCGCTTCATTGGCGACGCTGGCGGCCGGGCTTGAGTTGGTTCCGGTCTGGGCCGTATCCCAATTGGTTTCCGCTTGGGCTTCGGGCGGTGATGCTTCGTTCGTGTCACTTGCAGCCATAGCGTTAGCCGCGGTGTTGGTCGGGCACACCCTTATGGGCTTGGCAATGGCCATGTCGCATCTCGCGGCGTTTCGGCTGATCCACGCACTAAGGCTCGCCTTGGCGCGTCATCTGGCACGGTTGCCAATGGGATGGTTTCAGGGGCGGCGTTCTGGCGGCGCCAAGAAGCTGATCGTGGATGAACCCGAACGCATGGAACTGATGATCGCCCACGGCATACCCGAGGGAATTTCTGCCATCGCCACATGGTTGGCCGTTACGATTTGGCTCTTTGCCGTGGACTGGCGCATGGCGCTGGCGGCGATTGCGCTGACGCCGCTTTCGTTTCTGCTGATCATCATGGCGATGTATCGGCAGTCGGCACTCCTTGGCCAATATCAGCGCCTGTCGGAGCAGATGAACGGCGCCATCGTCGAATACCTGGCTGGCATGCCTGTCATAAAGGTATTCAACCGCACCGGTGCCGCCCTCTCGGAAACCTCGCGGGCAGTGCGAGAATACGCTGCGATCGAGACCGATATGGCGCGGGGCTTCCTGCCCCTGGGCACTGCCTTCTACACGCTGGTGGTCGCAAATATCTGTGTGATCCTGCCGGCCGGACTGCTCATGATGAAGGCAGGATGGATCGATCTCGCGCAGCTGTGCTTTTTTGTCATCCTGGGCTCCAGTTACAGCCAGCCCCTGATGAAACTGTTTAACCTCCTCGAAAACATGGCGCATATTTCCATGGCATCGGTCCTGATCGCCGAGGTGCTGGAAACACCAAAACAGGCCGATACCGGAAACCGCGTCGATCTGAGCGATCACTCCATCGCTTTCGAGGATGTCCGTTTCGCCTATGATACGCGCGAGGTGTTGCACGGGCTGAGCTTTACCGTACCCGCCGGGAAAATTACGGCTCTGGTTGGCCCTTCGGGCGCCGGTAAGAGTACAGTGGCCAGCCTGATCCCCAGACTTTTCGATCCTGATGCGGGCCAGGTGAGACTGGGTGGTGTGGACCTGCGCGACATAGGGCTCGACCAGCTGATGGAGCAGGTGGCCTTCGTCTTCCAGAAGACTTTTCTTTTCTCCGGAACCATCAGTGAGAATATCCGCTTTGGAAAGCACAACGCCAGCGACGCGGAGCTGTATGCGGCAGGCCGCGCGGCGCGGGCACATGACTTCATCATGGCGTTACCCAACGGCTACGACACGAAGATCGGGGATGGCGGCGCCACCCTTTCAGGCGGTGAACACCAACGCATCGCCCTCGCCCGCGCGATCCTGAAGGATGCGCCGGTAATCGTGCTGGATGAGGCGACGTCGTTTGCGGACCCCGACAGCGAGGCGGAGATTCAAGAGGCTTTCAACGATCTGGTGAGGGGCAGGACCGTCATAGTGGTGGCGCACCGGTTACACACGATCATGAATGCCGACCAAATTGTCGTGCTGGAGAATGGCAGTGTGGCGGAAACTGGCAGGCACGAAGACCTTGTTGAACGGAACGGGCTCTACGCCGAACTTTGGGAGCACTACTCTGCGGCCCATGTCACGCCGCTGCGCGCGGTGGCGTCGAAAGGCGACAGATGAGCGACGGCCGTTCCGATCTCGAAAGTATCGCCCGGGTCTGGGCGTTGGCAGGGCCGCACAAAGGGCGCGTCCTCCGCGGCATTCTCCTGCGATTCCTGCAGAGCATGATGCTGGGGCTGAGCTTCGTGGCTGCCGTCTGGGCCGTGACCGGTCTTGCCCAGGGTCGCGAACTCACCGGCCCATGGATCGCCGAGGTGACCGGACTGGTGGGGATCTCACTGGCAGGACAACTCCTGTTCGGGCGGCTGTCGATGCAGGACAGTTGGCTCTCGTCCTACGAAATGGCCGGCGATCTCAGGCTCCGTATACTTGATCGTTTGCGTCGTTTACCTCTCGGGTTTCATCAGGCTCGGCACCGAGGCGATACGGTCACCGCGCTGACGTCAGACATGCAGATGCTCGAGATCTTTTTCTCCCACGGGTTGCCAAGCATCGCGGCAGCACTCGGTTTGCCGGTGGTCGTGTTCTTCGTATTGATGTTCCAGGATTGGCGGGTAGGACTGGCTGCGGCGCTCTCCATCGGTCTTGCGCTGCCCGTATTCATCGCTACGTCGCGACACCTGTCGCGCCTCGGGATCAGACGGCAGGACCTGCAGGCCGAAGCGGGGGCGCGAATGATCGAGTATGTCCAGGGGATGAATGTGATCCGCGCCTTCAACCGAATCGGCCAGAAGCAGGAGGGATTCCGCCAGGCCGTGGACGACTTTCGCGACATCTCCGTCCGCATGGTGGCGCAACTTACCGCGCCGATGGCGCTCTTTGGCATGCTGGTAATGCTGGGGGTGCCGCTGGTGATCTGGCTGACCGGCTCGCGAGTGGCCACGGGACAGGTGCAAGCCGCCACGGCGATAACCATGCTGATGCTGATCTTCTCGATGTACACGCCTCTTATGGCTCTGATCGGCGTGATGGAATCGGTGCGAATGGCCGACGCCTCTTTAACCCGCCTTGACCGCATCCTCTCGGCGCCAGAGCTGCCGGCAGCTCCTGTTCTCGAGACGCCTGAAGGCTTTGAGCTGCGCTTCGAAGATGTGAGCTTTGCTTACAGCCCCGGGCGCCCGATTCTGCGCGAGGTCAGTTTTTCAGTTCCCGAACGCTCCATGACGGCAATCGTTGGGCCGTCCGGGGCCGGCAAGAGCACGATCCTGAACCTGATCCCTCGGTTCTGGGATGCTTCATCCGGGTGCATCACAATAGGCGGCGCCGATATAACAAGGATCAACGGAGAGAAGCTTTCCGAGCTCATCACCTTAGTGTCTCAGGATGTTTATCTGTTTGAGGGGACGATCCGCGACAACATTTCGCTTGGCTGTCCGGATGCCGCACAGGACAGGATAGAAACAGCCGCACGCGCTGCTCTTGCGCATGAGTTCATTTCTGCCCTTCCGGACGGCTATGAAACGCGCGTCGGTGAAGGTGGTACCGCGCTATCGGGAGGTGAGCGTCAGCGTATTGCCGTTGCCCGGGCCATCCTCAAGGATGCGCCGATCATCCTTCTCGACGAACCCACTGCTGCGATTGACCCGACCAACGAACGGGCGATCCAGGCGGCACTGGCGCGGTTGGCGCAGGGGCGCACCCTGATTGTGGTCGCGCACAAGCTTTCGACGATTGAGGCGGCCGACCAAATCCTCGTACTTGATGGAGGCAGTGTTGTTGACCGCGGCAGACACGAAGACCTGCTAGCGCGTGGCGGCCTCTACCGAGGTTTCTGCAACCACCGGGCGAAAGCCGCGGGCTGGCAGATCGGTTTCTGACAGCGACCGCCACGAGCCGATAGCAGTTTTTTCGAACTGGAGGAGGTGAAAAGCTGACCTATAGGCCGCTCTAAAGTGACTCCCGCGTTGGGCCGTTCTCATCGATAAAAGATCGTGCGGTGATGGTCTGGGATGGGCTCGAAGTTCGAGTTCGCTGCGCTGCATTTTCCAATAAGGTTGAGCGTCGTTTGGCGGCCCAAAGCTGCCATTCTACCATTCTTAAGCGAACGGCCGATAAGCGCTTGCCAGTAAGTAATACTAACGGCCCCTGTGTCTGACTCGACCGGTCTTTTCAAATCAGCGGTGCTCTGAATCAATGTGGGCAAAGGAGACCTCCGATGCCCAAGACCGT
>JANQJV010000404.1 GCA_028281465.1 Azospirillaceae bacterium | reverse complement strand
GCTCTTGCCGGCCCATTGCCACGACATTCGGCGTTTCCTCCCTGCTGCGGCGTTGCTTGTCGGGGTGATTGCGTCTGACGCTCGGGCCAATGGATGGGTCTGATCCCGCCATCGCCCCGACCTCGTGTGCCAGGAAGGCATGGACTTGTCCGTGCCGAGCTGTGCAAGAGATGGGGGTAGGACCCCCGGAGCCGACTTTCAGGAGCAGACTCCAAACCACCTCAATCGGCCGGATCGACGCCGTCGTCAAGCTCCTGGAAAAACACCTGCCCAAACAAGACCCGCCGGATGGGCCGGGGCGCTGAGTGGGAGCGCCGACACCCTGTCGGCCTCGTGGGGGCGTCTTGTCGGCCGGGCCCGACGGTGTGGCCTCGGTTCCGCCGGTGGTCACGGCTGGTCCGTTTTTCCATCCCGTGTGCCGGGTTGACGGGCCGGGCCGACAGGGTGTCGGCGCTCCGGGGCGCTGCGCCCCGGTGGCCGCGTAGGCCGCCGCCACATCTTGCCAAGCCGCCGCAAGCGCCGGCCCCGGCGTCAGCGGGTCCTGTGCGCCCACGCCGATGAGTTGGGGGCGAGGCGCGATCAGGCCGGCAATCTGTCCCGTGTCCATTTCGGTCAAGAGTCCAGGGACGGTCAGGTAGGGGCCGTGCAGGTCGTGGGCGCCGGTGGCGACCAAGGCCCGCAGGCTGGCGAAGGAGAGCAGGTGGGCGACGGCGGCCACCCGCGGGTCGAGCACGGCCAGCCAGGCGGCGTGGGTGGCACCCATGGACAGGCCAAGGGCGCCGATGCGGGTCGGGTCGACCTCCGGCCGGGCGGCCAGGACATCCAGGCCCGTGGCCAGGTCGGTCAGCATGTCACCCATCAAGGTGGCGCCGTGCCAGTGCCGCGCCTTGGCCATGGCGGCTTCGCCCGCGCCGATGCGCTCGCCGAAGCCGGGCATGTCCACGCACAGGACGACGAAGCCGGCGCGCGCCAGCACCGGGCCATAGGGCGGGTCGAGCACCGCCGGGCGGCCGTGCAGCAGTTCGCGCCGGCCGATCTCCGGCCGGTTGCCGTGGGCATGGGCATACAGGAGGGCCGGGCGGCGGCCGGCCCCGGCCGGTCGGCACAGGGTGGCCGGGATCGGGTCGGCGCCGGCGGCGATCGCCAGGTCTTCGACGACGACACCATCCTGTTGCCGGGAGGCGGACAGCGTCACATGCGGGGCCGGGCGATCCTCGCGCCAGGACCCGAGCAGCGCTGCCAGACGCTCACGCGTGACCCGGGCCATGGCGCAAGATGCCGCCGTCGGCGGCGAAGACGTGGACCTGCTCCGGGTGGAAGCGCAGCGACAAGGTCTGGCCGCGCGCGACCGTGTGCTGCCCCAGCTCATGCACCGTCATCTGCGGCAGACCGCCGGGGCCGGGCGGGGTGGCGTAGAAATAGGTTTCGCCGCCAAGCTGCTCGGACAGGTCGACCACCACGTCGATGTCACCGGTGCCCGGCGCGCCGGTGGCGATGTGCTGCGGCCGGGCGCCGATGGTGACGCTGATGCCCGGCGCCACGTCCAGCCCGAACGGGAGGGTCCAGGTCCGGTCGCCCGGCAGGCGCAGGAGCGTGTGGTCGGCGTCGGTCTCGACCACCGTGCCCTCGAGCAGGTTCATGCGCGGCGAACCGATGAAGCCGGCGACGAACAGGTTGGCCGGCCGGTTGTACAGCTCCAGGGGTGCGCCGATCTGCTCGACCCGGCCGCGGTTGAGCACCACGATGCGGTTGGCCAGGGTCATGGCCTCGATCTGGTCGTGCGTCACATAGATCATGGTGCCGCCGATCTCGTGGTGCAGCGCGGCCAGTTCGCGCCGCATGGCGACGCGCAGTTCGGCATCCAGGTTGGACAGCGGCTCGTCGAACAGGAAAATCTTCGGGTCGCGCACGATGGCGCGGCCGATGGCGACGCGCTGGCGCTGCCCGCCGGAGAGCTGCTTCGGCTTGCGCTGCAACAGCTCGGTGATGCGCAGCATCTCCCCCGCCCGGCGCACGCGGGAATCGATCTCCGGCTTGGGCATGCGCGTGTTTTCCAGGCCGAACGCCATGTTCTGGTACACGGTCATGTGCGGGTACAGCGCATAGGACTGGAACACCATGGCCAGGCCGCGGTCGGACGCCGGGATGTGGTTGACGCGCTGGCCGTCGATCTCCACGTCGCCGGCGGTGACCTCCTCCAGCCCGGCGATCATGCGCAGCAAGGTGGATTTGCCGCAGCCGGACGGGCCGACCAGCACGACGAACTCGCCGTCCAGAATTTCGATATCGGCGCCGTGGATCACCTGGACCGAGTTGTACGCCTTCTGGACGGCACGGAGGTGGAGGTGGGCCATGGAAACGCTCCCGAGACGTGCACGCTAACGACTGCGGCTGATGGCGGCCAGGGCCGGTTCGGCCCGCTGCATGGCCATGGGCGGGCGGCCGGCCAGGATCTGGCGGACGTCTTCGACCATGGCGGCGCGGATGCGCCGGTAGGAGTCCTCCAGCCCGCCGGCGCGGTGGGCCGAGAACAGCACCCGGTCATGGGTGCTGCGGAACGGCGCTGCGGCCGGCACCGGCTCTTCCGGGAATACATCGACCGCGGCGCGGAACCGGCCGGCCTGGGCGAAGTCGAGGAACGCCTCGAAGTCCACCACTTCGGCGCGGCTGATCAACACCACGCAGGCATCCGGGCGGATGCGGGCCAGGCGCTCGCGGCCCAGGAAGCCCTCGTTCTCGGCAGTGACGCCGGCCAGGATGAACAGATACCGGCTGTCCGCCAGCAGGTCGTCCAGCGGCTTGGCCTCCAGCCCGTGCCGGGCCAGGTGTTCGGGCGATAGCCACGGGTCGTGGGCGGCCAGGCGGCAGCCGAACGGGCGCAGCAACGGTACCAGCGCTTGGCCCAGATTGCCGAAGCCGATCAGGCCGACCGGCGCGTCGAACAGGCTGATGGCGTCGGCGTTGCCGGCGATGCCGTAGCGTTCCGTGCCGGCGCGGAACGCCCGGTCGCCCTGGATCACGCCGCGGCCGAGCGCGATGGCGAAGCCGAGCGCGGCCTCGGCCACCGCCGGCGCCATGGCCGGGGCGGCGGACAGCACAGGGATGCCGCGGGCGTGGGCGCCGGCATAATCGATAGTGGGTTCCCAGTTCGCCTTGACGTTCAGGACAGCCCGCAGCTTGGGCGCCCGCGCCAGGCGCTCGGCCGGCAGGGCGGTCTGGCCGACGATGACGGCGACCTCGGGCAGAATGTCCTCCACCAGCACATCCGGCGCCCGGCTGCCGAAATGCGGCACCACGCGCGCCATGGCTTCCATTGCCGCACGGGTGTCCGGCGTCCACACCATGGCCTCGGTGCGCGGAAATGGATCCAGGAAAATCAGGGGTTTGGAGTGCACGGTGGATTACTTCATGCCGCTGGAGGCGATGCCTGTGGTGATGAAGCGCTGCAGGAAGGCGAACACCACGGTGACCGGCAACAGGGTGACCACGGTCATGGCCAGCACATAGTGCCATTGCACGTTCAGCTCGCCCTGGAAAGCGTTCAGTCCGACCTGCAGCGTGTAGTTCTCGCTGCGCGTCAACACGATCAGCGGCCACAGGAACTCGTTCCAACGCCACATGATCGAGAAGATCGCCAGCACGGCCAAAGCGGGCAGGGACAAGGGCATGACCACGCGCCAGTAGATCGTCCACTCGCTCGCCTTGTCCATGCGCGCCGCCTCGATCAGGTCGCGCGGGATGGTGAGCATGTATTGTCTGAGCAGGAACACCCCCGTCGGCGTGGCTGCGCCCGGAATGATGACCGCCCACAGGCTGTTGACCATGCCAAGCTCGGTGACCACCAGATAGACCGGCACCAGGATCACGGTGATCGGGATCATCAGCGTGCCGATGACGAAGCCCAGCGCCAGCGTGCGCCCCTTGAACTCGTAGATCGCCAGACCGAACGCCGCCATGGAGTTGATCAGCAGCGTGATGATCGTGGCCATGAGGGTGACGAACACCGAGTTCCACAAGTATCGCAGGAAGTTGAACTTCTCCAACGGGTCGCTGTAGTTGGACCAGGCGAGCCGGAATTCGCGGATCGGTTCCCGGTCGGCGATCGGCACACGGACGGTTTCGGCCGGGTTTTCCGGGTCGACCATCTGGGCGATGATGCCGATGCGCCGGATCTGCGCCAGTTCGCGCACGCTGCCGTCGTCCATGGTGACCCGGAACAGCGGCAGGGACCGCAGCTTGCCGCGCACCTCGACCTCCACCTCGACCTGGGCCAACGGCAGGAAGGTGGGCGGGAACTCCACGAGGCCGGCCTGGGTCTTGAACGAGGACAGCACCAGCCAAACCACCGGGCCGAACATCAGCAACACGCCGAGCGCCAGATAGACGTAGGTGAACACGTCGGTCCAGTGCCAGGCGCGGGCTTCGCGTCGGCGGGTCAGGAACCCGAGCACACCGCCGCTCATCGGCTCTTCTCCTCGCGCTTCTGGGCGAAGCGGAGCTGCGCCAGGGTCAGCACCAGCAGCACCGTGCCCAGCACCACCGAGGCGGCGGCGGCCAGACCGAAATTCTGGATCTGGTTGGCGAAGCCGGTGTCGTAGATGTATTGCACGATGAACTGGGTCGCCGTGCCCGGGCCGCCGCCGGTGAGCACGAACACCTCGTCGAAGGTCTGCACGCCCTTGATCAGCGCCAGGACGATCACCACCAGCATGTTCGGCCACAACAGCGGCAGGGTGATGCGCCAGAACACCCGGGTCGGCCGGGTGCCGTCCATCTCGGCGGCCTCGTACAGGTCGGGCGGGATCGCCTGCAACCCCGCCAGCAAAATGAGCGTGTAGAAGCCCATATGGGCCCAGATCGACACGAAGATGGCCCAGAACATGGCCCAGGTCGGCTCGATGAAGAACAGGATCTTCTCGAAGCCGGCCCACACCAGGAAGGCGTTCAACAGCCCGTCGCGCAGCAGAATCCACTTCCAGATCAGGGCGACCACCACCGGCGACAGCAGCACCGGAAAGAAGAACACCGAGCGGAAGAAGCCGCGCGCGATGATGCGCCGGTTGAGCACCAGGGCCGTGATCAGCGAAAACAACACCATGAAGCCGACCTGGAAGACGACGAAGATGGCGGTGTTGGTGATGCCGCGCCAGAACCGGTCTTCCCGGCAGGTCGACACCTGGCCGAACACCTCGCAGTCGAACAGGTAGCCGTATTGTTCGCCGCCGACATAGGGACGGTCTTCGAGAAAGAGCTGGGTGCCGCCGGTGACCGAGAAGCCGAAATTGATGATCAGCGGCAGGACGACGAAGGTGCCGAAGAATAGCAGGTTGGGCACCAGGAACAGATACGGCATGCCGCCGATGCCGAGCAGGCGCTGGGCCAGCGCCATCGGCGCATTGAGCATCTGCATGAACCAGCGCACCGGCAGCGCGATCAGCCCGGTCAGGCGGTCACCGAGCGACGGACGCTCCGGCGGCAAGGCGGTGGCAAGGCTCACGGGCGACGGCTTTCAGACATCTTTCGATCACGTCCGACATGATGCCCTTCGGAGCGCCGACGCCCACGTCGGTACGGCCCGGTCAGGCGGTCACCGAGCGACGGACGCTCCGGG
>JANQJV010000402.1 GCA_028281465.1 Azospirillaceae bacterium | reverse complement strand
GATGAAACAGTCCAGTTTTCCGAGCGCATATATAGCAGCGAAGTTTGCTTTTGCTACTATATTTGGACACGCCAAGCTTAGTTTCTTGTTAGTCCAATGAACGACACCAGAATGGAGACCTCACTCGGCCCAGGTCCCTCTCTGGCTCCGTGAGCACGCCAAACGCTGTCGGACGGAGCGCCCGTTTGGTTTTGCCTCCGTGACCGCGGGACGTGTGCCGCGTGTGCTGGGCTTTCAGAACGGCCCATGACTCTCCCCGGGCCATCGTCCAGTTCCGTCCAATCCGCCTCAGGCGCGATCATTGAGGTGTGGCCTGGACGTCAAGGGTTGGCGCATAGTGGTGTGGCACCGGCCCTTCGTCCGGTCGCATCGACGCCCCACCGACACTTGCCAGCAGGGCCTCTCGCGTGGACGACTCGCAGCCCCAGCATCTTGCCGGTCCGGCCGAGACTCCGGGTGTGGACGCATCGCCGGTGCCACTGGACGTCTACGACGAGATGGTGGCTGGGCATGGCCATATCCGGCCGCATTGGCAGCGTTTCATCGGCTCGGCCGGACCGTTGACCAAAGCTGTGATGGACGAGCGCTGGGATGAGGCGCTGCGTCTGATCCGGCAAAACGGCGTTACCTATAACGTTTACGACGACCAGCGCGGCCTGGAGCGCCTGTGGCCGCTCGATTTGATCCCGTTGCTGCTGTCGGCCGACGAATGGCGACACATTGAGGCCGGTGTACTGCAACGCGCCCGCCTGCTGGATGCCGTGGCCGCCGACCTGTACGGGCCACAGTCTTTGCTGCGGTCTGGGCGGTTGCCGCCGCGCCTGGTGCACGGTGATCCCGGCTTTCTGCGCCCGGCACATGGTCTGCGCCCGGCCGGTGATGCTTGGCTGTTCCTGTATAGCGCGGATTTGGTACGCCGGCGCGACGGGTGCTGGTGGGTGTTGTCGGACCGAACCAATACCCCTAGTGGCGCCGGGTATGCGCTGGAGAACCGTATCGTCACAAGCCAGGTCCTGCCCGACAGTTTCCGTGCTTGTGACGTGGTGCGGCTGGTGCCGTTCTTCACGGCAGCTCGCGATGGCCTGTATCGGCTCGGTGCGCGTGGCGACGACCTCCGCGCCGTTCTCTTAACTCCCGGCCCATACAACGAGACCTATTTCGAGCATGCCTTCCTGGCCCGGCACCTGGGGTTGACGCTGGTCGAGGGTGCCGATCTTCTGGTTCGGGATTGCCGCGTCCACCTGAAGACGCTCCAGGGTTTGGAACCCGTCGATGTGATCCTGCGCCGCCTTGACGACGATTTCTGTGATCCGCTGGAGCTGCGGTCGGATAGCGTGCTCGGCGTTGCTGGGCTCACCCAGGCGGCCCGGTCGGGCAATGTGGCGGTGTGCAATGCGCTGGGCACCGGCATTCTGGAATCGTCCGCACTGCTCGCTTTCTTGCCCTCTTTGTGCCGGCATCTTTTGGGGGAGGATCTTGTTTTGCCGGGAGCAGCGACGTGGTGGGGCGGCCACGGCGCCGGTCTCAGTCATCTGCGAGCCCATCTGGATCGTCTGGTCCTCAAGCCGGCCAACCGTGGCTTAGCGGTCGAACCCGTGTTTCCGGCTGATCTACCGTCGGCCGAGCGTGCGTCGTTGCTTGAGCGGTTGGAGCGACGGCCGTGGGATTTTGTGGGCCAGGAACCGATCGCCCTATCAACGATCCCGACCTGGGAGAACGACCGGCTGGAACCCAGGCCCATGACTCTGCGCGTGTTTGTGGCGCGTGGCCCGGATGGTTTTCTCGCCATGCCCGGGGGGTTGACGAGGCTTTCCCAGGCCGAACAATCGCCGGTGGTGTCCATGCAGCACGGCGGACGCAGCAAGGACACCTGGGTTCTGACCGGGCAACGCACGGCGACGGCGGATCTTGGGCGCCTGCATCCGGTCCGGCGGGCCCGCCTGGTCGATCTCCCGGTGACGCGCCGACGTATGCTCGGTGCCGATCTTCCCAGTCGGGTTGCCGACGGACTATTCTGGTTCGGCCGATACGCCGAGCGGACCGAAGGGTGGGTGCGCCTGCTCCGTGCGGTTCATGGTCGCTTGCACGATCCCGACCAACCCGGCACACGGGGTGAGGTGCGGCATTTGTTCGGCTTGATGGCCTGGTTCGGCATGGTTCCTCAAGATCTGGCCGCCACCGGGGGCAGCGCCGTTGACCGGACTGTGCGCGTCGCCTTACATGCGGCCTTGTTCGACGGCCAGCACCCGAACAGCTTGCGTGCCAATATCCTGCGTCTCTATCGGGCGGCCCACTCGGTGCGTGACCGTCTGTCGCTCGACCTCTGGCGTGTCGTTGCACAGATCGATCGGTTGAGCCAATCGGCCCCCCGGCCTTCGGACCTGGCCGCTCTGCTGCTGCGCCTGGACGATTTGATGGTCAGCCTGGCTGCGTTGGCCGGGCTGGAGCAGGAGAGCATGATCCGCGGCGCCGGATGGCGGTTCCTGGACATTGGCCATCGATTGGAGCGAACCTTGCACGGCGTCGGACTGCTGCGCGGTCTCAAGGTGGCCGACCCGGCGCTGCAGCGGCGCAATGCCGATACGGCCGTGCTGGATTTGGTCTTGGAGCTATTCGAGAGCGTCATGGCTTATCGACAGCGCTATTTCACGACGGCGCAGTGGGCTTCAGTCCTGGAACTGCTGGTGCGTTTCGACGCCAATCCACGCGGCATGGCGTATCAACTGAATTTGCTGCATCGGCATTTCGACCATCTGCCCGAGCCACAGGTGGCGTCGCGCGCCGCCGGTGGTCCCATGGAGGCGGCGCGCACTCTGGTGGCGCAGGCCCGCGAGGCCTTGCAAAGACCGGACCTGCTGCGCGCGCCCGAACCCTTGCGGGAGGTACTCGATCTGTTGGACGCAACCATGCCGGATGTCTCCAACATCCTGGCACACGCCTATTTCAGCCATGCCTTTGCCCGAAGCGCCTGAGCCACGCCACGCAGTGGCCGAGACGTACCGCATCCGGCACACCACGCGCTATGCCTATGGCGATGAGGTATCGTTCTCGCATCACATGACGCACCTTCAGGCCCGTGGCCACGGACGCCAGCGCATCCGTCGGAGTACCGTGGTGATCGATCCGATACCGGCGCAACGGTTAGATTTTGCCGATTTCTTCAGCAATCCGGTGACCTATCTCGAAGTCCGTGCACCGCATCGTCAGCTCGCCATCACCGCCGAAAGCGAGATCACCGTCTTCGCGGCGCCGGTCCCCGATTTGGCCACCACGCCGATCTGGGAGCGGATGCGCGACCGGCTGCGGGTTGGCCATGGCAGCGTTGGCTTCCCGGCCGGGGCCGTCGACCCCTATGTCTGCGACAGTCCATACGTTCGGCTCGATGCTGCGCTAGCCGATTATGCCGCGCCGTCGTTCCTCGCCGGTCGGCCAGTCGGCCTGGCGGCCCGCGACCTTCAGGCGCGCATCCATGCCGACTTTACTTTCGACCCAACGGCGACCACGGTCGCGACGCCGCTCGAGGAGGTCTTGGCTGACCGGCGCGGCGTTTGCCAGGATTTCGCTCACCTGTTCATTGGCTGCCTGCGTGTTATGGGGCTACCGGCACGCTATGTCAGCGGTTACCTGCGCACGCTGCCCCCGCCCGGGCAGCCACGCCTGGTTGGCGCAGATGTCAGCCATGCTTGGGCGTCGGTGTGGTGCGGCGACGGCACCTGGGTCGACTTCTGCCCGACCAACGACCGCCTGGCCGACACCGACTACATCACCCTTGCCTGGGGACGGGACTACCACGACGTCAGCCCGGTGCGCGGCGTTGTGCAAGGCGGGGCCCAGCACGTTCTCACCGTTCAGGTCGACGTGGAGCCGTTGAGCGGGCAGGGGCTCAGAGCCGGTCCGGTTGATCCACGATTTGGTTGATTGCCCGGCCGAGCGGCGGCCCCCGCACCGGCGTGCACACGAGGCCGACGAGGCGTCGGCGCTCCCACACAAAGGCCTCCCCGGATGGACCCGTTTGCCCAACGGCACCGTTCGTTTCTTGTTAGCGACTTGTTCTTGCCGCAAATCGTCGTTGCAGATTGAAGTCATCTGCTTGGGATTTGCTGTATCGACGGTGAGATCGTCGCCGACTGCACGAAAACGACGGTCGCCGAACGCATCCGATCGCCAGTGAGGTGGAGCGATTAGCCGTCGGGCTCGCGTTTCGACGGGCGCCGCGTCCGCGTGTTCAAGGCATTGAGAAGACTTGACCCTGAGTCCCGAACCGGCCGTTTGGGAGCATCGCGCAAGAAGCCCGCCACGCGACCTCGCAGCTCAACAGCCTCCCGGGCCGCCACGTCGGCGTCGTGCGCCACCTGGCGTTTGATATCAGGTTCCAGAGTGGAAAAGGCACGAGAGGCAAAATCGTAGGCGGGCCGGGATCGTGTGGCAATAACCTGGCGGAGCGCCTTAGATACGAGAACGGTATCAAGTACGCTCGGCCCAGATAAACCGTCCAGCACATCAGCTAAGATTCCGATGGCCTGCAAGGTTCGGTTGTCGTCCAGCGACAATGATAAATCCGCCGACACACCCATCCCCGTCTCCGCGTCGGGCCGTCGCAGCCCATGGCCGAAGGTTGCCCGAACAGAGCTTAACCGATCCTTACTGTCAAGCTTGACCATCGGCACCGCGGCGGCACAGCCACCCCCAGCCACCGGTCACCGATTGACCAAAGCAACACCGATCGCCGTGACAGCGAAACCAAGCACCGCCAGCCCCGACAGGGCCTCACCAAACACCGGCCAGGCGATCGCTGCCGTGGCAAACGGCACCAAAAAAAACAGGCTGGTCACACGTGAGGCCGCGCCAAGACGGATCAGCAGCAACAGAAGCGTAATCGCGCCGAACGATAACACAAGGACAAGCCAAGCCAAGGCAAAGATGAAGGCACCGGTCCATTCGATCTCCCGGGTCTCCAGGCCCAAAGCCAGGATCGAGAGCGCACAGGCGCTGACTCCGAACTGAATCGCGCCGCCGCTGCGCAGATCCATTTCCGAACCGTAGCGCTTCTGCATCAATGTGCCCAACGTGATGCCAAAGAGCCCTGCACACGCTGCCAGCAAACTGGACAGGTCATCGATGGAAAACGACAGGGCCGGCCACAGAACCAGGACCACACCGATGAAACCGAGGGCAAACCCCAGCCAGTGCGTCGCCGAAACGCGCTCCCCTAGCAACGGCCCCGCCACGAGCGCCGTCATGATCGGCTGCAGTCCCACGATCAAGGCCGTGAGCCCGGCTGGAAGCCCCCGGTCGATGGCCACGAAAACGCCGCCCAGATAGACACCGTGAATGAACAAGCCGGCCAGGCCGATGCGCGCGGTGACCGTCCATCCGCGCGGCCAATGGGCGCCGGTGAACACCGCCAAAAGCACCATCAGGCCGGCGACGATGGCGAACCGTAGTGCCAGGAAAGTGAATGGTTCAGCGTGCGGCGCCCCAAGCTTGGACCCGATGAACCCGGTGCTCCAAAGCACGACGAAGACGAAGGGCATGGCCGCGACCCATGGCTGGCCACGATCGGCATCACCGGCAGTCATCAACCGACCCTCTGTTTCACTTTCCCGCCACGCCCTTGCGGGCGGTGCTGCGCGCTTCGGCAACCTGGAGAATGTGGCTGCGCAGCGCCGCGTCGGCCTCGATCAGTCGCCGAAAGTCCGGTTCATCCAATTCCAAGAGATGGCAATAGCCGAGAGACACCACGTCGGCGGTCCGTGGCTGCCGCGTCAGTAAGGCCAGTTCACCAAAGAAATCACCAGACCCAAGGTCGATCTCGCCGTGCAACCCCGGAGCCGTAACCCGTACAGCTCCAGCAGCAATGAAAAACATCGTACCGCCCCGATCACCACGGCGCAACAGCACCTCGCCCGGCAGCGCCAGTCGCACGCGTAACAGCTTGGCCAACTCGCCGAGCCGGACCGCGCCAATCCCGTGGAACAAGGGCACCCGATCGATCAACTCCGTGGCGGCCAAGCCAAGGTTGAGCTGTGGTGGCTGTTCCAATGCCCGCGTCCGGATGCGGACACTCCGGCGCAGATCGTCAAAGACCTCCGTACTAATCAAGGATTCCGAGTGCATGATCTCGTATTCGACCAGTTCCTGGCGGAGCGCGATACGGCCCAAGTGCTGGTGCTGCAGCACCGGGGCATAGTCCGGGTATCGGGCCATCAGCGCCATCAGCGCATCCTGAACAAGACGCAACCGCGCCTCGAGGATATCGTTGAGCGCACGCCCGACGGTCGGGCCAAGCAACGGCGCAAGCCGTTGCCGGGTGAACACCGATAAGGCCCGCAGGACCATACGATTGACCAGCAAGGCCTCGTAGCGCACCGATAGGCGGAACGCCAACGGACCGCGCAGCCCAAGCCGCCGTTGCAAACGCATCGCCCACAGAAAATGGCGCGAGAAACCGAGCGCCCGTCTCGCCTGCGTCTCGTACCCATCACGGCCGCCCGTTTTCAATCCATCGTAAAGCCAAGAAACCCGCTCTGTCAGCACCTCAACGACGGGACGCCCAACCACGCCCTGTTTGAAGTGGTCGAGATAGGCCTCTTCCTCCCGGATCACCAGAATCGCCAATCCCACATGCGTGCCGCTGTCCAAGTCGAGCCGCGGTTCGGCAGCCACGGCCTTGTCGAGCGCATCGAGGCGTTGATCGTAGGGGTGCAGACTGCGCTCGACGACGTCCGGCGGAATTTGTTCGTCGCGCGCCACGGCTTTTACGTGATCACGGATGCTGGCCAAGGACAAACCCATGGCACGGTGGCGAATGGCCCGGTCCACAGGGGACAGTTGGTCCAATCCGAGCAGACGGAGCAGAATGCGCAGCGTGGTCCCTTTGACCAACAGCGTGAACAGAACGAAGCCGGTCGCCTGCACCACAATGAAATGCGCCACCGCTTCGGGGACCGCCGGGTTCTCGGTCAAGCTCAGCGCGAGGGCCAACGAGACGGCACCGCGCAGGCCGCCCCACAGAATGACCGCCTTGTACGGGGTGCTGACCTGCTGCCCGTAGCCGGCCCGACTGAGGAGCGGCATCAGACCGAAGAGCACGATCGCGCGCGCGCCCAACGCGCCGACCACCAAAACCGCCAGCACGACCAGCTCCCAGCCGCGCACCGCAACCAAGATTGGTGGCACCAGCATGCTGGCAAACAGGAAGATCATCGACGATCCCCAGAAGCCAAGTTGGCGCCAGACCGTTTCCATGGCGTGCCATGCTTCTGGAGAGAGGCGTGTTCGCCCGACCGAGCCGGTGACGAGCGCCGTGGTCACGACCGCAACCACACCCGATACGCCCAAAGAGTGTTGCGACACGATGAAGGACAGATAGGCGAACGCCACCGTCAACGTCACCTCGGACAATGGCTGATCCTGCAAAGGTTTGACCAGCCAGCACAACAATCGGCCGAACACGTAGCCGGCGCTCAGTCCGCCGGCAAAACTCTGGCCGAAGGCGAGAATCCCGGCGGCCACTCCAGTCTCCCGGGCGCCGACCAGCATACCGAGGAAAAGGGTGAACAGCACGATGGCGGCCGCATCATTGAGCAAGGATTCCCCTTCCACGAGCATGGTCAGGCGGCGCGGCGCGCCCAGATCACGAAAGATCGCGATGACGGCGGTCGGGTCAGTCGTGGCGACGATTGCGCTCAGCACCAGGCACGCGATCAGCCCGACCGGGGCGACCTGCCACAAGGCCAGAGCGACGACGAAGGTGCTCACCAGAACGGCGATCACAGCTAACAGCAGGATCGGTGCCAAATCGTCGAGCAGTCGCCGGACGTCGATCGCCAGGGTCATTTCGAACAGAAGAACCGGCAGGAAAATGTATAGGAAGGCCTGAGAACTCAGTTCGAAGCCGGCGAGCGCGCCGAGAAAATCGCTGAGCAACCCCATCTCGATACCATCGTGCAGCCGGCTGGCCGTACCGAGCAGAACCCCGGCAAAGGCAAGCAAAACCGTGAACGGTAGCTTGACCCGTTCAGCGAGCGGCTGCAGAACGCTGACCAAAGCGAGAAGGCCGGCCATGGCGAAGAGGGTTTGGACAACGCCGGTCATGGGCTGATCCGATAAGAGCCAGAGGCCGTCAGCTTAGACCAATTCTCCAAAGCACGGGGGCGTCGGTTCCGTAGACCGATCCTCAGAAGCACAGACCCGGCCGCCGGCGCAGGCACCGCCGGAAGAGCACAAAAAAGGGGCGGCTCCCAGCGGGCGCCGCCCCCTTGTGTTCACCTGACCTGGATTGGCTGGCTATGCGCCGATGTTGATGATTTCCACCCGGCGGTTGATCCCGTCGGCTGGATCGGCCCGATTGAGCGGCTGGCTCTCGCCCATCCCGAGCGACTCTAGACGCCATGCGGCAACACTGTGGCGATCCATGAGATAGCGTTTCACCGAGGCCGCACGACGTTCCGAAAGACTCTGATTATAGGATGACCGTCCGACACTGTCGGTATGGCCAACGATGCGGAACCGCACCTGGGCTGCCGAACCGGCCCCCATGACCGAGCCAACGCGATCAAGAATCTGCATGGCTTCGGCAGTCAGACGGTCCGAGCCGAATTCGAAATTGATTTGGAATGCCGCCCGAAACTCCTGCGGTTCGGCGCGGGTCACCGCCGGCTGCGGTGCTGGAGCGGCCGGGACGGCCGGAGCCGGTGGCGGCGAGGCAACGACCGCCGGTTCGATCGGCGCCGGCGCTGGCGCAGGGGCCGGGGCGGGCGGCGGTGGCACCGCAGCGGTGGTGGCAGCGGCCGGGGCCGGCGGCGGTGGCACCGCCGCAGTGGCGGAAGCCGCCGGGGCCGGCTGCGCGGGCTGCGGCGGAGCCGGCATCTGGTCGATGTTACCAATGGCCAGACCGCGCGTCCGCACCCCCGGCTTTGGAGCCGCGCTCAGACAGTCTTCTTTCTGCACGCCCAGGCTGGCGGCGATCTCGCATTCGCTTGCTTCTTTGCCCAGAAGCTGCGCCGTTGCGGAGCCGGCCCAAACCATGGCGGCCATGGCAGCGCCGGCGGTTCCAACGATCATCCAATTGGCTGTGGTGCGCATATCTTCCCCCTTTCATGAGTGCGCCGGTGGGAGAGCCTTCCGGCCACGAAGCCCGCCACCGCCCCGCGGGCCGGCATCACCGTGGGACGGAGTGGTGAACTGCGAGCACGATCGACGGAATGCCCCCACCTTCCGATGATATAATGGGAACCGAACGTCAATAAAAGCTCTGACGCCCATCGCCCTTCAAATATTCATTGACCATTTTAGGAGAATTCGCGTTCCCCGTTCGACGGCTCTCTCTCCGCCCAAGTCCTGGATGCTGGTGGATAGGTATGGTAACAGCCGTTGCGATCCTCAACGGCCCAACCGCCACGGGCCAGCGGCGTGGCAAAATCGGGACCGACCGGGACCTTTCCGTGCCCTCCGGGAATGTCGAGCACATAGGTCGGCTGGCATACTCCGGACAACCGGCCCTGAAGGTGCTTGACCAGCGCTCGCCCCGCCTCGAGCGTGAGGCGGAAATGGCCGGTCCCTTTCGCCAGGTCGGGATGGTGCAGGTAGTACGGCTTGACCCGGGATTCCACGAAACCGCGCAGCAGCGCCGCCAGGCTTTCGGCGTCATCGTTGACGCCGCGCAACAACACGGTTTGGCTCAGCAGGGGAATTCCAGCATCGACCAGCCGCGCACAGGCCGCCCGGGCCCGTGGCGTCAGTTCCCGAATGTGGTTGGCGTGCAGAACGACATACGTGGCGATCCCCTCCGCACGCAGCGCGCGCACGAGCGTCGTATCCACCACAGTGGGCTGCACCACAGGCACACGCGTGTGGAAACGCACGACCTTGATGTGCTCCATCGCCGCCAGGGCCGCAACGATCCTGGCCAAACGGCGGGGTGACAGAACCAGTGGATCGCCGCCGGTCACGATCACTTCCCACAAGGCCGGCCGATCCCGCACGTAATCCAGAGCCGCCGTCAAGGCTGCCTCGGACAACGTGCCGGCACCGGCCCCCCCAACGACTTCGCGCCGAAAGCAGAAACGGCAATAGACCGGGCAAACATGGGCCGGTTTCAACAACACCCGATCGGGATAGCGGTGCACGATGCCGGGCAGCGGGGCGTGCACGTCATCACCGATCGGGTCGGCGCGTTCCTCGGCAGACAGAACAGCCTCCGCGGCCGAAGGCACAAACTGCCGGGCGATTGGGTCCGCCACGTCCTTCGGATTCATTAGACCCGCCATGTCCGGTGTGATGGCAACGTCATACTGGGCGGCGACGCGGCGCAGGGCCGGCAATGATCCGCGTTGAACCAATCCGGCCAGCACCAGCTCTTCCAATCGACGCAATGTCTTCAAGGCATTCCTCACCGCAGGGGATGTGCCGCTTGGTCACCCGGCACCGGTCCAGGCCGACCCGAAATTCGAGCCGACCATAAGCAGAATCATGTCCGCTTGGCCACCAGCCAAGGGATCGGACCGAGGGCACTTGCTTGACGCTCCCTGCAGAAATCCATATGTCCTGTCAGCCCATTTCGTCCGAGCCGTGCACCGCATGACCATGCCGACCAAGCCGATTTTGATTGCCCCAGCCCCTGAACTGCGCAAGCTGTGCACTCCGGTCGATGCCGTTGACGAACGGATCAACCGCCTGATGAAGGACATGCTCGATACGATGTATCATGCCGACGGCATCGGCTTGGCAGCGCCACAAATCGGCATCTTGGAACGGGTGATCGTTCTCGACGTGGCGCGGCGGGACGAACCGTCGGCCCCCATGTGCCTGGCCAATCCGGAGGTTCTGTGGGCGTCGAAAGACACCTCAACCCACAACGAAGGCTGCCTGTCGTTTCCGGATCTGTACGCCGACGTCACCCGCCCGGCCTCGGTGCACGTCCGCTATCTCGACCAGGACAATCAAAGCCGCGAGATCGAAGCCACGGACTTGCTCGCCGTCTGTCTGCAGCACGAAATCGACCATCTCAATGGCGTTTTGTTCGTCGACCATCTTTCCAAGCTCAAGCGCGACATGATTCTGCGCAAGCTGAAGAAAGGCCGAAAGGGCGCGGAAGCCGCCTGATCGATCCAGCCACCGAGCCGCCATGCCGCGTCTACGCCTCGCCTTCCTGGGCACACCCGATTTCGCCGTCTCCAGTCTGGATGCTCTCCTGTCCGCCGGACACGAGATGGCCTGCGTCTATTGCCAGCCGCCACGGCCGTCCGGCCGCGGCCACAAGATGCAGCCGTCGCCGGTACAAACCTTTGCCGAGCGGCACGGTCTGCCGGTGCGCTCGCCCAAATCCCTCAAACCGGCCGAGGCCCAAGCGGAATTCCGTGCACTCGACCTGGACGTCGCCGTGGTCGCAGCCTATGGCCTGATCCTGCCGCAAGTGATCCTGGATGCGCCACGGCATGGTTGCCTGAATGTGCATGCATCCCTATTGCCACGCTGGCGCGGAGCGGCACCGATCCAGCGCGCCATCCAGGCCGGCGACACGGAGACCGGCATCACCATCATGCAGATGGACGCCGGTCTGGATACGGGTGCCATGCTGCATCGCGAGGCGGTGCCGATCGATGGGCGGACCACCGCCGCCGCCTTGCACACCCACCTGGCGGCGTTGGGGGGCCGCCTCATCGTGACGGCCCTTGAAGACCTGGCAGCCGGGCGGTTGGAGCCGATGCCGCAGCCCGCAGACAAGGTAACCTATGCCGCCAAGCTGGAACGGGATGAAGGACGCCTCGACTGGCAAGCCGATGCCGCCGTCCTCGACCGCCAAGTCCGTGCCTTCACCCCTTGGCCTGGCGCCTGGTTCGAAGCCGGCGACGGCCGCATCAAGGTGCTTGAGGCATCGCCACAGCCCTCGGCCGGCTCACCGGCGCCACCCGGCGCCATCCTCGCCCCGGATTTCACCGTGGCCTGTGGTCACGGCTCGTTGCGGCTGATCCGCGTGCAGCGGGCCGGCCGCGCGGCGGTAGACGGCACCGCCTTCCTCCGCGGCAGCGCCCTGCAACCCGGCCAGGTCCTGGCCACCGCAGCGACCTGATCGGCTTGCCATGGCGCGATGGAAGCTGCGGCTGGAGTATGACGGCCGACCTTTCGTCGGCTGGCAGCGCCAGGAGAACGGGCCGTCGGTGCAGCAAGTGCTCGAAGACGCTTTTGCCCACTTCAGTGGCGAAACCGTGCGCCTGTATGCGGCCGGACGCACCGACGCCGGCGTGCACGCGTTGGCCCAAACGGTACACGTCGATCTGGCAAAAGCGGTGACGGCCGAAACAGTGCGTGACGCCGTCAACCATCACAGCCGCCCTTGGCCAGTCGTCGTGCTACGCGCAGAAACCGTGCCGGACAGCTTCCATGCCCGGCTGTCGGCGGTCGGCCGGCGCTATGTCTACCGCATCGTCAACCGGCGCGCGCCATTGACCCTGGATCAAGGCCGGGCCTGGCATATCCGCTCGCCGCTCAACGCGAACGCCATGCATTTAGCGGCACAGGCGCTGGTTGGACAGCACGATTTCACCAGCTTTCGCGCCAGCCACTGTCAGGCCAGATCGCCGATCAAAACGCTTGACCGGCTGGATGTCCGCCGGCGTGGCGACGAAATCGAGATCGCCGCCGCCGCCCGCTCATTCCTGCACCACCAAATACGGAACATGGTGGGCACGCTCGCCCGCGTCGGCACAGGCACCTGGGACATCAACGCCGTCCGCCGTATCCTGGACGCCCGCGACCGGTCGGCCGCCGGTGCCACCGCCCCTGCGGACGGGCTGTATTTCGCTGCCGCGGTGTATCCCGACGAACCTGTCGAAATCGCCGAAATGAATACCCGTGGCGTCCGCCCTACCCCCGAAACGTGGCCAGGAGATCATCGACGGCACGGACCGGAGTCACCGTGCCATCCATGACCGCACGTTCCAAGATCGGCAGCTTCTCGGCCACGGCCGGATCGCGCTTGAGCCGGGTGAACAGGCGATCCTCCAGCATGCTCCACATCCACCGCCAGCGCTGGGCCCGGCGTTTGTCGGAAAGTTCGCCGGACATGGTCAAGGCCCGATGGTGATCGCCGATCTTGGTCCATACCTCATCGAGACCGGTGCCCTCCAGGGCGCTGCACATCACCACCGGCGGTGTCCAGGTCGGACTGGCCGGCTGCAGAAGGCGCAGGGCGTTGTTGTAGTCCCCAGCGGCCTGGCGGGCCCGCACCCCGTTGTCGCCGTCGGCTTTGTTCACCGCAATCATGTCAGCCAGTTCCAGAACGCCCTTCTTGATGCCCTGCAGTTCGTCACCAGCGCCGGGCAACATCAGGACCAGGAAGAAATCAACCATGTCGGCCACCGTGGTTTCCGACTGGCCGACGCCGACGGTTTCCACCAATACAACGTCGAAACCGGCGGCCTCGCACACCACCATGGTCTCCCGCGTCGTGCGCGTCACCCCACCGAGGGTGCCGACCGAGGGTGACGGACGGATGAACGCCCGGGGATGGTTGGACAAGGTCTCCATGCGTGTCTTGTCGGCCAGGATGCTGCCGCCCGTGCGACGGCTGCTCGGGTCGACCGCCAGCACGGCGACCTTGTGGCCAGCCTTGACCAGCCGCGTGCCGAGGGCTTCGATGAAAGTACTCTTGCCGACGCCCGGCACACCGGTGATGCCAACGCGGTGCGAGTGGCCGGTATGCGGCATCAACCGGGTCAGGAGGGCCTGGGCCGATTCCTGATGGTCTGGCCGCTTACTCTCGATCAGCGTGATGGCTCGGCCGAGCAGGGCACGGTGACCAGCGCGGACGCCAGCGACGAGATCGTCGAGATCGGTGGTGGATGTGGTAGCGCTCACGGCATCCGGTTGGTTTGAGGCGGATAGGAGCGGTCGCGGCCCCAGAAGCGGACGCGACCCGATGCGCCGAGCCTAGCTTCGACGGCCGGCACTGCCCAGTGCGGCGATGCGCCGCCCGCCCGATTGCCAAACCGAACGGCGGACCGTCTGCGTTGCCGCTTGCGTGCCGACCCGGCAACTATAACAATCCCACGAGGATCGTGCCGGGGGAGGATGGACCACATGAACAGTCTGATCGACCGCTTCTTCGGCGATCACAAGTCGATCACGCTCATGGGGATGTCCGGCGTAGGCAAAACCCGCTTGGCAAGCCGGCTGCCAAGCTCGCAATGGTTCCATTACTCGGTCGATTACCGCATCGGTACGCACTATCTGGGCGACCGAATCAATGATGACCTAAAGGCCATGGTGTTCCGACTGGGCCGACGCATCGACGATCGCGAACCGGATATCTTGGCTTTGCAAGGCCTGCTGCGTTCCGACTCGATCACCGTCAAACACAAGATCACCTTCCACAACCTGGAACCGCTATCGAAATATCTCGGCGGCCTGGGTCTGGCGGCCCGCCCCAATCTCAAGCCGGGCGAAGAGGCGCCGACCACGACCTATTTCGACGGCGTCGGCCGCGACCTCGGCGAATTCACCCGCCGGCAACACCTGCACCGCGCGGCGGAAATCGACGCCACCCACGACATCGGCGAGTTCAAAATCAAAGCCCAGCACGTCTATGGCTACCCCCACTTCATCAACGACGCCTCGGGCAGCCTGTGCGAGATCGTCGCCATGACCGAGGTTACACCTGGCCGCTGGCATGTCGATGCCGACGACCCGACCCTGCAGGTTTTGCGCAACGAGACGCTGCTGATCTATGTGGAGGCGAGCGACACCCATGTAACCACGCTGCTTGACCGCAATGCCGCCGACCCCAAGCCGATCTATTACCGCCCGGAGGTGTTGGCGCGCATGGTGGACGATTTCATGCGCCGCTACGATCTGGCGGATCCGGCAGAAATCCACCCGGCGAGCTTTTCGCGCTATGCCTTTCCACGCCTGCTCCGCGAGCGGGTGCCGCGCTACAAAGCGTTGGCCGATGCCATCGGCATTACCATTTCGCTGGAAGACGTGCGCCGCATCACCGCCGACCACGTGACCGACACCCAATTCCTGGAGGACTTCACCAGCCTGGTGACTCGGGCGGTGGCAGCACGGCCGGTGCCCATCTGACCTTCCCCAGACCCTCGGAATCGAAAAGGACCCGTCGGCCGCCATGCCGATCAACATCTCCAATGATCTGCCAGCACGCCAGGTGCTGGAGGACGAAGGCGTCGTCGTGATCCGCGAAAAGGACGCCGTTCGCCAGGATATCCGGCCGCTGCACATCGCCTTGCTCAACCTGATGCCGGAAAAGATCAAGACCGAAACCCAGCTCGCCCGTGTGCTAGGCGCCACGCCGTTGCAGGTTGAACTCGTGCTTCTGACCACAGCGAGCTACCAAGGTAAATCCACACCACAAAGCCATATGCGCGCCTTCTATCGGACTTGGGACGATGTGCGGAAACAAAAGTTCGACGGGCTGATCATCACCGGTGCTCCGGTAGAACAAATGCCGTTCGAAGAGGTACTGTACTGGCGCGAATTGACAGAAATCCTCGACTGGGCGGCCAACCACGTGTTCAGCACCTTTTCCTTGTGCTGGGGCGCACAGGCGGCGTTGTACCATTGGTATGGCGTGCCGAAACACGCACTTGGTGGCAAGATGTTCGGCGTGTATCCGCACCGGGTGACAAAGCGCAGTTCGCCATTGTTGGTGGGCATGAACGATGTTGTCTCGGTCCCCGTCTCCCGGCACACCGAAGTGCGCCGGGAGGATGTGCTCGACCACCCCGACCTGCGCATCCTCATGGACAGCGAAGAGGCCGGCGTTTGCCTTGTCGACGACCGCACCCGCTTCCGCTTCTTCAACTTCAATCACTTGGAATACGATGCGGGCACGCTGCGCGATGAATACATGCGTGATCTGCGTGCCGGCCGCCGCATCGATCTGCCGCGGTATTACTTCCCGGACGACGACCCGAGCAACGACCCGGTCAACCACTGGCGCTCGTCCGCTCACCTGCTGTTCGCCAACTGGATCAACGCCGTCTACCAGGCGACCCCGTTCGACCGCAGCGACATCGGTCACATCCGCCCGATTTGGGAACGCACCACCTTCACCGCTCCCTGCGCCCCAGCCCCGACGACGAAACCTAAACCCATCACCAGTCCGCACCGGGACGGCGACACGGGGTAGCGTGTAGATTGGAGCGGATGCGGGCTCCGGTCCGGCAATTGGCCGATGATGGCCGATGATACGCCCTTTGCCCCGGTTCACCGGCTCGCTGCGCAGCCACCTCTTCCACTTGAAGAGGGTTTCGGTATGCCGCCAACTCCTTACCGGCGGCGGCGCAAGTGACGGATCAGCAGGTTGCGCGCCTCGATCAAAAGCGCCATGCGCCGTTTACACGGCAGGATGCCCGTGTCGGGATGGAATACCGGCGCAAGCTCGCGGAAGCGCTTGGTTACACGCTGTTCATCGAAACTCCGCTCGGCCACCAGGCCGATCATGGCCGCCGCTTCGGTCACGGTTTGCGGCGGATGGTCCCCGGGCGGGAAGGCGAGCCGCTCGATCGCCGACATCAAGGCCCGGTTGCGGTAGTGCAGCTTGTCGACTTGGATCTGCAGGCGCCGCCGCTCTTGCTGCTCTGGGCTCAGCCCGCCACCGCCAGCCAGGGTGAGAGCCAAAGCCATGGCCCGGCGCACGGTTGCCGCGTCCAACTCTTCGGGCCCATCGAGCCACAGGGTGACCCGAGCATGGCCATTGTAGCCCTCCGGGTTCCCCGGACCCGGGTCCGGCGTGTTCTGCAACACGTGCCAATTGGTCAAGTCGAGCACCTGGTGCACCAGCTTGGCCGGGTTGACCGCACGCCGCAAAGCCAGGGACCGCACAGCGTCGGCAAAAGCAGCAGAACAGGGAACGGACCACCCATCCCGACGCGGGACATGCGCACACCTGTCCAGCCCCTGAAGGCTGGGGAACACAAAGCCGGTGGCCGCCGGATCGCTGTGAAGCGCCTGGGCGCCGACCGGAGTGGCACAATCACCGCGTGCGGCCATCAACGTCCCCGCGAGGCATCGTTCGACCTTGCATAACGCATGATCTTGCGGTGATGCAAGTGCCGCGCTATAGTACCCAGTTTACCTGGCGAGCGGATTGCAGGCCGTTGTCATCCCAATGCCAGGTAGCCTTGCAGCCCCAGGTAGATGGCATAGCCCGCTAAGAGCAAACCTCCCTCACTCCTTGAAATCCGCCGACCGGTGGCGGCGAACACCAGAAACACGACGGTGACGCCAAGCATGATCCAGATATCGATGCCGCCGATCTGCTCGGGAATCGTGAAGGGCGACACCAGGGCGGCGACCCCCAGAATGCCCAGCACGTTGAAAATGCTGCTTCCCAGAATGTTGCCGAAAGCGACATCGGCACCGCCGCGCAATGCCCCGGCCAACGCGACGACCAATTCCGGCAAAGACGTGCCAACGGCAACGATGGTGAGGCCGATGATCGCTTCGGAAACGCCGGCGACCCGAGCCAGCGTGACCGCACCGTCGACCAGGAAACCCGCGCCGATGACGGTGGCGACGATTCCGAACACCAGGATGGCCAGCGTCTTAAGCAAACCATCGGGGGCCTGCGCCACGGAGTCGGCCTCGGCCGTGATGCGCGCGCCCTCGCGGCCGGCTTGCTTCTTCTCGCTAAAATAGGCGAACAGCGTGTAAGCCAGCAGCAGGGCGATCAAACCCACCCCTTCGGACCGGCCGACGCTGCCCATCAGTACGATGCCGACACACAGCACGGTGACCACCGCCACCATCGAACCATCGCGCCGGATCGCGGCCGGATCACAGGCGATCGGCACCAGCAGAGCCCCAAAGCCCATGATCAGCAGCATGTTGGCGATATTGGAACCGACCACATTGCCCACGGCCACCCCAGCCGCATCGACCATGGCCGCCTGCACCACCGTGACCAGCTCGGGCGCCGAGGTTCCGAAACCCACGATGGTTAACCCAATGACCAGCGGCGACACCCCCATGCGCCGCGCCAACCCGACGGCCCCGCGCACCAGCGTCTCCCCGCCGACAACGAGGAGGACGAGACCACCAACCAAGAGCAACGCGATCGTCATAGAAAACCTTCGGCAATAGGGGTAATCAAGCCGCGAAATCACAGCGGACAAGGCCGCAATCGGACCGACACAGCGGCAGGGAAGACTATCCAAATCCTGGGACGATTGCGAGAGCCGTAGCCAATCTGGACCACGAGCCGGAAATCGGCGACCGACAGGGACGGTAAGGCGCCCCTTGATCCTACTCCCTGAGCATAGGGCTGCCAAGGGATCGGGCATTGCAAACGCGCCACGGCGCTTGACCCGATGCAGATGGGGCGGCAATGTCTGGGCTTTGCCGCGGTGAGAGACCCGCCGGGCGTGGCCCGGGGCCACCGGCTGGCGTGATTGGCCCATAGTTCTACCCAGGTGCAGGCTCATGACACGGATTCGGCAAGCGATTGTGGCCGTCCTTGGCGGCCTTTTGGCCATGGCCGGGACGGCCGAGGCGGAGCATCATGGCAGCAAGTCGGTGGCGGTGACGGCGATCGTCGAGCATCCGGCGCTGGATGCGGTCCGCGATGGCATCCGCGACGAGTTGGCGGCAGCCGGCTATGTCGCCGGTGAAAACCTGGGTTGGATGTACGAAAGTGCCCAAGGCAACCCAGCCACCGCGGCGCAGATCGCACGCAAGTTCGTCGGCGAGGCACCGAGCGTGATCGTGCCGATCTCCACACCTTCGGCCCAGGCGGTGGCCTCGGCAACGCAAGATATTCCGATCGTGTTCTCCGCGGTCACCGATCCGCTGGCGGCCAAGCTGGTTGCCGACATGGACGCGCCCGGCGGCAACATCACCGGCGTCAGCGACCTGTCGCCGCTCGACAAGCACCTGGAACTGATCCAGGCCATCGTGCCAGACGTCGAAACCGTCGGCATCGTCTACAATCCGGGCGAGGCGAATGCCGTGGCGCTGGTCGAGCGGCTCCAGGCGCTGGCACCGGCGCACGGCCTGACCCTTGTGACCGCAGCCGCCCCGCGTTCGGCAGACGTCCTGGCAGCCGGCCAGAGCCTGGTCGGCAAGGTCGACGCGCTCTACGTCGGCACGGACAATACTGTGGTGTCGGGTCTTGAAGCCCTGGTCAAGGTCGGCATCGACAACCAGGTACCGTTCATTGCCGGCGATACCAACAGCGTGGAACGCGGCGCCATCGCAGCCGTCGGCTTCAACTACTACGACGTCGGCCGTCAGACCGGAAAACTGGTGCTGCGCATCCTTGAGGGTGAGGCGCCCGGCGTCATCGCCGTCGAAGGCGTCGAAATCGTTGAGTTGCATGTCAACCCGGGCATCGCCGAGCGCATGGGGGTGACCCTGTCGCAAGACCTGATCGACGGCGCCACGACGGTTTATTGATCGGTCCCAATGATTTGGCAATCGGCTCCCTGCGCGGCGGGTGGTGGGGAGCCCTTTTCTCACTGCGTAACGACAGGTCTCAATTGATGCTCCTCGTGATGGATGGTGCCCGGTGAGTTGGCCGGCATTTCTGGGCGCGATCGAACTCGGTCTGGTGTTCGGCCTGGTCGGCATCGGGGTATACTTGTCGTTCCGGGTGCTGAATTTCCCCGATCTTACGGTGGATGGCAGTTTTCCCTTGGGGGCTGCGGTGTCGGCGGCACTCATCGTCGGCGGCACCGACCCTTACATTGCCACCGGACTCGCCATGCTCGCCGGCGCAGTGGCCGGCTTGGTCACCGCAGCCCTCAACCTCCGCTTTCAAATCTTACATCTGTTAGCCAGCATCCTGACCATGATCGCGCTGTACACCATCAATCTGCGCATCATGGGGAAACCTAACGTGGCGCTCCTGATGGAGCCAACGGTGCTGACGCCGCTTGAGACCATCGGGCTGTCAGTGATGCTGCTCAAGCCACTGTTTGCCTTTTTGGTGGTTGTGGTGGTGGCCGTGGCCGTGATCGCATTCTTGACCAGCGAGGTCGGGCTGGCCATGCGGGCCACCGGCGCCAACCGGCGCATGGCGCGGGCCCAGGGCATCGGCACAGATGCCACCACCTATGCCGGCATGGCGCTCAGCAACGCGCTGGTCGCGCTTGCCGGTGCATTGTTTGCGCAAATGAATGGCTTTGCCGACGTTACCATTGGCGTCGGCACGATTGTGGTCGGCTTGGCCGCCGTCATCGTCGGCGAAGTGGTGCTGCCATCCACCCGGGTGGCACTGGCCGTGCTCGGCTGCTTGATTGGCTCGCTGGTCTACCGGCTCGCCGTCGCGACCGCGCTCAATGCGGACTTCATCGGTTTGACCTCGGCTGATCTCAATCTGGTCACCGCCGTTCTCGTCGCTGCCGCCCTCATCTTGGGCAACCGGCGCGGCCAGATTGGCGCTTGGATCGGCCGCCGCACCACCGTCGGTGGCATAGCACGGAACGGACCGGTTCGAAACGCGGCGGCACACACCGGCACCACAGGGCCCCCACTGGCGACAACCACCTCCAATGCCGAGGCGCGTGGCAAAGGCGGTGCAGAATGATCAAAGCCGAAGCGCTGTCCAAGACCTTCAACTGCGGCACGCCCATGCAGGCCGTCGCGTTGCGCCATGTCGACCTGGCGATCCCGGAAGGCCAGTTCGTCACCGTGATCGGTTCCAATGGTGCCGGCAAATCCACCCTACTCAACCTGTTGACCGGCGACGCCAACGTCGACACCGGCCGAATTGCCATCGACGGCCTCGACGTCACCCGCTGGTCGGCACCACGGCGCGCACGCCTGGTTGCCCGTGTGTTCCAAAACCCGCTGGACGGAACGTGCGAAAATCTGAGCATCCAGGAAAACTTGGCCCTGGCCGACAGCCGTGGCACTCGGCGCGGCCTTGGCCGCGCTTTAGATGCGCCGCGCCGAACACGGTTCCGCGACCACTTGGCAGCGCTCGGCCTTGGCTTGGAAAATCGTCTCGACGACCGCATGGGCCTGTTGTCCGGCGGAGAACGCCAAGCCGTCAGCCTGCTCATGGCCACGCTGCGGCCGTCCAAAATCCTCCTCCTCGACGAACACACCGCCGCGCTTGACCCGAACACGGCCCGTCTGGTGATGGACCTGACCGAGACGATCGTCCACGACAATGGCCTGACCACGCTGATGGTGACCCACTCCATGCGCCAGGCGCTTGACCATGGCGAACGTACCGTGATGTTGCATGAGGGTCGCGTGGTGTACGATGTCGCCGGCCCCGATCGCGCAGGTCTCACCGTTGATGACCTTTTGACCCGGTTTCACCGAGCCCGCGGCGAAGCCTTGGACGACGACACCTTGTTGTTGGACGCTTGAGCTGGACAGACCTTTCCCCTGCCTTTTGGTGACTGCGCGTGCTCGTATCCGCCCCCACCGTGCGCCGACCGATCGACCCGAACGCCATCGACGTCTGGGTGTTCGACCTGGACAACACGCTCTACCCCGCGTCCACCAACCTGTTCGACCAAATCGACCGCCGCATCGGCAGCTACATTGCCAGCCTACTGGAGGTGACACACGACGAGGCGCGGCGCCGGCAGAAGCATTGGTTCCGGCAATACGGCACCTCGCTCAAAGGCTTGATGGTCGAGCACGCCATCGACCCAGACGACTATCTGAGCTATGTGCATGACATCGATCTGACGCCGGTGCCGCCTAGCCCCATGCTGGAACAGGCACTGGCCCGGCTGCCAGGACGCAAGCTCGTGTACACCAACGCTTCGGCACCGTACGCCCATCGCGTACTGAACCGTATCGGCATCGCCGACCACTTCGAAACGGTGTACGATATCGTGGCAGCGGCGTATGTGCCGAAACCCGTTCCAGCCCCTTACCGTGCGTTGGTGGCCCGCCACGATATCGACCCGCGGCGCGCCTGCATGGTGGAGGACATCGCGCACAACCTGGAACCCGCCGCAGCACTGGGCATGCGGACGGTCTGGGTACGCGGCAAAGCCGCTTGGCGGCAGCCGCGACGTGAAGCCGAGGCCCATGTCGACGTGGAGATCGACACCGTGGCAGAGTGGCTGGCCGTGTTGACCGGCGCGCGACACGGCCGGCCTGTTCCACACATGGCACCTGATTGACACCATTCGGGGCGGCCGCCATTGTTTGGCTTCTTGCCAACCCGCCTTCCCCGCGCCGGAGACCACCACCACCATGATGCCAGAAGAGCTGCAGAGCACCATCGATCGGGCCTGGGAGGAGCGGGCTTCGCTCGGTCCGTCGACCGAGGGCCCCGTGCGGGCCGCCGTGGATGCCGCCTTGGATGGACTGGACATGGGCCGATTCCGAGTCGCCACCCAGACCACCTCCGGTTGGCAGGTCAACCAATGGTTGAAGAAGGCGGTGTTGCTGTCGTTTCGGCTCAACGACATGGCGCCAATCGATGGGGGTCCCGGGCAAAGCACCTGGTACGACAAGGTGGCATCGAAGTTCGAGGGCTGGGACGCAACGCGGTTCAAGGCTGCCGGCTTCCGCGCCGTGCCCACGGCGGTGGTACGCCGTTCGGCGCACATCGCTCCCGGCGTCGTGTTGATGCCAAGCTTCGTCAACGTGGGCGCTTATGTGGACTCCGGCACCATGGTCGACACCTGGGCGACCGTCGGTTCTTGCGCCCAAATCGGCCGCAATGTGCACATCTCCGGTGGCGCTGGTATCGGCGGCGTCTTGGAACCCCTGCAGGCCGGCCCGGTGATCGTGGAAGATGAGTGCTTTATCGGTGCCCGCTCGGAGGTGGTGGAGGGCGTCATCGTCGAACGCGGCGCCGTGTTGTCCATGGGTGTGTTCATCGGCGCGTCGACCAAAATCATCGATCGCGACACTGGAGACATTCATGTCGGCCGTGTACCCGCCTATTCCGTTGTGGTGCCAGGCACTCTGCCCGGAAAGCCGCTGCCCGATGGGTCACCAGGGCCGGGGCTGTATTGCGCGGTCATCGTCAAGCGGGTGGATGCGCAAACGCGGGCGAAAGTCTCCATCAATGACCTGTTGCGCGATTAGCCGATGATCGCAACCGACCCGGTGGCGGTGGCGCAAGCGCTCATCCGCTGCCCAAGCGTCACGCCCGCTGAGGGCGGCGCTCTCACCCTGCTGGAGTCGCTGTTGCGCCCGCTTGGGTTCGAGTGTCATCGGCTCCCCTTCAACGACCCGGCCGGAGCGCCGGCCGACAATCTGTTTGCCCACCGGGACCGGTCCGGACCGCATCTTTGTTTCGCCGGTCACACCGACGTGGTGCCACCCGGCAACCGCGACCGGTGGTCGGTCGACCCGTTCGGCGGCATCGTGCGCGACGGGTTGCTGATCGGCCGCGGCGCTTGCGACATGAAAGGAGCCGTGGCAGCGGCCGTGGCCGCCGTGGCGCGGCTCGCAGAGCCGTCGGCCACGACCGCCGGATCGATCAGCCTCTTGATCACCGGCGATGAAGAAGGCGATGCGGTGAACGGCACAGCCAAGATGGTGGACTGGCTCATCGCGCGCGGGGACGTCCCGGATGCCTGCGTGGTCGGCGAACCGACCAGTATCGAACGGCTGGGCGACACAGTCAAAAACGGCAGGCGCGGCAGCCTGAACGCACGGCTCACCGTGTTTGGGCGGGAAGGCCATGCCGCATACCCACACCTGGCCGACAACCCATTGCCCAAGCTGGTACGCCGTCTCAATGAACTGGCCAACGCCACGCTGGACGACGGCACGGACCATTTCCCACCCTCCACTCTGGCATTGACCGGAATCGACACGGGAAACCCGGCAAGCAATGTCATCCCCGGTCAGGTCACGGCAACGTTCAACATCCGTTTCAACGACCGGCATGATGCGGCAAGCTTGACAGCATGGCTGCATCAATCCTGCACCATGGTGGACGACCTGTACGCCCTGGACGTGCGACGGTCAGCCGAGGCGTTCGTGACACCGCCGGGACCGCTGACAGAGATGGTCGCCACGACCGTGCAGAGCCAGACCGGGCATCGGCCCACGCTGGGCACGGGCGGAGGCACATCCGACGCGCGGTTTCTCAAGGCTCTGTGTCCCGTGGTGGAGGTTGGCCTGGTCGGCTCTACGGCGCACAAGGCCGACGAGGCCGTACCCTTGGCCGATCTCGAGACATTGACCGAGATTTATCGTGCCCTGTTTGAACGGGCCGCCACCGGCATCGGACCATAGCCATGCCCTCGCTGCACGAGATCGCCTACGCGTTGTTCGGCACCTACCGCTTCGCGCTGTTTGACCGAACCGCCATGGGTTATTTCGACCGGTCGCCAGACGGTGCGTTCCGGTCGTTTTATGCCGCACTGTTCGTGCTGCCGGCCTATGTCGTCCTGCTCATCCTGCGCAGCGGCGACGAGCTTGCGGATGTGCCGCTGATCCAATTCCTGGCGGTCGAAACCATCACCTACGTGGTGATGTGGACAGCCTACGCGGTGATCATGATCGACTTGTGCCGGCTGCTGGCGCGCAGTGACCGCTACTTCGGATTTCTGTGCGCCTACAACTGGGCCTCCTTGCCACAGATCACCGTGATGATGGCACTCCTCGCCCTAACCAAGCTGGGTCTGCTGGCGGGAAGCTTGGCTGGTCTGCTGGAACTCTTGGTGATGATCGGCATCTTGGTGTACCAGTGGTTCATCACGCGCACGGCGCTCAATCTGCCGTCCGGAACCGCAGTCGGCCTTGTCTTCATTGATCTGATCCTGGCCATCTTCATCTCGTCGCTTGCTGACAGCCTGTTGCTTTGACAATTTGCGAAACGGTAGAACGCTTCGAGCAATAATCCGCACGCACGCCCTTCGGCGCCCGTGTTGGCCAGGCCGGGGTCGAAGGATACCTTCGTCATGTCCCAGAGAATAGTCATTGAGCATAAAATCGATTTCGAGGCATGCGGTCGTGAACCGGTGCATACGCCGGGCTCGATTCAGGGATACGGCATCCTCCTGGGGCTGAGCCTGCCACGCTTTTCCATCACCCACATCAGCGACAACAGCTTCCGGCTGATCGGGCGCTATGCCGAGGAACTGCTCGATCGACCGCTGGCTGAGGTATTCGGCACGGCGGCCGTGCAGCAACTCTCCCGTGCGGCATCCGAGCTGGCGAATGGCGATCACCATCGCTGCCGGCTCGAAACCGTGCCACCACTCCTGCCGCAAGCGTTCGATGCCACCCTACGTGCCTGGCGAGGACACTGGTTGCTCGAACTGGAACCGGCGGTGGCGCCCCCGGTGCCCACCTCGCTTGGGGCCGAAGCCTTTCAAACCAGGCTCGACCAGGCCGCCACGGTTTATGATTTGGCGCGGGCCGCCGTGCTCGAAACCATGCGCCTGGTCGCCTACGACCACATCATGGTCTACCGGCTGTTCGAGGACGGAAGCGGCGAGGTGGTGGCGGAAGACCGCCCAGTCTCAACGACGCCCCTGCTCGGCCTTCGCTTTCCGCCGCATGATTTTCCGCCACCAGCCCAGCGCCTGCAGACGTTGCTGGGCGTGCGCATGGTCGTGGACATGAATGCCACGGATGCCAAGGTGCTGACCACTGCCCAAATCGCGCAGACTGAGCCATTGGACATGAGCCCGCTGAACCTGCGCAGCGTGTCGCGTTTTTGCGTGCAGTATCACCGTAACATCGGTGTTGCCGGCACCCTGACAATCTCCATTCCGGTGGCGGACCGGCTGTGGGGCTTCATTAGCTGCCACAGCCAGACGCCGCGCCAGATCGGGCCGGCACTCCGCGATGCGGCGCGGACCGTCGGGCGCCGGCTCGGCCAAGCCCTGGGTGCGCTGGAGGTACAACGTGACCAGCGGATAGATCAGCGCCGCCGGCGCCGCGCCACAATGCTGCATGCCGCTGCCCTGGGCGGAGACGATTTCCTGGTGCGGGTCATGCTGCAAAGTCCGCGCCTAACCCAGCTTTTCGGTGCCACCGGGGCCGCCCTCGTGGTCGGTGACGATGTGTTCCGGCGCGGCGCAACGCCGAGCGTCGACGACCTGCGCCGGTTCAGCGCCTGGGTTGCCGAGGCCGCGGAACCGGATGGTCTTTTCCAGTCCAACCAAATCAGTGCTCGCTATCCGTCGGCAGTGGCTTGGGAGGCGACGTGCTGCGGCGTCCTGGCCATCGTGCTCGGCCACACCCCATCGGCCTGTCTGGTCTGCTTTCGACCCGAGCTGCGCCTCGATGTGCATTGGGGCGGCGATCCGCACGCGGCCGTGGAGCGCGATGCCCAGCAACGCTTGATCCCGCGCGGCTCGTTCGAACGCTGGCGGTACCAGGTGCGCGGCCAATGTCGGCACTGGACCGATGCCGATGTGGCCCTGATGCGCCTGGTCGCCCACCTGCTCCGCGTCCACCTGGGCAACAGTGAAGCGGCCCGGGCTGCCGCCATGCGTCAGGCCGTGCAGGCATGCCGCAATGCCTTCGAACAAAACGAGGTGCTGCGCGAGGAACTGCTGGCTGCCACCAGCGAATACATGATGCTGACCATTCGAGACGAACCGAACGGTCTGTGCACGGTCGCCCACATCAACCAGCGACTGTGCGAATTGTTCGACCTGGACCCGTCGGAGGTGGAGGACCGGCCGGTCGAATCCGTGCTGCCGCTCCTGGCGATCCCCATGGACTTCCTGAACCATGCCGAGGTGCCGCCAGTCGACATGGAGATCTGGTCGGATGTCATTGGCTTGCGCACCATGCGCATCAGCCGCACGGTGATTGCCGAAACGGCAGGGCCAAACCAGGCTCGCCTCTTGCTGCTGCGCCTGCAGGACGTCACCGAATTCCGACGCACCACCGAGGCACTCAAGGCCGCACGGGAGCAATCGCACGCCGCCGAACAGGCGAAGACCCGTTTCCTGGCCAACATGAGCCATGAGCTACGCTCGCCACTGAATGCCATCATCGGCTTCGCCGAAGCGATCAAATCGGAGCTGATGGGACCGGTGGGAGCCTCAATCTATCGCGACTACGCCCGCGACATCGGCCGGTCGGGGCAGCACCTGTTGTCATTGATTTCGGATCTCCTGGACCTTTCCCGCCTGGAAGCCGGTCGGCGCATGCTGGAGGAACAGGATTTCAACCTGACCGAAATCTTGGACGACATCATGCGCTGGATGGAAACGCAGTTCCGTGACAAGGGCCTTGTGTGGGAGCACGACATGCCGCGCGACACCTTGGTGCTGCGCGGCGATGCCTCCGCAATCCGGCAAATCCTGATCAACCTGATCACCAATGCCGGCAAATATACGCCGGCCGGCGGCTGGGTGCGCGTGCGCGCACTGGCGCCGCCCGACGGCGACCTGGTGATCACGGTGGAAGACAACGGCATCGGCATCGAGCCGGCGGAAATCAGCCGCTTGTTCCAACCGTTCGTGCGCGCCAACGATGTGCGCTCCGAGGAGATCAGCGGCACCGGTCTTGGCCTGGCCATCAGCAAGGCCTTGATCGAACTGCATGGCGGCCGGATCGAAATCGCCAGTGACGGCAGGACCGGCACCACCGTGCGCCTGCTGTTGCCGCGCTGGCGTCACCAAATCCGCCTGGGTCCGGCCGCCGCGCCGCGCTAACGCCGAGGGCACCGCTGGCTTTCGGCATGGCCGTGGCCCCTACGGACTGCTACACTTTCCTTGCCCGCCATTTCGGTTCCCCGCCTCCATCGATGCCTTTCCTATCCGCGGTAGCCGATGCCGTCGATCGTCTGAACGAATGGACCGGCCGCCTGGTGCGTTGGCTGGCCCTGGCCATGCTGCTGGTCCAACTGGGCACAGTGCTGCTGCGCTACGTCTTTGGCACCAGCTACATCGCCTTGCAGGAATCGGCCGTGTATCTCCATGCCGCCCTGTTCATGCTTGGGGCGGGCTATACCTCGTTGCATGACGGCCATGTCCGGGTCGACATTCTTTATGGTTCGGCGGGTCCGCATCGCAAAGCCATGATCGATCTGTTCGGCGCCGTGTTCCTGGTCATCCCGACCATGGCGACGATCTTTCTGGTCACGTGGCCATTCGTGCGCCAATCCTGGCTGATCTTGGAAGGACCGATGTCGGTCGGCGGTATCCCGGCTGTGTTCCTGCTCAAGGCGCTGGTCCCGCTGTTCTGCATTCTGCTCGGCCTGCAGGGCCTTTCGCTGGCCGTGCGCAGCCTTCTGTTCCTCCTCCAGCCGGACCGGCGCCCGTGACCGACCTGCCGCTCGACCTGATGTTGTTCGCCGCCTTGTGCGGCGCCATCCTGCTCGGATTCCCAATTGTCTTCACGCTCACCGGCCTGGCGGTGTTGTTCGCGTCGATCGGGACAGCGACCGGGCATTTCGACTGGGACCTATTGGGGGCCCTGTTCAACCGTATCTTCGGCATCATGACCAATGACGTGCTCATGGCCATCCCCCTATTCGTGCTCATGGGGGTGGTCTTGGAGCGCTCGCGCATCGCCGGCGATCTGTTGGAAGAGATGGGCCGGCTGTTCGGCTCCGTGCGTGGCGGCATCGCCGTGTCGGTCACGCTGGTCGGGGCACTCCTGGCCGCCTCCACGGCGATCGTCGGTGCCACGGTGGTCACCATGGGACTGATCGCCCTGCCCACCATGCTGCGCCACGGTTACAATGGCCGCTTCGCCGCCGGTTCGGTGTGCGCCGCCGGCACCCTGGGGCAGATCATTCCGCCCTCGACCATGCTGATTATCTTGAGCGAACGCATGTCGGCCGCCTACCAGGAGGCGCAGTTCGAAATGGGCCGGTTCAGCGTGGAGACCATCAGCGTTGGACAGATCTTCGCCGCCGCCATCGGCCCCGGCCTCATGCTGGTCTGCCTCTACATCGGTTTCGCCTTGCTGCTGGCTTGGTTCCGGCCCGACCTGGCCCCGGCGATTCCGCACCGGTCCGAGACTGGCACCGCCACGCCGGCCCGCGGCGCGCTGATCGCCATGCTGGTGCCGCCGGTATTGCTGATCGTGGCGGTCCTGGGTTCGATCCTGGCCGGCATTGCCACACCGACCGAAGCCGCCTCGGTCGGTGCGGCGGTGGCTATCCTGCTCGCGGCGCTGAAACTGGAGCCGGCACGGGCCCGCCTGCCAGTGTTGCTGGCCGGTGGGGCCGTCGTCACCATGCTCGGGCTGGCTGCCCTGCTCGACCTGCGGCTCGGCCGGCGGCTCAGCACCGAGGCCGAGGTGGCCGGTATCTGGGCCGCTGGCGGCCTGGCCTGTGTATTTTTGGTCTGCCTATGCCTTGGGGTTTGGCGGATCCACCGCAACGGTATCTTAGTGCCGGTGCTGACCCAGACCCTGAAGATCACGTCCATGATCTTCGCCACCATCATCGGTGCCAGCGTGTTCGCGCTGGTGTTCCGCGGCCTGGGCGGCGACGAGCGGGTGGCCGGGGTGATTCAGGCCATGCCGGGTGGCGAAACCGGAGCCCTGCTGTTTTTCATGGTCCTGATTTTCCTGCTCGGCTTTGTGATGGACTTCGTTGAAATCGCTGTCATCGTAATCCCGATCGTCGCCCCGATCCTGCTGCTTCAGGGGGTCGATCCACTGTGGCTCTCGGTGCTGGTGGCGATGAACCTGCAGACCAGCTTTCTCACGCCCCCCTTCGGCTTCTCCCTGTTCTATCTGCGCGGCGCCGCACCGCCGGAGATTCACACCCTCGACATCTATCGCGGCGTAGCCCCGTTCGTGCTCATCAACCTGGTCGGCATGATGCTCGTGTACGCCTTCCCGGCCTTGGGAACGTGGCTGCCGGCGGTGCTTTTCTAAGGGTTGTGGCACAGGCGTCGGACAGGCACTGGCGCATCCGACGATCCATGCCAGCGGACGCGTCGACGACTCGTCCATGGGTCGCCCAGCCGTCCGTCCTACAACACGTCCAGCGGGCGGTTGGCGGCGTTCCAACCTGTGAGCGCCGCCAGGTAGTTGGCGCGTTCGAAGGCAACCGGGTCTGGGCATCGGGCAAGGTTCATGCTGCCACGGGCCTGGGCCAGCGACTCATACTCATGCTCCTCGAGCCAGGCAACCAGGTCGGCACGCAGTTGCGCCAAGCGTTGTGGGCCATGGCGCAGCAAGGCCGAGACCACCTGCACTGCGTCGGCCCCGGCCATCACGGCTTTGAGCACGCCGCCGACGTCATGGATACCACCGCTCACGGCCAGTGCGGTCCGGTCCGCTTCGGCGGAGAGGATGGCAAGCCAACGCAGGCGCAGGCGCAGCTCCGCCGGTGTCGATAGCTCGAGGGTCGGCGTTGTCTCCAGGGCCTCGATGTCGATATCGGGCTGATAGAACCGGTTGAACAACACAAGGCCGTCGATGGCCTCGCTGCGCAGTCGGCGCACCAGGTGGTGCAGGGCGGAAAAGAACGGCGACAGTTTGACGGCGACAGGAATCTCGACCGCGGATTTGACCCGGCGTGCCACGTCGACCACCCGATCTTCGATCGCCGCCGACGACACCGTCGGGTCGGCAGCGACGAAATAGACGTTCAGTTCCAGCGCATCGGCGCCCGCCTGTTCGATCAACCGGGCATAGTCGGTCCAACCTGCCGGGGTGAGGCCATTCAAGGAGGCGATCACCGGCACGTCGACGGCCGCCTTGATGCGCCGGACATGCTCCAGATAAGCCTCGGGGCCGAGCCGGTAGCCATCGCTCTTGGGGAAAAAGCTGATGGCTTCAGCGAAGCTCTCCGCCGGGTCTTCGGTCGCTTGCAGCACGCTCAACCGGTCCTGCACGATCTGCTCTTCGAACAGCGAATGCACGACGATGGCGGCCGCACCGGCATCCTCGAGCCGGCGCACGGTGTTCATATCGGCAGCCAGCGGCGAGGCGCCGGGCATGAGCGGCGACGACAGGGTGAGGTCCAGGTATCGGGTCGATAGATCCATGGGGAGACCCCTTGCGCAGAATCAGATTGACAGGTCACTCGGCGGCATCGGCGGGGCTGAAACCGGCCAGGAAGCGCAGGCGCCGTTCCCGCCAGCGGCTCTGCGCCTCGGCCGTGGCCAAGAGGGCTTTGAAGCGCTCTGGATCGGTGCGTTCGACAACGCGGAACCGTGTCTCGTTGGCCATGAACGTGGACAAGGGCGCCTTCGGTGGCTTGCTGTCCATCTCCAGAGGCGGCTTCCCCTGCGCGAGCAAGCGCGGATCGTAGCGGTACAGGGGCCAATGCCCGCTGTTCACCGCCAGTTTCTGCTGATCCAGGCCGTGCGCCATGTCGAAGCCATGCGCAATGCAATGGCTGTAGGCGATGATCAACGAAGGCCCATCATACGACTCCGCCTCGCGGAACGCCGTCACCGTTTGCGCATCCTGGGCACCGAAGGCAACGTGGGCGACATAGACATGGCCATAGGCCATGGCGATCATGCCCAGATCCTTCTTGGTCATGGGCCGCCCGGCGATGGCGAATTTGGCCGACGCCGCCATGGGCGTGGCCTTGGATTGCTGGCCACCGGTGTTGGAGTACACCTCGGTGTCCATGACCAGGATGTTGACGTCGCGATCGGACGCCAGCACGTGGTCGAGACCACCATAGCCGATGTCGTAGGCCCAGCCGTCGCCCCCGACGATCCACACCGATTTTCGCACCAAGTGGTCAGCCAAGGCTGCCAGACGCTGCGCCGCCGAATCGTCACCCATGGCCTGCAGATGTCCACGCAAGGCCGCGACCTGGGCGCGTTGCTCGGCGATGCCGGCCTCATCGGCCTTCGGGGCCGACAGATCGTCGACCAGAGCCGCGTCCAACCGAGGGGCCAGATGCGTCAGAAGGGCCCGCGCCTCGTCGCCAAGCTGATCCAAGGCACACCGAATGCCGAAACCGAACTCCGCGGTGTCTTCGAACAAGGAGTTCGACCAAGCCGGGCCACGGCCATCGGCGTTGGTGGTGTAGGGTGTGGTCGGCAGATTGCCTCCAAAGATCGACGAGCAGCCGGTCGAATTGGCGATCACCGTGCGGTCGCCGAACAACTGAGTCATCAGCTTGATGTACGGCGTCTCGCCGCAGCCGGCGCAAGCGCCGGAGAATTCGAACAACGGCTGGAACAACTGGACTTGTTTCAGCGTCGGTGGCACGCGATCGCGCGGCGGTACCGGCAAAGTCAGAAAATAGTCGAAGTCGCGCACCAAGGTGTCGGCCACTTCGGCCACCGGTCGCATCTCCAGGGCCTTGCGCCGCGGGTTGGCCTTGTCCTTGGCCGGGCAAACGGCCACGCACAATGTGCAGCCGGTGCAATCGCCCGGTGACACCGCGAGCATGTAACGCCAACCCGGAAAATCCATCCCACGGGCTGCCAGACTGATGAAACCGTCCGGCGCATCAGCCAATTGTTCGGGCGGACACACCGACACGCGGATGCAGCCGTGGGGGCAGACCATGGCGCATTTGTTACACTGGATGCACAGGTCAGCATTGAACACCGGCACCTCGGTGGCAATGTGGCGCTTCTCGAAACGGCCGGTGCCGGTCGGCCAGGTGCCGTCGACCGGAAAGGCGCTGACCGGCAGATCATCACCATGTCCGGCCAGGATGGCCGCCGTGACGCGCTGGACGAAGTCGGGCGCCTCCTGCGGCACTGGCGGCGGCCGGCACCGGTCCGCCGACACCGCGTCCGGCAGCGGCACGCGGTACAAGTGCTCCAAGGCGCGATCGACGGCAGCGTGATTGCGCCGGACCGCCTCTTCGCTGCGCCGGCCATAGGTCTTGGTGATGGCGTCCTTGATCCGTGCGACGGCCACCTCGGCCGGCATGACCCCGGCGAGGGCGAAAAAACAAGTCTGCATCACGGTGTTGATGCGCCGGCCCAGACCGCAATCGCGCGCCACGGCACTCGCATCGACCGTGTAAAGACGAACGCCTTTGTCGATGGCCGCCTGCTGCACCTCTTGTGGCAGGCCGTCCCAAACCTGCTGCGGTGTGCCGGGCGCATTCAACAACACCGTGGCACCGGGCGCGGCCGGCGCCAGCACATCCATGCGTTCCAGCAACGGCAGGTGATGGCACGCGACGAAGCCGGCCGAGGTGATCAGGTACGGCGCATCGATCGGCACCGGGGCGAAGCGCAGATGCGACACCGTGGATGCGCCGGCCTTGCGGCTGTCGTAGACGAAATAGCCCTGGACATGCGCACCGGACTCGTCGGCGATGATCTTGAGCGAGTTCTTGTTGGCGCCCACCGTACCGTCGGCCCCCAAGCCGAAGAACACGGCCCGGGTTGTGCGCGGATCGTCGATATCCAGGTCGGGACCGACGGCCAGCGACCGTCCAAGCACATCGTCGCGGATGCCGACGGTGAAGCGCCGCTTCGGCTGCGGGCGGGCCAATTCGTCGAACACCGCCCGCACCATCGCTGGCGTGAACTCCTTGGACGACAGGCCATAGCGCCCTCCGACCAGCACCGGCTCGGCAGCGGCCCGGACACCGAAAGCCCCCAGGCCAACCGCGCGGGCTTCCAGCAGGGCGGCGGCAACATCCAGGAACAACGGATCAGCCGTGGCACCAGCTTCTTTGGTGCGGTCCAGCACAGCGATGGCGCGTACGCTGGGTGGCAAGGCCGCGACGAACTCGGCGATGGCAAACGGCCGGTACAGCCGTACAGCCACCACACCCACCCGCTCGCCGGCTGTCGCCAGGTGTTCGGCAGTGCGGCGCGCCGTGGCCACGCCCGAGCCCATGGCAACGATCACCCGCTCGGCCTCCGGGTGACCGAAGTAGTCGAAAAGGCGATAGGCACGCCCGGTCAGTCCGCCCAGCCGGTCCATAACGTCCTGCACCACAGCCGGACAGGCCTCGTAGAACGGCTCCGCCGCTTCGCGTGCCTGGAAGAAGACGTCGGGGTTTTGTGCGGTGCCACGGATCACCGGATGGTCGGGGCTGAGTGCACGCTGTCGGTGGGCGGCAATCGCCGTTTCATCCATGAGCGCGCGCAAGGTGTCGTCGCCCAGCGGTGTCACGCCATTGACCTCATGCGAGGTGCGGAACCCATCGAAGAAATGCAGGAACGGAACCCGGCTGCGCAACGTGGCGGCATGGGAGACCGCCGCCATGTCCTGCGCCTCTTCGACCGAGGCGGCGGCGAGCATGGCAAAGCCCGTCTGCCGGCACGCCATGACGTCGGAATGGTCGCCGAAGATCGACAGAGCATGGGTCGCGACCGTGCGCGCCGCCACATGCACCACGGTCGGCCCCAACTCCCCAGCGATCTTGTACATATTGGGGATCATGAGAAGGAGGCCTTGGGAGGCGGTGAAGGTCGTTGCCAACGTGCCCGCCTGCACAGCGCCATGGATGGCCCCAGCGGCTCCGCCTTCCGATTGCATTTCAACCACTTGGGGCACCATGCCCCAGAGATTGCGGTCGCGCCGCGCGGCCCATTCGTCCGAAAGCTCGCCCATGGGCGAGGCCGGCGTGATCGGATAGATGGCGACCACCTCGCTGCATCGATACGCCACCGACGCCGCCGCCTCATTGCCATCGACAAGCCTTTTGATCGTCTCCGTCACAATCCGCCTCGCGCAGTTTCCAAGTGGTTGACGCAATTCTCGTAGGGATACGCCATGCCCATCCCGCGACTATCGTCGTTGAGCGCACCGGTGATCGACCCGACCGCTGACGGGACGCGCAGGGTGCATCCCACGGGCGGGCCCGATCAGACTGGGACGATGCAGTCTTCGATCGGGCAAACCTCGACGCATTGCGGCATGTCATAATGCCCTTCGCATTCCGAGCATTTGCTCTCGTCGATGACGAATGTGGACTTTTCGACGCTGATGGCGTCGTTGGGGCAAACCGGCGGTGCACAGGCCTCGCAGGAGGTGCACAGATCCGAATCGATTCGATAAGCCATGCTATAGTCTCCTTAACAGTATGGATTCAAACAAGAGGCATCACGCCGATCCGCCGGACCGGCGCGGTACCTTTTTCGGGTCAGCGGTGATCGGCCGGTAGATCTCGATGCGGTTGCCGGCTTCCACGACCTTGTCGGGTTTGACGATGCTGGCGTGGATGCCGACCTTCTGCGTGTCGAGATCGATCTCCGGGCATTGCATGAGAATACCGGAGAGCTCAATGGCACGGCGCACCGTCGTGCCGGCGGGCACATCCAGGTCGAGCCAAACCTGGCGCGCGGGCGTGGCGTACACCACCTCGATCCGGACCAGCGGTGCTGCGGTCATGGTCCCGACTCCCATCACTCTGCCGCCCCAGCCGCCGGCGTTACCATCGGAGCCGGGACCCGCCGGCGCGCGGCGCGCCGATCGAGCAACCGTTTGCCCGCAAGCAGAAACCCTAGGGCCAAAAAACCGCCCGGTGGCAGAACCATGACCAAAACGCCAGCGAAGTCCGGGATCACCTCCACCTCCAGAAAGGCGAAACCCGGGCCGAGCAAGCGGGCCGCATCGGCGAACAGAGTGCCGCTGCCCAGCAGCTCGCGCACGGCGCCGATCACCACCAGCGCCGCCGTAAACCCAAAGCCCATGGCCAGGGCATCGACCAAGGCAGCCGGCACGGTGTGGCGCGAGGCAAAGCTCTCGGCACGCCCCAGGATCAGGCAATTGACCACGATCAGCGGAATGAACAGACCAAGGACTTTGAACAGCTCGTGCAGCCACGCATTCATGACCAGTTCGACCACTGTCACAAGGGTGGCGATGACGAGCACGAAAGCAGGAATGCGGATATCCGTCGGAATGGTCCGGCGGAGGCCGGCGACCAGCAGGTTGGACCCGGTGAGCACCACCAGCGTCGCCAACCCCATGCCCAGCCCGTTGGTTGCCGTGTTGGTCACCGCCATGGTCGGGCACAAGGACAGCATCTGACCGAACACCGCATTGCGGTGCCACAGCCCGTCACCGACAATCGTCCGCAGGTCCGATGTGCTGGCTGCCATGGTCAGGCCTCCTTCCCCGCCTCGAGAGCCGCAGCGGTCCCGGCGTCAGCCGCTGGCGCCAACATGGCGGAGCGATGCGCCGCAAAGAAGCGCAGGCCATCGCGCACAGCGGCGATCACCGCCCGGGGTGTGATGGTGGCACCGCTCAATTGGTCGAACGTGCCACCGTCCTTGCGCACAGCCCAGCCCTCAAGCGGCGGATCGCCGAGCGCACGGCCGGTGAAACCCGCAATCCAATCGCCTTTGGCGGCGTCGATGCCATCGCCAAGGCCCGGTGTCTCGCTGTGCGCGATGACGCGGACACCAAGCAGGCGGCCACCAGGATCGATGCCAAGCACCAGGCGGATGGGACCACCATAACCGGTCCCGGATACCTGGAATCCGACCCCGGTGATCCGCCCGGAGGCCCGGGCCCGATAGACAGTGACCGTTGGCCCGCCATCATCACCCGGAACGGTCACCGTATCGGCGAGCAGATCGTTGTCGTATAGCTGCGACGGCAATACCTGCGTCAGCGACGCTTCCAGGTCTTCGCGGGCGCGCTGACGGATGGCATCAGCCGTGAGCCAGTCCACCGAAACCAGAACCACGGCGGCCGAACAGGCGAACGCGCCCAACCCCCATGCGGCCTGCAGCAGCTTCACCATAGCGGCTCACCGCAATCGTTCGAGCGTGAGCGGCCGGCCATGGCGCGTGCGGCCGTGCACGCGGGGGCGCATGCCTCGGTCGATCAACGGCGTCGCCGCATTCATCAACAAGATCGCGAAGGCCAAACCTTCCGGGTAGCCAGCAAAGCTGCGGATGACCCAGCTCAGCAGACCGCAGCCCGCCCCGAACACCAACTGACCGCCCCGCGTCACCGGCGACGTCACCGGATCGGTGGCGATGAAGAATGCCCCGAGCACGGTGGCACCGGTCAGGAGCGTGAAGTCCGCCCCGGGAAACCGTGCCGGATCGATGGCATTGGCCAAGCCGGATAGCAACGCCATACTCCCGGCCAAGGCGACCGGAACGTGCCAGGTGATAACACGCGCCCACAACAGGTACACACCACCGGCGGCTAGCAACAAGGCCGAGGTCTCGCCCAGGCTGCCAGCCATCGTCCCGGCGGCCATCCGCCACGGTGCTACGGCCGACGCCACCGCCACTGTGGCGGGCTGACCAAGGCCGAGCTGCGTCTGGACCGCACTGAGCGCCGTGGCAGCACTGAGTGCATCCGGAATCCCTTGACCGCCGAATGTAATGACCAAACCGTCCAGAAACCCGGGCGGAGCGGCCAACAGCCCGAAGCCGGTGGGCAACACGTACAGTGTCATGGGTACAGGGAAGGAGATCAAAAGCGCCACCCGGGCAACCATGGCCGGGTTGAACAGGTTTTGTCCCAACCCACCGAAGATGTGTTTGCCGATGACGATGGCGATCACGGCACCGACCATGCCAATCCACCAAGGCGCGTAAGGTGGCAGACTGAAAGCGAGGAGCCATGCGGTCAACGCTGCAGATCCATCGGCAAGCGACGCACCCACCGGCCGCCCGGCGAGCCAAAGGCATATGGCCTCGGCGATCAGCGCCGCCGCCACCGTGACGGCGAACAGGAACACGGCCGGCCAGCCAAACACCCAGGCGTTGAACACCGTGGCGGGGACAAGGGCGGCCATGACCCGCAGCATGATTTGACGTACGCTCCAGTCGGCATGGGCGTACGGCCCACTCGGTTCGGTAATCGTTTCGGCAGTCATGATCCGGCTGCCGATCCGACCGGACCATCCCCATGTGCCTGCGCCTCTGCCACTTTCTTCGCCGCGGCAGCCGCCTTGCGAGCCGCTACCGCCTCGCGTTTGGCCCGCGCGATACGCTCGAGCCGCTCTGCCCGACTGGCCGCCAACCGCCTGGCCAGGTCACGCCGACGCTGCTCATGCCCAAGTTGCTTCAGTCGGCCTTTGGCGTAGTGAAAGTATTGAACAAGGGGAATATGTGATGGGCAAGCGTAGGCACAGCTACCGCACGCCACGCAATCGTGCAGACCGACGGCCACGGCCTGCTCAAGCTTCTCGTGGCGGATCAGGGCCGCCATCTCCATGGGAACCAAGCCGCACGGACACACGCTGACGCACGTGCCACAGCGGATGCAGCCTTGCTCGGGGGCAGTGCGGATTTCGGAAGCTGCCAGCGCCAGAATCCCACTGGTGCCCTTGACCACGGGCACCACCAGACTGTGCAATGGCTGCCCCATCATGGGGCCACCGGCGAGCAGGCGGGCCGGTGCTTCGGTTGTGCCGCCGGCGGCATCCAGCAACTCGCATACGAGGGCGCCGATCGGCACCTCCAGATTGCGTGGGCGCCGCACCGCACCCCCGCTCACGGTCATGACCCGAGAGATCAGCGGTTCCCCCACGCGCACGGCGCGGTGCACGGCGCGCGCGGTCGCCACGTTGTGCACCGACACGCCCACGTCGGCCGGCAGCCGTCGGGCTGGAATTTCGCGCCCGGTGACCAGGAGCACCAAATGGCGTTCAGATCCCATGGGATAGCGTGCGGGGATGGCGACGATCAGGATTTCCGGGCCCACCGTATCGGCCGCCCGGGTCATGGTATCGAGCGCCTGCGGCTTGTTGCGTTCGATGGCGATGACGATACGCGTGGCACCCAGGGCATGGGCCATGATGCGCACACCGTCGATGATCTCGCCCGCCCGCTCGCGCATGATGCGGTCGTCACACGTGAGATAAGGTTCGCATTCGGCACCGTTGATCACCAACGTGTCGACGGTGCCTCTTGCCGCGGCGTCCAGCTTGACCGCAGTGGGAAACGCCGCGCCACCCAAACCGACGATGCCACAGTCGGCCACCCGTGTGGCCAAGCTGGCGGCACTCGCGGCGAATGGATCGCGGATCGGTGGCGGCAAATCCACCCATTCCTCGCAGCCATCGGATTCAAGAACGATGGTCGGCTGCGGAATCGCCGACGGATGCGCCGTGATCTGCCGCCCGATATTGAGGATTTCGCCCGATGTCGGAGCGTGCACGGGAGCCGACACCGATCCTTGCGGCGCAGCCAGGAGCTGGCCTTTCAGGACCCGGTCGCCGACCGATACAACCGGTTCGGCCGGGGCACCACCATGCTGGCGCAGCGGCACGTAGAGCCGGGACGGCAGTGGCAACGGCATGATCGGTTCTTCCGACGACAGCTCCTTGCGGTGGGCGACATCAACGCCTCCGCGGATACGGAATAGCTTCATGGCCGATCTCCCGCATGGGTTTGCGGCTGTGCGCGCAACAAAGCCGGCGGTGGCGGGTGGTTGATCGGTCGGTTGCCCAAGGTATGACCGGGACGGAAGCGCAGACGGCGCCAATGCCAGAAATCGGCCGGCGGCGGCGGCGGTGTCCGGCCGGGTTTATGCCAGTGCCAGGTTTCGACCGACTGAGGCACAGCAACCAGGGCGATTCCACCAGTCGGACATTCCGCGACACAACTCCCGCAGCCGTTGCAGACCTCGTTCAACACCGTGTGCATCTGCTTGTTGGCACCCACGATGGCGTCGATGCTGCATTTCTGGATGCAGCGCATGCACCCGAGGCAGGCGGCCTCGTTGATCATGGCGATTCGCGGCTCCGGATCCGCGACAGCGGCGGGGTCGAACGGCACACCCAGGGTCTCGGCCAAGGTCTGCGCCAGGGCTCGCCCACCCGGTGGACACACGGTGACCGGCACCGTGCCCTCGATCAAAGCCTCGGCCGCCTGCCGACAACCGGCCAGACCGCATTGGCCACATTGCGAACCGGGGAGCAACGCTTCCAGCTCCGTTTGGAGAGGATTGCCCTCGACGGCAAGCCAGCGAGCCGACAGGCGCAGCAGCAGGCCAAAGCCGGCGCCCAGCAGGGTGAGGCTGAGGATGGCGGTCAGCACGGCATCGGTCTCCTATGGTGTGCCGATGCCGGCGAAGCCCATGAACGCCAGGGACAACAGGCCAGCAACGACGAAGGCGATTGGGGCCCCGGCGAAGGCAGCCGGCACATCGGCCAGCTCGAGCCGTTCGCGCAACCCGGCGAAGATGACGAGGATGAGCCCGAAGCCGAGCGCCGAACCGAAGCCATAAAGCACACTGTCAAGAAATCCGTTGCCGGCTTTGACGTTGAGCAAGGCGACACCCAGGACGGCACAATTGGTGGTGATCAAGGGCAAATAGATGCCAAGTGCGCGATACAACGGTTGCGAAACCCGCCGAACCAGCATCTCGGTGAACTGCACGACAGCAGCGATCACCAGAATGAAGGTGACTGTGCGCAGGTAACCGAGACCATATGGTGCCAAGAGCATGGCCTCGATCGCCCATGCGAGGCCGGCCGACAGGGTAAGCACGAAGCTCGCGGCCATGGCCATGCCCACGGCCGTGTCGAGTTTGCCCGACGTGCCGATGAGCGGGCACAGTCCGAGAAACTTCACCAAGACCACGTTGTTGACCAACGCGGTGCCGATCAACACCAACCCCAGCTCCTGCATCGCAGCACCTGAGCCTCCGTTCGGAGTTCCAATTCTCGTCTGCTTGCTAAGAAACCAAACCATGCCGCAAGCGCGAAATGATCTCGATCATTTTTGCCGGTGCATAGTTCGTTCGCATCCTGCCTATGCATTCATCATTCTAACTGTCTAGTCACAACTGTCATACGTGGTTCGGACGGATTCCAGCAGACGGCCTGCCGCCAATGTCGCCGCAGCTCTATACAGTGTCGACAAAAAAACCCCTCTGCGACCGGGTGTCGCACAGATAACTGAAATACCGAGAAAAATTGGTGTAGCTATTTACAAATCTACCCGGCTGAGCGTAGTCAATTTTTTACAAAATCCATAATCTGTAAATACTTGACCCAACTCGGGCATGCCTGAGTTAGGAAACCTCTGCGGCGCCGACGTCCAGTCGGCTCCTTGTCGCCAACCAGCAACCAGCAAGATGGCAGCAATCCCGTTCGCTTGACGCCGGCACGCCGAAACAGCCCCGCTCGGTGATCGGTTGATACAATGGGGCTACGGACCCGAACACCGGTGCGATTGCCTCACATCTGCCGCCTCGGCACGACGGCAATAGGGGCGGCGATCGCACATCCGGCGGTCTGGATGCGGAGATGGTCGTCTATATATTGTCTTGACTTGGTCTATCTCGGACGAAATCGATGATTTCTGGTCACCCTGTCGGCCAACCACCGGTTTGCGGCTTGGGTGGCAGAGTGTCCCTTGTTTTTTTGGTCGTGCCAATTCTCCACGGATTGTGGATGTGCCTGAAACGTTATTACTTTCGGTCCTTCCTGGTCTCTGTTGATAGGCGCACAGCATTGGCTTGCCTGGCGGTGGCGACAACCGAGCGCTTCAAGGGATGACGACGATCGTCAATGAAGACTCGGTTCGTCGCGCCTTGGTTGGGATGGACGAAGCGGAGGGTGTAAGCCGGCTCCAGGGACACCCAAGTCGCTGGTTTGGGTGATCTTGATCATGATCGACAGGCGATCACGTCCCGTTTTGCTCGAAGCGGTGGGCTAATACCAACGGCCCGAAACAATGACCGGTCCTCGGGCTGCCCTGTTTCGGAGCGCCGGCCTCCTTGCCGGCTGGACCGCCGGCTTCCAGCCGGCCCGGACCACGCCCAGCGGCCGGCCGCCAAGATGGCGGCGGTCC
>JANQJV010000391.1 GCA_028281465.1 Azospirillaceae bacterium | reverse complement strand
CCTCGGAGGCAACCACGGCGAACCCCTTGCCCGCGTCACCGGCACGCGCCGCCTCGATGGTCGCATTCAAGGCGAGCAGATTGGTCTGATTGGCGATCGCGGTAATCAGCTCGACCACGTCACCGATCTTCTGGGCGTTCTCATCCAAACCGCGCACCTGGCCGTCGCTGCGATCTGCCGCCGCTGACGCGGACCGGGCCATGTCGGTCTGCCGTTGCACCTGCCGGCTAATTTCTTGGATCGACGCGCCCAGCTCCTGCGTCGACGCCGCCATGGTTTCCACGTTGCTGCTCGCCCGCCGAGCCGCATCGGCCACGCGGACCGATTGCTCGGTGGCCGACTGGGCGGCCTCGGACAGAGAGTCAGCCGTGGCACCGACCTGTCCAGCCGCAGTGGCGACCGACTGCAAGGTCTCCGCCGCCGCCGTGTCGAAATCGCGCGTCAAGACCTCGAGACGCGCTACACGCTCCACCCGCTCGGTTTCCGCACGCTGCCTTTGCGCACTCAAATCCCGGTTCTGCACCATACCGGTGCGGAAGATTTCCAGGGCATTGGCCATGGCGCCGATTTCGTCGAACCGGTCGCGGAACGGGACCGTCACGGTGAGATCATCGTTGGCTAGCCGCCCCGTGACGGCGGTGAGCATCGGAAGCGGGCGCATCATGCGCCGGTAGATCAGGATGCCCAACGACAAGGTCACCAGCAGGGCAACCGCCGCGGCCGTTAGCACGTCGCGCATGACCGCGTCGAGCAAACGAGCAAACTGCGCCTTTTCCACGCCGACGTAGAGAATGCCGACAATGGTTCGGCCCGCATCGAAGACCGGCTGATAGGCGGTGTAATAGTTCTTTCCCAGAATTGTCGCCTCGCCCAGGAACAGAGTGCCGGCCGTCACGACAGGATAGACGCGGCCGCCCTGGCCGAGCTGCGTGCCCACGGCGCGGGTGCCGTCCGCCTTGACAATGTTGGTGGTGCGCCGCCAGAAATCCCGCGTGACATCATCCCATTCGAACACCGTGGCAGTTTCGCCCGTCAGCAAGCCAATCTTGTCGATCATGGCATGATCACCAAAAATGGGCATGGAGGGCACCTCAATGCGCTCCACACGGCCACCGCTCCACACGATGTCAACGTCCGGATAGTGATCCTGCAAAACAATGGCGGCGATGCGCAGGCTCTGCTCCTGCCGCTGCACGACATGGCGTTCCATTTCAAAGGTCAGCACTTGAATCGCGACCGCGGCGGTGACCAAGATGCCGATCACAAGAAATCCAGTCGTCGTTAGAAGAACCCGCGTGGTGAGTGTCATGCGACGGAGCATGTTTGCCTCTCGATAAATCGGTGGGGCCGCGGTCGCGCCCGATGAGGGGGTGTGCACACCGACGGCCGGGTGAACACCGCCAAGCCGTTGGCCGAACATTCAATTTGCAATTTGCCATCCGAGCTTACGCACCGGATCATCATTGAGCATGGAATGCAGGTGGAGGAGAGCAACTATGCCACGACATCAAAAAGCGAAACGCCGCCTATCGTGACATCCTACTGACTCACCGAGCCTATACAGGCAGTCGGATCTTCGGGACAATGGCAACGCCACGCGGCTGATCGCAAAGTCATCATGTCGATCCCGGGTTCGTTCATTCCAAAACGATACCAACCCATTCCGCCGACGAGAGTCCGTGTCGATTCAGGCCAACCCACCGGCTGTCAAGGTATCGCCGAAAAAAAACCGGATACGAAAGGAGCATGCCGGATGCGGCATCATCACGCGGAGCTGTCCGGTGCTCGAGGACCATCATCCGCACGGTCCATCGGCGGTTCACCTCAAGCCCAATCCACCAAACCGTTGACAGCAATAAAAGAACGAAGACCCCCTCTCACGCTTTTCCGATCAATCCCGCCAACACGAACCGCCCGAACGTCTGCCCTTTGGCGACAAAAGGATACAGCGTTGTCAAGTTTGGAAAATGTGCAGCGCGGTCCGGTGCCGGGCGATGAACTCCCAATCGATGGGCACCCCCAGGCCAGGCCCCATCGGCACCGGATAACACCCGTCCGGACCAACATCGTCCAACTGGTCGGAATAGCCATTGTCGAACACGGGTGGAACCGGGTTGCGGATGCCGGGACCAACCAGCGCCAGCTCGTAGAAATTCGTGTTGCGGATCGCCGCCATGCAGGCGCGATGCGCCGGGCCGCAGCCGTGCAGCTCGACGTCCAGACCGAATGCCTCGGCAAGGTGGGCGATGCGCATGGTGCCACTGATACCCAAATCGAGTTCAGGATCGGCGCGCACGAAATCGGTGGCGTCTCCGGCAATCCAATCGGCTTTCGGCTCGACGCCCCTGACATGCTCCGTAATGAGCAAAGGCGTTCGTAGGCGCTGGCGCAACAATCGGTGCGCATGCTGCGACACGCCACCATCACGCATGGGATCCTCATACCAAAAGAACCCGGCCTCATCACAGGCATGGCCGACCTTGAGCGCATCGGCAAAGGTGCGCAGCTCCGAGGCGGCATCGAGCATCAATGTCATGCGCCCAGCCATGGCGCGGCCCATGATGCGCACGTTGCGCGCCTCTTCATCGGCGTCGCCGTCGTTCCAACCATGGATTTTGAATGCACGGAACCCAAGCGCGCAGCACCGTTCGGCAAAAGCAACGAAGGCCTCAGGGCTGTCCAGACCACCGTTGCGGTCGGCGTGGACGGTGCTCGCGTAGGCTGGCAACCGTGTGCGGAAACCGCCGAGCAATTCGGCAACCGAACAGCCGTATCGCCTGCCGGCCAGATCCCAGAGGCAGATATCCCAGGCGGACACGCCGAGAAATCCGACCTGACGCAGGGCCCGTTTGAGGTCGTCATAGATCAACTGACGCTGCATGGGGTCGCGGCCGATCAGCAGCGGAGCGGCCATGAGCACCTGGCCGAGATGCGCCTTCTTGCCGCCATGCACCAGGGCATACTCACCGACCGCCCCGTCATCGCAGCGGATCGTCACTGCGAAGGTGCCGATGGATAGCTGCGTCCCGGGGCAATAGGTGCGATTGGCTGCCATGTTCGCAACGTCATAGCTGTATTCATGCACTTCGACCTGATCGATGCGTGCCATTCATGGCCCCCAGATTATCCACCCATACAGTCTTTCCCGGCACCGTGTCCGGGGACGCCGGCGGACTCAGCCGCTGTCGCGCACGACGAGACGGAATCCCAGATCGACAACACGGCTTGCCGATTCCTGCCCTGACAAACGAGCCAAAATCATCGCCGCGGCCATGTCGCCGATCTCCGCCTTGGGGACGTGCACCGTGGAAAGTGCCGGCTGGACCAGGGCGCCCGGCTCTGAATCCCCGAAACCGATCAGGGCGAGCCGTTCAGGCACCGCCACGCCAAGGCGCCGGCAGGCCATCAGCGCCCCCAAAGCCAGCGTATCGCTGACACAGAACACCGCATCGACACCCGACGCCTGGATCAACAGCCGCTCAAGCCCGGCGGCCCCCCCGGCCAGATCGGCCGGATCTACCGGCACCGAGAGAGGCTCCACGCCGCCGCAGGCCCGGACTTGCGCCACGAATCCGCGGTGCCGGTCCGCGGCACGGGTGTCGCTGGCCGCTCCGTGCGTCAACACCGCGGGCTGTCGGCAACCGCGCGCCATCAAATGGCGCGCCACGGTGGCCCCGGCGGCCGCGTTCTGGAATCCGACGGCCATGTCCAGGGGAGTCGTCCCGGTCTCCAGCGTCTCGACAATCGGGATGCCGACGCCCTGGAGCAGTCGTGCCGCTTCCGGTGAATGGGTCACGCCGGTCAACACCATCGCCTGGGGCCGATAACCGAGGAATGTGCGGACCAGATCAAGCTCGGCGATGTCGGAGTAGCCCGTGCTGCCGAGCAGAACCTGGAGGCCGGCCTGGTTCAGCCGGGTGGTCAGCGCATCGATCGTGGCGGCATGGTTGGCCTGCGCCAAGGTCGGCACAAGCGCGGCGACCATGCGGCTGCGGTTGGACGCGAGGGTTCCCGCCACCAGGTTGGGCACATACCCAAGCGACTCCATGGCGGCACGGATTCGGTCGCGCGTCTCGGGCGCGACGCGACCGGGTGCCTGCAAACACCGTGACACGGTAATCGGCGAAACCTGAGCCAGACGCGCCACATCGCTCATGCGGACGGCGCCGCTCGCCTCCCGGCCGCGTGGCTTTGGACCGAGGCCACCCTCATTCATGGACAGGATTCCATCGACGCCTTGGATTTCCGACACGAACCACGACCCGCGTTGACAGCAGGCAAACACACCGGTAGCCTGCCCTATGTTAGCGCTGTCATCAATCAAGGATGCGCGCTCGCCAACCGGTTGTCCAGGGTGTCCACGTCATCGCCCGGCCGGCAGCGGCGCGACGTCGCAACATGGGAGGAAATCGATGCGTACCGCCTTCGGAACCTGGCTGGCTGGCGCTGCTCTCGTCCTTAGCCCACACCTCGCCTCCCCGGCGGCCGCCTTTCCGGACAAGCCGGTTCAAGTGGTGGTTCCTTACGGTGCCGGTGGCTCCAGCGACATTGTCGCGCGCACCATCGTGAGTGCGATCAACGACATGGCGCTTCTGTCGCACCCGATGGTGGTGATCAATGTCAACGCCGGTGCCGGCGCCGTGGGTTTTCAACGGGTCAAGGACGCCGAAGCGGACGGTTACGAAATCCTCGTGTCACACATCGGATTGTTGGTCAGCGGTGCCATCGGTCGCACCGATTTCGGTCCAGAAGCCTATGATGCCATTGCCGAGACTGGTAGTATCAACATCGTTTCGGCGACAAAATCAGATTCTCGATTCGACAACTTCGAAGATTTCGTTTCCGCCGCCAAAGAGTCGGCGGGCGGCATTGCCGAAGCCAGCTCGATCGGTGGTTCAGTCCACCTTGCCTCTTTGCTCTTGTCGACCGCAGCCGGCTACGACGTGCGCATCGTGCATACCGGCGGCGGCGCGAATCGCCTACAGTCACTGCTCGGCGGTCACACCCGTCATACGTTCTTTTCGACGGCCGAATACCTGAATTTCCGCGAGTCCGGCGTTCGGGCCCTGGCGATCCTGGCACCGGAACGCCATCCGGATTTGCCCGATCTCCCGACGGTTCGAGAACTTGGCTACGATGTGAGTTTCAGAATCTCTTATTGGTGGTTTGCTCCCAACGACACACCGGAAGATCGCATGGCGGTTCTGGCCGATGCGTTCGAGACCGCTTTGGCCGACACGGACCTGCAGCAAACCTTGCGCGACCGGGGGTTGGTCCCGGGCTTCCGCCGGGGGGATGGGTTGGATGCATCGATCGAGGCGATCTATGCCGACGTAAAAAGCTATGGCAGCCAACTGAGCCCGAACTGACCGACGGAGACCCCGCACCCACGGAGACCGGGTGCGGGGCGCCGTCCGGTTCAGTCAAACACGAGGCCCTCCACGATGGATCGCAGCAATGCCTGGCTCGACATCCTGGTCGGTGTGGCGGCACTGGGGGTGAGCGTGGCGGCCTGGGTGTCCGCCGCCGGTCTGCCACCGCCACGTTTCGACCCGCTCGGGTCAGCCAGCGTCCCTCTAACCGTGGCAACGATCCTGAGTGGCTTTGGAGTCGTCATTCTGATCCAGGGGTTACGGCGGTTGTCTCAGCCGCGGCCGGCGCCGTCCGATCCGGCGGACCGACCGCAGGACAGACCGGCACGCCTGCGGCCGTGGCTGACGGTGGCGTTCTTCGCCATGACGGTGGCCTATGTTTGGGCGCTGTCGACTGAGCGTGTGCGATACAGTGAAGCCACGGCCGGTTTCTTGGTAGCGGCTGGTCTTGTTCTGGGATGCCGCCGGCCATTGCCGCTGGCATTCCTGATGATTGCCGCAATCCTCTTGGGGTATGGCGGCCGTTACCTGTTCACCCGAGTATTCTACGTGGATCTGCCATGAGCGGGCTCGTGGACGGTCTCGCCTACCTGCTGTCTCCTTGGCCGTGCTTTTTCATGCTCCTCGGGACCGTGCTCGGAATCAGCGTTGGCTCGATCCCTGGGTTGACGGGTTCCATGCTGATCGCCCTGCTGCTGCCGCTGACCTTTTACATGGATAGCCTGCACGCGATCGTTTTGCTGGTGTCGATCTATACTGGAGCCGTCAGCGGCGGTCTGATCTCGGCCACCCTCTTGCGCATGCCGGGAACACCGGCGGCGGTCATGACAACCTTGGATGGCTTTCCCATGGCGCACGCCGGCCGGCCCGGACGAGCGCTCGGCATCGGCATCACGGCATCTTTCGTCGGAGGGCTGATCGGCTGGGCGTTCCTGGCCACCCTGGCACCGCCTTTGTCGCGGCTGGCGGTTCAGTTCGGGCCATTCGAATACTTCAGCATGGTTTTGATGGCGCTGGTGCTGATCGCCTCGGTGGGCAGCGGCTCATTGTTGCGGGGCTTGTTTTCGGGTTTCCTGGGCGTGCTCGTGTCGCTGCCGGGGCTGGACCAGTCGGCCGGAACAATGCGGCTCACTTTCGGCTTCACCGAACTGACCGGCGGATTTCACGTATTACCTGTGCTGATCGGCCTCTTTGCCGTCAGCCAGGTCCTGAACGATGTCGTCTGGATCGAACGTCGGGTCGAACGGGTCGCATTCTCGCTCCAAGGGCTGTTCCTGTCTCTGCACGACTGGACGGCGCAGGCCGGCAATCTGCTTCGCTCGTCGCTGATCGGCACCTGGATCGGGATTTTACCGGGCATCGGTCCCAATGTGGGCTCGGTGGTCGCCTATACAGCGGCGCGCACCCTGTCCAAAACCCCGGAACGATTCGGCACAGGAACGGAGGAGGGGATCGTTGCCGCCGAAGCATCCAACAACGCTGCCGTCGGTGGTTCGCTGATCCCGCTGATCACCATGGGCATCCCGGGCAGCGTCATCGACGCCCTCCTGATCGGCGCCCTGATCATCCACGATATTCAGCCCGGCCCGCTGCTGTTCATCAACAACGCGGACATGGCTTACACCATGATCGCCGTGTGCCTGGTCAGCAACATCGCAATGTATGCCATCATGCTCACGGCCGTGCGGCCATTGGCGGCCTTGGTGCATGTGCCCAAAGCCGTGCTGCTGCCGATCATCATGGTATGCTGCGTCACCGGCGTGTTTGCCTTCAACAACCGCATCTTCGATGTCGGCGTTATGTTGGCGTTCGGTGTGGTCGGGTTTGTCCTGGAACGTGCGGGCATTCCCTTGGCCCCCTTCGTGATCGGCCTGATCCTGGCACCGATTGCCGAGCACCACCTCCGCTCGGGCTTGATGTTGTCCGCCGGCAGTTGGTGGCCCCTCGTCACCCGTCCGGTCTCTGCGGGGCTGATGGCTGTCTCGCTCGCCTGCCTGGTGTGGCCGATCGTCCGGACCGCGCGGCGCCGGTTCGCGGAACCGGCACCGACGGCTCCGCCTTAAGCCGCCTTGACCGCGGCCAGGAAATCCTCGACGGTCTGGCGTAGGTTGGTCGCATGCTGGTTCAACGTGGCTGAGGCGTCCAACAGGTCGCGGCACACACGCGTGGTGTTCTCGGCCCCTTGGCTCACACCGACGATGGTCTGCGACACTTCGTCGGTATCACGGGCCGCCTGTTCCGCCCCGCGCGCAATCTCCTGCGTGGCCGCATTCTGCTGTTCGATGGCGGACGAGATGCTGGCAGAAACTTCGGTCATGGCCCGGATCTGGGCGTTGATCTCCCCGATCGCGGCCACGGTCGATGAGGTCTGGTCCTGCATGGCGCGAATCTGGGCCGCAATGTCGTCGGTCGCCTTGGCGGTCTGGTTGGCCAAGTTCTTGACCTCGGAGGCAACCACGGCG
>JANQJV010000162.1 GCA_028281465.1 Azospirillaceae bacterium | reverse complement strand
GTGACGGTCAGGCCGTCGAGCTGCTCCGGCGTCAGAGTCCAGGAGCCATCACCGGTGTCGGTGCCGGCCGAGAGCACCGCGCCTGCAGGCACGCCGGAGATAGTGACCGACAGGCTTTCCGAGCCGTCGGTGTCGGTCAGCGCCGGATCGATCCGCAGGGCGATCGCGGTATCTTCGGCACCGTCGGCCGCTTCGGTCGCGAGCGTCGGGGTATCGGTGACGGCTGTGACCGTCACCGGCAGGTCGGCTGTGACGGTGCGGGTCTCGCCGGTGCTGGTCTCCGTGGCGGTGACGGCGACAGTGAGGCTGAAGTCGGCATCGCTGTTGGCCGGCGGCGTGACGGTCAGGCCGTCGAGCTGCTCCGGCGTCAAGGTCCAGGAGCCGTCACCGTTGTCGGTGCCGGCCGAGAGCACCGCGCCTGCGGGCACGCCGGACACGATGACCGAGAGGCTTTCCGAACCATCGGTGTCGGTCAACGCCGGATCGATCCGCAGAGCAATGGTGGTGCCTTCGGTTCCGGTTGCAGCGTCAACCGCAATCGTCGGCGCGTCCGCTACGGTGTCCGGCGCTTCCGAGTCTAAGGTGCCCGTGGTGCCAAGTGCACTTTCCGTCGTCGCGCTGATTTCGGTGACCGCGGCGCCGGTGGACGAATCAGCCGGTACATCAATCGCGTCGACATCTTCGGAGTCTGTCGCGATAGCATCCGGCTCGACGGACGTCAAAGTGCCGGTGCGAGACACCGCTTCTTCATCGGGCACCAATTCTTCCGTATCAGGGATGATCTCCACCGGCGTCTGGAGCACATCGGCCAATGAGATACCAGCACTTCTATCGGGCCCCGGTGGACCTTCCGGCCGTGGATCAACCGCAAGGTCACCGGCCGTAGCGTTTTCAACGCCGGTCGGAGAAGCATTTGCCTCAAGTGCAGCGTCAAACGGCTCCAACGACTCTGGTAGCCCAGATGTGATTAGTGACCGATTCGCCCGATCCGGAGCCGGTCCGTCATCGTCGGCACTGCTCCCGGCCACGACCGTTTCGTAGGCCAGAATATCTGCTGAACTCTCCAATTCGCCCTTGAACAGGACCCGCTCTTTGGCGTCGGCCAAGCCCTCTTCGTGTTCCGGCGACAGCATGAACGGATTAACGGCCTTCCCCGTCGCATTGTCAGTCGCTGATGGGAGATTGTCGGTCGAGGGCGGCAAACTGCCGGTCGAGGGTTCGCCAGACATGAACTTGAACTCCCTAGAGGCAAGGCGGAGCACGCATTGATTTCTCAGGATATAGACAATGCAATCACTGAATAACCAACCGACTAGCAAGCCGCATGCCATCCTGCGGACCAGGAAGGTCGTGCTGCGATCACCGCTGCTCTTACACCGGATATGCCCTAAATTTCTGAACTAAAGCGATAAATGACTTGTCTCTCCAATGGTGATCCACGGCAATGTTGAGTTGCAGATTGAGAATCCTGACGGAAAATGGTTCACTCGCTGTGCTTTTTGCGAACACCTCGGACGCAAATGGAGAGATTTCGAGTGATTTGTGCTGACGGAGCCTGAGGCTTTAGGCATGGTCACCGTGTCCCAACGTCGCCAGTCGTTCGGCAGGAGTGGTCTTGCCAACGGCTTAGGTCAGGTGGAATCGTTGCTGCGGTCTGCCGGCATAGTCGATAGAGCATAGAATGAAACAGCTTAGTTATAAATCTCTGCTTAAGCGTCAATCACTTTCCGTAGTCGGGCAGTCCGAAATGCTCCTGACGAGCCTCGCCATCAATGTGCTTGGTCTTTCTCTGCCGCTTGCATTGCTTCAAGTGTATGACCGAATTATTCCCAATCAATCTACAGGGACAGTGTTCCTTCTTGCCTCAGGCGTGCTCGTTGCCTTGGTTTTTGAGGCGTTGCTGCGATATTGGCGTTCGGTGGCACTGAGCCGCGTTGGCGCCAAGTTCGAATACCGCGTCGGTCATGCAGCATTCGAACATTTTGCCAATGGCGATCTCTTGGCATTGTCGCGATCGAGTGTCGGCGATCATGTCGATCGCATCAATTCAGTCTCAGCTATAAGGGACTATTATTCCGGTCAAGAAAAAGTCGCCGCATTTGATTTGCCCTTTTCAGTTATTTATATAGCTATTATTTACTATATCTCAGGTTCGTTGGCGATCATTCCAGGTGCAGTGGTTTGCGTTGCTGTCGCTCTCTATCTCCTGATTGGGTTTCGCTTGAGGCGAGATGTGAGGTTCTCGCGGAAGTGTGAGGACGATCGCTTCTCTTTCATAGTGACTGTTCTCAATGGACTTTTTACGATCAAGGCAATCTCAATTGAAGCATCGTTGCTGCAGCGATTTGATGAGCACCAGCGCAATCTCTTTTTGGCGAATCGGGCCGTCGATGCAAAAACGTCATTGTTGCGTGATCTGAGCCAGTCGGCTGGGCAGATCGTCACCGTGCTGGTCGGCGCGGCCGGAGGGTATTCGGTCATGACTGGATCCATGACGGTTGGCGCGTTGGCAGCGTCCACGCTGCTTGCCGGGCGAAGTGTTCAACCCCTGCAGGCCTGGGCCGGATATTGGGCCCGATCACAATCGATTGCCACCGCTCGCGAGCAAGTCGCCGAGATTTTTGCCCTTCCTCAGGAAGACTCTTCGCGCGACGACAAAGCCGCAAACGAGAGTTCTCCACCCATTGTATCCGGGCACCTGACCCTGGAACAGGTTCATTTCCAGTTTGACAAGGGTGGCAAATATGTCCTCTCTGATGTCAATCTCGATATTAAAGCAGGGGAGATGATCGGTATCACTGGACGGAACGATAGTGGAAAGTCTGTTCTTCTCTATATTATGAGTGGCCTATACCAGCCGACTGCAGGCCGGGTCTTCTTAGATTCAAAACCACTGCAAGCATATTCAAAGGCTGACTTGCGAGCGACCATAGCCTTACTGCCGCAAAGCGAAGTCATCTTTAGTGGCACGGTTATGGATAACTTGACACTGTTCCGACCACATCTGGCGCCACGAGCCTTAGAAGCCGCTCGTATTGTTGAAATAAAAGGCAGAATTGATCGCATGCCGGCGGGATTCGACACGATGCTCGGCGATGGACCGCAGGACACGCTGCCAAGGGGTTTAGCGCAACGGTTGGCCCTCGCCCGGGCCATGGTGATGCTGCCGAAAATCCTATTGTTCGACGAGGCGAATTCGGCAGTCGACTTTTTTGGCGATGGCGTGATTAAATCTGTGCTTTCGTCTCTGAGAGGTAAATGTACATTAATTGCTGTTTCACACAGACCTTCGTTTCTGGAGATGGCTCATCGAAACTTTTTCATGGAAGATGGCACGATGGAGGAAATGGTCTAGTGATGCGAAGTTCCTTCCCGCAACGGACGGCTGTCGGAGCCGTGCCCAACTCGGCGGACCCCGAAGGGGATCGGGTACGATCCGCGAAGCCAGAGGCGTTTTCGGGATAGGCCGGAGCAAGAACGATGTCGGCCGATCTGATCTCCGCAAATACGAGCGTCGATACGGCAACGTCGCCGACGTCGCTCGGCTCCAAAGGGGCGGATGCTCCACAGGAAAGGGATTTGCTATCCCGTATCCGCGCCGCCGGCTCGTCGAAAGACTATGACTCCCAGTGTCGAGAGGCACTGGCGCCGATCGAACGGGCACGCGGGAGTCTTAGTCCTATGGAGCGATGTCTGGCCGCCCTTGTCGTCGCCCTGAGACCGGGGGAAGACGGCGGTTCGTGGGAGATTGCGCGAGCGATGCTGATCGGCGGCACCCGATCAATGGATCTAACCGATTTCGAAAACAGCATGGCGCAGATGGGGTATGCGGCCGAAGCCCCCGTTCGGTGTCGTGTGAGCCGCCTGACCCGCGACCGCCTGCCTTGCCTTTTCTTGCCGAATGCCGGCGGCGCCTGGGTCGTTGAGGATATCACGGAAGCGGGAGTGCGGCTATTCGATGGTGCCGTTGGGACAGTGCGATTGGTTCCGAAATCGGACGTGATGACAACAGGAACAGTAATAATATTCTCTCCTTTCGATGTGGCATCGACAACCCAGCCGCTGACCCCCGACCGGTGGTTGTCCTCGCTCCTGTGGCGACTGTCGCCCACGATCCGTCGCTATATTGCTCTCGTTGCTCTGCTGAATGTGTTCGCACTGGGTGTTCCTCTCTATTCTATGCAAGTTTTTGATGTGGCAATTGCCACACGATCGGTAGAAACTCTTGTATTCTTGACTATCGGCATCACCATTCTCTTGTTGTTTGATTTCGCGGTCAGACGAATTCGCAACCACCAGAGATTCCTGCTTGGTGCACGCTTCAGCTATCTTCTGGCCAGCGAGGTGCTTGGCCGATTGACCACCATGACCCTTGTGGCGGGCGAAGCGGCCACGGTGGGATCGAAGATGCCGCGGATTAAGGATGTCGATCGCATTCAGGGCTTCCTGTTCGGCGGAGCCGGGCAGGCTTTGGTAGAGGCTCCCTTCGCGGTCCTGTTCATCCTTATCATCGGATACTTGGGCGGCGTTCTAGTGGTGGTTCCGGTGATCACCGTCATCCTCTTCCTCATTGCCGGCCTCTGTTTCGGACGTTGGATCAAGCAGAAGTCGGCAACTGCTTCATCGGCATCCAGCTCCCTTCAGTCTTTGCTCCTCGAAGGTGTTACCAAGATGCCGTCGATAAAGGTCATCGGCGCCAACCGGCGCTGGTCCGAACGCATCGATTTGGCGTTCGCCACCAGTGCCGCCGCGGCCTATCAGGCCAATACCATTCAGTCTTTGGTGCAAACCTTTGGCACAACCCTTGGCTATGCAACTGGTCTGGCCGTTATGACGCTCGGGGTGCATCTGATCTTGGCTGGTCAACTGACGGCGGGGGGCCTCATTGCCACCATGATGCTCATTTGGCGGATTGTCACGCCGATCCAGGGCGTATATCTGGCTTTGACACGGTTTTGGCAGGTTCGGTCCTCGATCGATCAGATTACGAGCCTTTTGCGGTTGCGAAGCGAACGCCCGGCGGCGGCTGCCGGGCGGTCGATTGCGACTGTGCAAGGTCGGATTGAATTCTCCAATGTTTCATTTCGCTTTCCAGGTGGCGCGGAACCTGTGGCATCCGGGCTCTCGTTTGTGCTTCACCCAGGAGAATCCCTCGCTGTCGTAGGCGCCAACGGTTCCGGCAAATCGAGTGTGCTTAAGTTGGCCTGTGGCCTATACCGGCCGCAGGTCGGTAGCGTCTTGATCGATGGACAAGACATCCAGCAGTTCGACCCTTGGTCGCTCAGACGGCATGTATCTTTCGCACCGCAGACGCCCCAGTTCTTCGAAGGTACGATCCGAGAGAACCTGAACTATGCCCATCCGCTTGCTTCCGAAGACGATATGGCGAGCGCCCTGGACGCGGCCGGTGCCTGGGAGATCATCGAGGCCTATCCCGCAAAGCTGGATACTCCGGTGGTAACTCACGGTAATGCCATGTTGTCTTACAGCATGCTGATTCGGCTCAACTTGGCGCGCGCGTTCCTCAAGCCCGCCCCAATCGTACTGCTGGACGAACCGATCATCGGCGTCGACCTTGGTGGCGACTTTGCCTTTCTGGAGGCTTTGGAGAGACTGCATGGGCGGGCATCGGTCATGGCCGTAACCCACCGCCCCGGACATATTCGTGCGGTGGATAAGGTTCTGTATCTGGCGCAAGGGAGAATCCGTTTCTTTGGTCGGCTCGAAGGCGCTGAAGACAAGCTGTTGAATGATTTGAGCAAAGGCACCGGTTAGCGAAGCGGGGCTGGTTACAGGGGCAACCAGTGACCGGTATGTGGCGGGAAGGCGACCATCAATGAAAGAAGCTGCATCACGCAATCAAAAGCGGGACGAAGCGCGTGAGGAGCGCTTTCGAGCCATCATGCGCCATGCCGCCTTGCGAGAAATAGAAGCCGTCCGCTTCACACATATCGGTCTGTTCAGTATTTCCTTGGCGCTGATCGCCTTCATCGTATGGGCGTCTCAAGCCACACTGGATGAAGCCGCCGTTGCCACGGGTCGGATCGTGCCTAGAGGCCAGATGGTGACTGTACAGCATCTCGAGGGCGGCATCATTCGGTCGATCAGTGTCACCGAAGGGACTGTTGCAGAAAAAGGTGAGGTGCTGATCGAATTCAATGGCGAAACCATGCGATCGGAACTGGTCCGTATGCGACATCGTAAAATCGCCCTGGAACTAAGGGCGGAACGGCTGCGCGCTTTGCTCCAGGACCGTCAGCCAACGTTTCGCACAGTCCCGGCATCCTTGCAGCGGGCCCGTGACGAAGAGCAACTGGCCTTCGAAGCCCAACGCCGTGCCTGGGACCAACAGCTCACGCTGTTGTACCAGACCCGGCAGGTGTTGCACCAGGAGTTGGATGCGGCACGAGAGATGCTTCCGATCCGAGCCGAGCTATTGGGTCTCTCCCGCGAAGAGCTAGGAATGTTCGAATCCTTGATGGCACGAGGCAATACGAGCGACCTAAAATTGCTATCTGCGCGACGTAAGCACGCAGATGAGCGCATGCAGCTTTCGCAACTCTATGGGCAAATCGGCAATCTGGATGAACGATTGAAGGAACTCGACCAGCAGATTAACGGCATAGATACTGATACCCGGCGGCAGCTTACATCAGAATTGTCAATTCTAAATGCCGAACTCAACGATGTTGAGCAATCGCTCGTGGATTGGCAGGATCGGGTTCACCGCCTCACGGTCCGAGCCCCTGTGACTGGTGTGATCCAGCATCTTGCCGTCAAAACCGTCGGCGCTGTGGTTTCTCCCGGAGGTGTAGTGGCGGAAATCGTGCCCTCCGATGAACCCTTAATGGCTGAAGCGCGATTATCACCGCGAGATGTCGGCTTCGTCAAAATCGGCCAAACGGTCGAAGTGAAGGTTCACTCTTTCGATTTCGCCCGATACGGCAGCATCGACGGTCACGTCGATCATATCTCCGCATCGACCTTTATGGATGAGCAAAATCAACCATACTACAGGGCGATGGTTCATTTAGAGAAGAACTATGTTGGCACTAACCCGGCCCGCAACCACTTAAGGGCCGGCATGACACTTCAGGCCGACATCACTACTGGCAAGAAAACGCTTCTTGAATATATGCTTAAACCTGTTTTTGTAAACTTGACGGAAGGCCTTCGCGAGCGATGAGCTTGCCATAGGCAGTTGTTCGATACCCTGAGTGACCTGAATCGTTACCCGATTGTCGTTGCAGGAGCGTTCTCTTCATAAGTCGACATGTTGGTTGGCATACAGGTCTTTCTTGAAGTGCATGGTAGATCGTGAGGCCAGCGAAGCGGTGTGCGTGCCGCGCGCCGGCGGCGCACAGACCGACCTTGAGGCCAAAGAGGTCAAGGTCGGCCGTCCCCGCTCTATCGTGTGCCGCAATCCGGCCGAGGCGGCACGCGATGCCGCGGTCCGCGCCGAGGCGGTCGCAAAGCTGCGAGAGAGCTTGAAACAGGATGACACGGCGCTGGTCGGCAACAAGGGGCTTTCGCCGTTTCCTCACCACCCCGGACGGCCGCCACGTCGCGCTCGACAAGGCCCAGATCGCTGACGATGCCAAGTTCGACGGTATCTTCGTGCTGCGCACCAACACCCGGCTGAGCCCGCTGCAGGCGATGCTCCGGTACCGCGATCTGATGACGGTCGAACGCCTGTTCAGCTCGGCCAAGGCACGCCTGGAAACCTGGCCGATCCGTCACCGGACAGATGCCGCCATCCGCGGCCATGTGTTCTGCTCGTTCCTCACCCTGGTCCTGGCCAAGGCGCTGGAGGATCGATTGGCCGAGCATGGGCTGAAAATCGAATGGGCCGACCTGCTCGCCGATCTCGATCGCCCGCAGGAGATCGCCCTTGACCTGAGTTTGCGGCGGCTGGTGAAACGGGCTGCATCGCTCAATCTTTTGAGCGGGTTACGGAAGGCGGATTTTTGGGCGTGTGACTAGGGGTTTTGCGCCGCCGTGTCTGCGTCGCGGACCTCAAGCAGCTTTTTGGGGCATTAATATAAGGGGCTTTTTCAGAAGCTGCGCGGTGTCCAGAGCGATTTCCAACCGCTGAACAATGGTCCGGCCTTCGGCGGTATAGCGCACGGTCTTGAGGTTGCCGAGTTGGTGGGCGATCCGGGTCCACGGCCGGCCGCCGGTGATCTCGGCGGCGCGCTGGATCTGCAGCGCCAGCACGCAGAGCTTCACATGGGCGATGATCCGTTTCCCTGTCCAATGGAACATCGGCCTGATCTTGAGTCCGGTTTGCTTCATGCGCCGGAAACAGGCATCGACGATCCAGCCATTCTTGTAGCCGAGCGCGGCATCTTCGGCGCTCAGCGTGTCGTCGTTGGTGATCACCACGAACGTGCCGTCGCAGCGCTCCGCGGCCTTGACCTTGGCCGGGTCGATTGCCGGCCGACCGTGCCGGTCCATGGTCAGATAGCGCTTGTAGCGGTGCCGGGTCAGCGGCCGGCAGGCTGCACGCGGATGGTCGTCGCGGCCTCGCTCGAGGGTGGCCAGCTCCTCCTTGAGGTCCGCCAGCGTCTGTTCTCGGCGGCGGTGCTGGCGGTCGGCCTCGACCG
>JANQJV010000361.1 GCA_028281465.1 Azospirillaceae bacterium | reverse complement strand
CCCGCACCGGCGTGCACACGAGGCCGACGAGGCGTCGGCGCTCCCACAAAGGCCTCCCCGGATGGACCCGTTTGTGCCCAACGGCACCGTTCGTTTCTTGCTAGGCTTGCCGCAGAGAGTGCGGCGGGAGGTGGCCATGGGACCGCGGGTCATCGCATCATTGCTCTTGTTCTTTGCCAGTGCGGCGCCGGTGGCCGGCGTCGCGGTCAATTGCGGCGATGCCTGCGATCTGTTCCGGGCCGAGACCATCATCACGGGGACGGGGCCGGTGGAGCGGCGGCGAGGGTTCAATGAAGGGCTGCGCGAAGTGCTGATCAAGCTCACCGGCGATCCTTCGGTCGTGGAGGCTCCGTCCCTGGACGATCTCCTGGCCGAACCCGGGGCGCTTGTGACCGACTTCTCCACCGAAGACCGCATGAAGGGCATCCCGGTGCATGACGAACAGGGCACCCGGGACCGTCCGCATTTCCTGCGTATGGTGTTCGACCGCGACCGCTTGGTCGAGGCGCTGCAAGCACGGGGGTTTTCGGTCCGGCTCGGCCCGCGGCCGCCGGTGCTGGTCTGGCTGGGCATTGACGACGGCGTGCGCCGCTATGTGCTGGGTGAGAGCACGAGCCTCGGCTATGGACAGCGCGAGGCTGTACGCTCGGCGCGGCGACGGCGCGGGTTTCCAGCGGTTCTGCCCGCCATGGATGCGGCGGACGTGGCCTCGGTCGCCTACGACACCGTTGCCGCAGCCGATCTACCGATTCTACGGGCGGCCGCGGGGCGCTACGGCGTGCGGGCGGTTCTGTCAGGCGCTTTGATCATGACGCCCGACGGGTATTGGGACATTACCTGGACGTTCACCGACGGCGACGAGGTATGGGAATGGCGCTTTGAACGCGTCACCTTTGATGTGGCGATCCGCGGCGCGTTCGGACGGGCCGTTCAGGTTCTTGCCGGTCCGGATACGGCGCCGATCGATTGAGCGCAGACACCGTCAATCCTTGAACCGGAACGCCGGGAACCCTGCAATGCCGATGTCGATCGCCAGAATGCTGCCGCTCAGCGGGGCGGCGGCGAGGCGGGCCGGTTCCAGGCCATCGCGCATACTGGTGACGAACAGGGTTTTCAAACCGGGGCCGCCGAAGCACGGCATGGTGGGGCGCGGCACGCGCAAGGAAATGTGCTGCACCAGTCGGCCGTCGGCGGCGAAGCGGTTCAGCCGGCCGGCCGTGACGCCGGCACTCCAGTAGAATCCTTCGGCATCGAAGGTACCGCCGTCCGGCCGTCCGGTTTGGTCGTCGAGCGTGGCGATGCGGGTGCGTGCGGACAGCGCGCCGGTGTCCGGGTCGAAGGTGTACCGGTCGATCCAGGGGCCGCGGGAGTCACTGTGGAACAGCGTGTGACCGTCCGCCGTCCAGGCCAGGCCGTTGGACACGGTCAATCCGTCAACCTTCTGTTCGACGCTTCCGTCGGCAGTAATGCGGTACAAGGCGGCGACCGGTTGACGGTCCGGTCGGTCGTCCATGCTGCCGATCCAGAACGCACCATCCGGGCCGACCTTGCCGTCGTTGAGCCGGTTGGTCGGCCGGTCCGGCTCCGGCCTTGCCAATAGCACCAGCTCCTCGGTGTCCGGGTCGAACAGATAGACCCCGTCGGCCAAGGCCAGCACCAAGCGATCACTTTCACACAGGCCCAATGCCGTGACCGGTTGTGGCATGGGCCACAGGTCGAGGGCGCCCGACGGCATGGCCAGCCGGTACAGCATCTTGCCGAGAATATCGACCCACCATAGGACGCCGGCCCGATCATCCCAGACCGGGCTTTCCGCTAAGGTGCAGCGGCAGTCGACCAGGCATGTCACCTTGGGGGCCATCGCGAGCATCCTCCCACGGAGCGCATCCAACATGTCCCCTGCATAGCATCAAACCGATGTCGGCGGGATGACTCATCTGGGCGCCGAGGGGGGCATCGGGAGCGTGGGCCCGGTCACCATCCCCAGGTGCCGGGCGCGCCCTTGAACGGCCCAACGACGCGAGATGTGATCCAGCCGCCGTAGAAATCGCCGCTTTGCGCCTGCACCTGTTCCTCGCCCACGAAGCACGCATCGACCTTGGACGCATAGAACGCGAAGTACCCGGCCAGCGGTCGGAACTCCGCGGTCGGCTCTGGATAGCACCATGCGGCGCGGTCCGAGCGCCGTCCGGCCACCTCGATGGTCCAGTACTGCGCCGCCCCTTTGAATTCGCACAACGTGCGGCCCGGGGCGGCGGTCAGATAGCCGCGCACAACGTCGGCCGGCGGGAGCATGTAGACAGGTGGGTGGCTGGTTTCCAAGACCCGATAGCCCGTTGTGCTCTCGGCAATGGTGACGCCACCGAAGTCGACCCGCAGTCGCTCCCGCACCGGTTCGATGCGCGGCGGGCGCGGGTAGTCCCAGACCGATTCCTGCCCCGGACCGGGGGCGAGACGCTCAGGACGACCGATCATGTCGAGTCTCCCCTGGCCTGTGGCGTACGACGGCAACGCTCGGAGCAATACGCCACCTCCTGCCAGCAGTGCGCCCATTTGCGACGCCATACAAACGGCCGGCCGCATCGTCGACAAGGCTTGGTCGGAAAATCCCTCTTGTGCCGCATGTCGTTGCTCTCCCACCGATGATGCCGATAAGCTGACGCGGTAACCGCAACGGTCAAGCTCCCGGGCCGTGTTGGTCGTCCGTCGAGGGAGGGAGATGGAACCCATGTCCGGACAGAGGACACCGTTGCAGGCTTTGATCGAGCAGACCGAGTTTCGCGGCCGGCGTGTGCTCGATGTCGGTTGTGGAGAAGGCCGGCTGGCACGCGCTCTGGCCGAACGCGGTGCGATCGTGACCGGGGTCGAGTGTGGCGAAGAGGCGTTGGCGAAGGCTCGGGCGTACCCCCCGGTCGGCGGCGAGCGGTATCTGGCCGGCGTCGGGCAGGCGCTGCCACTGCCCGAGGCGGCGGTCGACATCGTCGTATTTATGAACAGTTTGCACCATGTGCCGATTCAGGAGATGGATCAGGCACTGACCGAGGCGGCGCGAGTCCTGGTCCCCGGCGGATTGGCGCTGGTCAACGAACCATTGACCGATGGGTCGATGTTTGAGCTAAGCCGATTGGTGGAGGACGAGACCGCCGAGCGTGCCGCGGCTTATGCGGCACTTCGGCGGGCTGTGGCAGCCACCCGGTTCGAAGAGCTGCAGGAACAGACTTATGGTGACACGGCGGTGTACGCCGACTACGACGCCTTTGCCGGGCGCATGGGGCTGATCGAGGCCCGCCGCAAGGCGGCTGTTGCCGCCGGCGAGGAAACCCTGCGGGCCAGATTCGCGGCGTTGGGACGGCCCGTGGCAGACGGCATGGCCTTCGATCTGTCCATGCGGCTCAACGTTTTGCGCAAGCCAGTGTGAGGCCGTCGCTCTCTTGTCACGAACAACGGGCGAATCCCATGCGCACGCGATTGACTGAACGGCTCGGCATCGCCTTGCCGATCCTGCAGGCCCCCATGGCAGGGGTGTCGACCCCGGCCATGGCGGCGGCGGTGTCCAATGCCGGCGGGCTGGGCGCGGTGGCGCTGGGCGCTGGCACGGCCGACCAGGCGCGCCAGGCCATGGCGGCCGTGCGGGCCGCCACCAATCGACCGTTCGGCGTCAACCTGTTCACCCACGCACCGGCCGTGCGGGATGTGGCGCGCGAGGCGGGTTGGCTTGACCGGCTGCAACCGGTTTTCGCCGAGTTTGGTGTTGAGCCACCGCAGTCTTTGACCGAGCTGTACCGGTCCTTCAACGAAGACGACGCTATGCTGGCGGCCGTGGTGGAGGCCCGTCCGCCGGTGGTGAGCTGCCACTTCGGCTTGCCGGCGCCCAACCGGGTGGCTGCGATCAAGGCCTATGGTGGTTTCCTTTTGGTGAGCGCCACCACGGTGGCGGAAGCGCGCACGGCGGAAGCGGCCGGGGCGGATGCGGTGGTGGCGCAGGGCTATGAGGCGGGGGGCCACCGCGGCACCCATGGGCTGGACGACGAGGCGATCGGCAGCTTTGCCCTTGTCCCGCAGATCGCGGCCGCGGTGTCCGTACCGGTGGTGTGTGCCGGCGGCGTCGCTGACGGTCGTGGCATTGTTGCCGCCTTGGCTCTAGGGGCGGAAGCCGTGCAGATCGGGACGGCCTATGTTGCCTGTCCCGAAAGTGCCGCGGCGGCACCGTACCGGGCCTTGCTGGCGGATGCGGCGCGCAGTGCGCGGACAGGGGTGACGGCGGCCATTTCGGGCCGGCCGGCGCGCAGCATCCGCACCCGCTTCGTCGACGAACTGGGGCCGCACGAGGCCGCAGCCCCGGCCTATCCGGTCGCCTACGACGCCGGCAAGGCCTTGGCCGCGGCAGCCGGTGCCAACGGGTCGCCCGAGTTTGCCGCGGTTTGGGCCGGTCAGCACGTGATCCCCGATCGGACCTTGCCAGCGGCCGAGTTGACCCGGCACCTGATGGCGGATGCGGCCGCCGTATTGTCCCGTCTGGCCAGCCATGTGGTTCATGGGCCGGTAACCTGGGCAGACGCAGAGTCCTGGCTCGCCCGATATGGCATCGCTTGGGAGGGGGGCGATGTTGACCTGTTGGTGTCGCTGTTCACGCAGGACGCCCGGTACATCGAAAAGCCATTCGATCCGCCCTTAGACGGCCGGGATGCGATCGCCACCTATTGGGGCGAGGGGGCCCGGGACACGCAGCGCGATGTCTCCTTCACCGCCGATGTTTGGTCGGTTGTCGACGGTGTGGTGCTGGCCGGATGGGCGGCGCAATTTGTGCGATTGCCGAGCGGTGTGCAGGTATCGTTGGATGGTGTGTTCCGCCTCCGCCTGCAGCGCGACCCGGGGGGAGCTGTGCTGTGTTCAGAGCTGCGTGAATGGTGGTACAAACAGGAGGGAGGGTGAGACTGTCCAGCCGCATCGACCCAACCTTGCGCTATCGCGATGCGTCGGCGATGCTGGACTGGTGGTGCATCATTTGGAAACGAGTTTGTCCGGTGGCAGAAAATGCGGCCGAGAGGAGCGTGGTGACCGACACGGACGCGGTGTACGCCCAGGCGAGCGACAACGGAGCGGAGAGCGTCATCGACATCCGCGATGAAGGTTGTGGTGGGCTACGTTTCTCCTGCCGAGACCCGGAAGGCCAGCTCTGGAACGTCTGGTTTTACAAGCCGTGCACCGACTCGGCCTGATGAGGGGCGGCGTGTCGGCGAGCGAAGCGCTGTGATCATCTCCGCCAGTTTCCGCACGGACATCCCCGCCTTCTACGCCCACTGGTTCCTGCAGCGTCTGAACGCCGGCTTTGCCGATGTGCGCAACCCGTACGGTGGCCAGGTTTATCGGGTCGATCTATCGCCAGGTGCCGCGACGGGCGTGGTGTTTTGGACGCGCAACCTGCAGCCTTTATTCACGCTCGGCGGTTTTGAGGCCCTGCGCGCGCAGGGGTGGCCGGTGGTGGTGCAGGCGACGGTGGTGAATTACCCACGCATGTTGGACCGATCTGTCATCGCCTGGGATACGGCGGTCGAGCAATTGCGTCGCGTTGCGGCACAGTACGGGCCACGCGCCGTGGTTTGGCGCTATGACCCGATCGTCCTGACGTCATTGACGCCCATCGATTGGCATCGGGACAATTTCGCCCATTTGTGCCGCGCGCTCTGCGGCGTCACCGACGAGGTGGCCACATCTTTTGTGGAGCCATACCGAAAGACCAGCCGCAACATGGCAGCGGCGGCGCGCGCCGGCGGGTTCACCTGGCACCTGCCGGAGAATGAGGAAAAGCGCTCGGTGCTGGCCGCCTTGGCGATGGTGGCAGCCGATCATGGCCTGCGGCTCACCGTCTGTACGCAGCCAGCTTTGGAGGGCGTCGCGGGGACGCGGCCGGCACGCTGTGTCGATGCTGGGCGCCTGTCGGATGTGGCCGGGCGGCCGATTGCGGCGCGGCGTAAGGGCAACCGGCCAGGTTGTTACTGCGACGAAAGCCGAGACATCGGTGCGTACGACACCTGTCCGCATGGGTGTGCCTATTGTTATGCCGTGTCCGTCCGCGCCGTTGCTCGCCGTCGCCACGACGGGCATGGTCGCTCGGCACCGATGCTGTGACAGGAGCGGCCGGTTTCGGAGCCGCTGGCATCCCTGCCGGCGTGACCGCCAGCTTGCAGCCGGCCCGCTTGGCCACAGTGTTTCGGTCGGGGCGGTTGAGGGGTCAGGCCCGTCCGTTGGCCACGGCGCCGTGGCGCGATCGCCCGGACCAATACGATGGCGGCATAGGGTTCCTTGCATCGTTGTGGTCATGGGCCGATGGGCGACGCGGTCAGCGGCAACGCGACGGCACCTCCCATGGCCCCGACCTCTTTCTGATACGGTCGTGTGCCGGTTCGGCGAGGCTCATGGCTCGCCCTTTGTCACCCGGGCCGGCGCGTTTGCCAGGCAGCGGCTGCTCAGGGGCTTGACCGCGATGGGCTCGTAGATGGCGGCGAGCGACGTCACCAAGCCGATGCTATGCAATTCCAGGACTTGATCCGCCTGTTGCCAGATCTCGCTCAACCACCGCGTCGAGGTCGCATCGATGCGGCGGTACAGTTCGCAGTGGATGCACTCCGGGTCGAGGGCCATGATCTCCTGGACACTGGGCAACGCGCGATAGTCCGGTAGCTTTGTATTCCAGACCCGCTGTCCTGTCTCCGCGGCAATCATCTCGACGATCAGGATGGGCTCCGGCACGACTGTTTGGCCGGCGATGCGCGGTTGGCAGGTGACCGCCAGAGCCGGCCGGTAGTACCAGCCGGTGGTTGGGTCCGTGGGGTGTACGCCGTCCCCGAAGCGGGCGGTACAAGGAGGACGGCTGGCCAGGGCTGTCTGTACTAGAACCGCGAGGTTGGATTGGATCGTCCGCTGTGCCGGGCCCGGTGTCGGCATGGCTTCCGGTTTGCCTTCGAACAATTCGTACCGCCGTCCGTCCGGTGGGGTCCAGGCGAGGAACTCGGCCAATGTCATGCGCCGTGCGTCCGGTTCGTCCATGGTCTTCACCTCCGTGCCTCCATAGCATCGGGATCAGACCGTGCCACAGCTAACCCCGTGCGAGCGACCTTGTTCGATCCTCGACGAAGGCTGGGGTTGCTGCGCTGGAGACGCGCCGCGCCGATGGACGGCCGTGCTACGTCGATTCCAACACGGCCAGGGCAGACCGGTAGGAGGCCATCGGCATGTCTTCACCGCGGCCGGCTGGGGTGAGATCGAGCACATTCCACAACGGCCAGAGGGCATCGACATGACGTGGATGTTGGTTGGGGTCCGGCGGGGCAAGGAACATCTCCGAGGCCCAGACGTGGTGCAAGCCATCCAGGCTGCGCCGGAACACATTGACCATGGGCCACTGGCGGCCATCTGTGGATTCCGCATGGTAGTCCCGATTGAAATCGTTTTGGCCAGACGACAACAGGTGTGGGAAGCGCCACTGGCGAATGGCGGCCCAGCGCCGGAGTCGGACTAGGGGTGCCTTAGCGGCGATGGCCAAAACGACGCGTTCGCCGATGTGGCCGGCATTGCCCGACAGTGCATCCAGAAATGCGGTACACATGGGGCATGGGTGCCCCTCCGGCGGAAACATGAACCCGTAAACCACGAGCGTGTCGTGTGTCCCATCCAATAAGTCGCCGAGCCGGATCTGCCGCACTGGTTCGTCGATGGTCAGGTCGGTCGGCCCTGTTTCGAACACATAGTCGTCGGTCAGGGGGCCGCCAGGCGGCAAGGCTCGGCGCAGGGCGGCCACGGTCTCGGTTTGTCGGCGCAGGTCGATCTCTGCAGCCAAAAGGGTGTTGCGCGCGGTGCGATAGGCTTCGCTTTCGTTCGGCCAGCGATAGACGTGCACAGGCGTACGCATGGCATCCCTCCCGACGGTTCACGATGCTGTCTTTTTGAGGCCCAGGCGTTCACCCCGTTCAACGAAGGCCTTCAGGCGTCCGGCCAGCAAATCCTGCCAGCCGGCGCCGAAACTGGCCTCTGTTTTGGCGTCCAGACGGCCGATTGCCGCATGTTCCAAGGTGAGCCGGGTGCCGTTGGCTTGGTCTTCCAACTCGAAGCGCACCGTGCCGGCAATGGCATCGCGCATCCCCATACGCCCGGACAAAGTCAACAGGCGGTTGCGGCGGATCTGGTCGACCGTGCACCAGACATAGCCGCCACCATCGGTGGTGATCTCCTTGAATGTCCCGCCGGGCCAGGGCTCCAGAACCACGTCGGCGGTGTCTTCACCGGCGAGGAGATAGGGCGCGCCCCACCAGGCCGACAGGTCTTGCGTCAACGCCTGAAACACGGTTGCGCAGGGTGCGGCGATCTCGACATGCTGTCGGATCAGAAGGCTTGCCAGCGGGGCGCCGATCCAATCGGTCTCCATGCTCCGTTCCTCCCGTTCGAGCCGTTCGGCGTGCCGTTTGAGTCTGCCCATGCGCCCCGCCCAAGTGACCGCGTAGTCGCGCATCCAGTCCTCATAAAGCAACCTGAGCGGTTCCGGCTCCAGGCTGTTGACGCGCTCTCGGCCGCGGCGGTCGACCCGGATCAGGCCGGCCTCTTTGAGCACAGCGATGTGGTTCATGACGCCGAAGCGTGTCATGTCCGCAAAAGCGCGGCACAACTCGCCGGTGGTGCGTGGACGGTCACGCAGCAAAGCCAGGATGTGCCGACGCACCGGTTCCGCCAGGGCTTTCCAGGTGGCATCCAAGCCGCGGGATGCCGTGTGCTCGGCCGATCTCATGCCGCGACCTTGCCATACCCAACATGTAAAGTCAACGGTCACGTTTCTTGAAGCTCACTTAGCTTCCCCGTGTGGGCAGTCCGGTTTGCGGATGGTGTCCACCGACTCCCGATCCTGGCTCGTTGCCTGTTCCGGATGCAGCCGAGGCAGAGCGGTACCTGCCGCGCTCCACGCTGGATCGGGCTGTTCCGGCACAGGGAGGCGGAACTGATCGGGCAGGCGGAGAGGGCGCACCGAGCCGAGTCGTCCTTAGTCCGGCAGCTTGATCTTCCGAACCGGCTGTTCCGTCGAGGGGGATGGGCGTCAACGACGAGGATAGGGTGGCGATAGGAGGACAGGTCCGGTTCGAACCCAGGATTCCGTTGATCGGAGCGGGCGATTGATCTTGACGACATCACAGTCAGACTGGTGTCCGTCGAGGCATCCAACAGATGCCGCGCGCGAGGGCTGATGGGGCTGTTACACCGGCCCGAGGCGGGTACTATCATGATGATCGTTTCCTCGATGAGGTGACAGTGCCGGGTTTGATGGAAGCCACCCCGGGTCAGTAACGCCGCCGCCGTGAGCGAGCGAGCGGTCCTTGCGGGGATGCGGATGAAACCCAAGGGACAGACTCCTGGAGCGTGCTCAGCCGGTGCGGATCGCCGGACTCAATCCGAGCCGCGTCATATCGGGCGACCGTCCCTCTCTGAGGGACCAAGGCGATGTTGAAGACCCGGTTCGGCGAAGCAGTCATTTGCGTGACGCAGCCCGATCACGCCGCCGTGTCGGGGTATTTGGCGGCCCATTGGGGCAATGAGGTCTTCACACGGCTGGGTGGTTATGCGCCGGTCGATGACCCGGCCCGTTTGCGTGCCGAAGTGGTGTTCGCCGTGGCGGAGCACGACAATGGCTGGTGGCTCTGGGAGGCGACGGCGCCTTTGGCCAGCATCGGGGGTGATCTGCCACCGGATCTGATCGATATGGATGAACCGCTACAGGCGACGGCGGACCGGTGGCGTATGGGTATCGAACGGTATCGCGTCGGGCATCCCTATGCCGCCCTCCTGATCAGCCAGCATGCCGTCCGGCTGTTGACGCCTTGGGCCGATACGGCGAGTAAGGTGGCGGATCGCCTGGCGGTTCGTCGGTTTCTCGATGAGGTCCATGGATTGCAGACGGCTCTGCGGACCACCGTCGCGGCCGATCCAGCCCGACGTGCCTGGCTTGATGACCGCCAGATTCTGCCGCACATGCGGCTTGTCCAGGTTCTGGATGCGGTGTCGCTGGGCCTGTGTTCCAAGGTCATCCAACCGGAAACCGGCCAAGCCCGAGGGCTGGGCCGCGACCGACTGGTGTTCGGCGATGTGCCGCGCCGGTCATGGGATGATCGCGTGACCATGACCATGGAACCGGTGGGTGACAGGCGGATCAGCGTGACCCCGTATCCGTTTGATCGTATGCCGCTCCCCGCCATCGTTCGGAGCAAGCGCGTGGCGTCGACAGAGCCCGATGCCTTGGGGTCGGCTCCGTCATGGTACGCAACGCCTCCTTCGTTGCTAGACTTTACACTGGTCGCCGGTTGAGGTTTGCGGCCGGGCCCGTGGGGGGGGTTCAGGTGGATTGTGCACTGCGGCAGGCGGGCGTATAGTTTGAATGCCATGCTTGATCCTACGACGGACTCGCCGTTCCGAGGCCTCGGCCTACTGGCCATCGAAGGCCTGACCGCCGCCGAATTGACGCCGGTGCTGGATCTGGCCGATCAGTATCTGGAGCGCACGCGTGCCGGCGAACGCAAGCTTACCCTGTTGAGCGGACGAACGCTCGTTAACCTGTTCTTCGAGACCTCCACGCGGACACGCACCTCGTTCGAGCTTGCCGGCAAGCGGCTGGGCGCCGACGTGATCAACATGTCGGTGGATGCCAGTTCCGTGAAGAAGGGGGAGACGCTCATCGACACGGCGGCGACCCTCAACGCCATGCATTTGGACGTATTGGTGGTGCGACACCCTGATTCCGGGGCCGTGCGCCTGTTGGCGGCCAAGGTGAACTGTGCGGTTATCAACGGTGGCGATGGCAGCCACGAACATCCGACCCAAGCCTTGCTCGATGCACAGACGATTCGCCGCCGCAAAGGGCGGATCGCCGGCCTGACCGTGGTGATCTGCGGCGATATCCTGCACAGCCGCGTGGCCCGCTCCAACATTCACCTTCTCAATGCCATGGGGGCACGGGTGCGCGTGGTGGCTCCGCCGACCCTGCTACCACCGGAGGTCGAACGGCTCGGTGTGTCGGTGTTTCACAGCATGGTCGCCGGTCTGACCGATGCGGATATAGTGATGATGCTGAGGCTGCAGACGGAGCGGATGGCTGGCCAGTTCGTTCCGTCGGTCCGCGAGTATTTTCATTTCTTCGGCCTGACCGCCGACAAGCTCAAAGTGGCCAGGCCGGATGCGTTGATCATGCATCCAGGGCCGATCAACCGTGGTGTGGAGATCGATTCCGAGGTTGCCGACGACATCAATCGCAGCGTCATCCTGGATCAGGTTGAACTGGGTGTTGCGGTCCGCATGGCCTGCCTGGATCTGTTGACCCGGGCATCGGGTCATTGAGGGGGGCTGGAGAGCGTCGAGGAAGCCGGTGGAGCCAAGGAGCGCCTGAATGGCGCGACCGCGGAGGTTGGATCGTTTCGGGAAACGAGGTGCGCAAGGCATGCCACGACGGGTCGCCTATGTGAACGCGCGGTTGCTCAGCCCGGTCGATGGTCTGGATGCGCTGGGCGCCGTTTTGACCGAGGGCGTGACCATCGCCGATGCCGGACCTCGGCTGTTCAATGACGGATTGCCGGCGGATGCTCACGTCATCGACGTGGGTGGGCATTGCCTCTGCCCAGGCCTGGTCGATATGCGGGTGGCCACGGGTGAGCCGGGTGAGGAGCATAAAGAGACCATCGGTACGGCCGGGCGTGCGGCGGCGGCCGGGGGGGTGACGGCCTTCGCCTGCCTTCCTGGCACGACTCCACCGATCGACGACATCTCTGGTGTCGAATTGATCGCGCGGCGGGCACGGGAAGAGAAGCTCGTCAAAGTCTATGCCCAAGCGGCGGTAACGCGAAATCTTGAGGGCCGGGACCTGACCGAAATGGGCCTCTTGGCCGAGGCCGGTGTGGTCGCGTTTACCGATGGCACGCGCGCCGTGGCGGATGCGGCCGTCATGCGTCGGGCGTTGAGCTATGCTCTGAGCTTCGATCTTCTGATCGTTCAGCACCCGGAAGACCCCAGCTTGGCTTCGGGCGGCCATATGAATGCGGGCGAAACGGCGACGCGGCTTGGGCTGGTCGGCATCCCGCCGGTCGCCGAAGTCATGATGATCGAACGCGATCTGCGGTTGGTGGCCCTGACCGGCGGGCGCTACCATGTTGCCCATGTCAGTACGGTGGTGGCCGTTGAGGCGATCCGCTTGGCTAAGCGGCAGGGCCTTCGGGTGACCTGCGATACGGCGCCGCCCTATTTTTCGCTGACCGAAGCTGATGTTGGCGATTATCGAACCTTCGCCAAGCTGTCCCCGCCACTGCGCACCGAAGCCGATCGGCAGGCGGTGGTCGAGGGATTGGCGGATGGAACCATCGATGCCATTGCCAGCGATCACGCGCCCCAGGACCAGGATACGAAACGGTTGCCCTTTGGTCAGGCGGCTCCCGGGGCGATTGGCCTGGAAACACTTCTACCGCTGACCTTGGCTTTGGTCGAAAAGGGACATTTGGACCTGATGGCGGCGTTTCGATGTTTGTCGACGCGGCCTGCCGGTATTCTGGGCCTGCCGGTGCCCTGCTTGCGACCGGGGGCCAGGGCCGATTTCGTGGTCGTTGATCTGGGACGACCGTGGCGCGTCGATGCGTCCGCCCTCGTGGCCAAGTCGAAAAACACGCCGTTCGATCACTGGCCGGTGACCGGGCGCGTGCTTCACACCGTCGTTGACGGTCGGATGATCCACTCTTTAGAGAGCGACGGCAATGTTTGAGTTCGGCAATGCGACCGGTCCCATCGGTCTTGCGGTGGCGGCGTTCGCCTCAGGGTATCTCCTGGGCTCGGTTCCTTTCGGTCTGGTTTTCACCAAACTGGCAGGATATGGCGATATCCGCAGCATAGGTTCGGGTAACATCGGTGCAACCAATGTCTTGAGGACCGGTAGCAAGACGTTGGCCGCGCTGACCCTGGTTTTCGACGGCGGCAAGGGGGCTGCGGCCGTGGGTTTGGCCGCGGTGCTTGGACCCTTACCCGCGCTCGCGGCCGGCGGGGGGGCCATGCTCGGTCATATCTTTCCGGTCTGGCTGCGGTTTCGCGGTGGCAAAGGAGTGGCGACCGCGCTTGGAACCTTGTTGGCTTTGGCTTGGCCGGTCGGTGTCATTGCGTGTGCCACATGGCTGGTCGTGGCCTTTGCCTTGCGCATATCATCCCTGTCCGCTTTGGTCGCCATCGGGGCCAGCCCGCTCTGGGCCTGGGTTATCGAGGGTACCGGGCTGGCACTACTGTGCCTGCTCATCGCCGGATTGGTGTTCTACCGTCACCAGGAAAACATTCGGCGCCTTCGTCGCGGCGACGAGCCCCGTATCCGTTTGGGCAAATCCCGCCGGGATCCATAAGGGCAGGCCGAGGACCGCGGTTACCGTCGCGCGAATATGCCGTCCATGGACAGAAGACGGGCGGTCCGACGATTGAAGTAACCGGGAATGAACAGGATGGGGTGAAAGCCGAGCTGTGCCAGGTGGTCGCACACGGTGCGCCAATCCGGCTCATCCTGATAAACAGGTTCGATGGCCAGTTCGGATTGGATCAATGCCATGCGGTCCAGACAGCAGGAGGCCCCGGCTAGGACGGCGAGATCATAGCCTTGCGTGTCGAGTTTCAGCAGGCACACGTCGTCGATCTGGGCGAAGCGGCCAAAAATCTCGTCCAGCCGTGCCATGTCAACCGTGACTTGGCCGGTGTAGGCGGCACTGTCCAGGAGTGCGGCCATGTCGGGGCGGAATGGTAAGGCAGAACTCATGTCGCTTTCCGCTGACCGGTTGATTGTCAGCCGGCCGCTATGTTCGCCGAGGGCCATGGCCGGGGCGACCAGCCAGTCTGGGTCATCGGACGCGGTGACCGTGAGTGACGCATGGCACTCCGGTAATGGTTCGAAGGACACGATCCGGCCATCGTAGCCAACGTCGCGTAGCCGCTGGGCGTATTGGCCCACATTGGCGCCGACATCGAACACCAGACTGATGCGATGGAACCAAAGCGTATGGGCTAGGGCGCGACGCTCCTTCGGCACCGGTGCTCGAAGCGGGTCTTGCATCGGGTTTCACCTTGGTTCGGAATTGGTGTGACGGGCCCCGGCCGAAGCTCGTGGAACCGGGTTTTATAACATCCGCTGTGTGGTGCGGTGTATTCGCACCTCCAAGATGCATTTTGCCTGACACGCAAACGCACGCAATCGTGTCGAGGTAAGCCTTAAGACGACGCAAATCCTCCGGTTCGAAACCCCCAGCCGGTGGTCCGGGGTGAGTCCACCCAAGCTGATCTGCCAATTGGAGCCCTTGCAAGCGCTTTTGGGGTGCTCATACCAACGGCTCGAAACAATGACCGGTCCTCGGGCCGTCCCGTTTCGGAGCGCCGGCATCCTTGCCGGCCCGGAGGCCCGGACCACGCCCAGCGGCCGGCCGCCAAGATGGCGGCGGTCCAGCCGGCAGGGATGCCGGCGCTCCTCGTTCAGCGTCGAAACCGAACCTGTCGTCAAGGCGGGCCATGGGTATCATCCGTTTGAGCAGCAAATCCAGACGTCCGGCCAAGCGTCGTCGATGAGTTCTTGGCGTGCTTCTCCGATGACGTCCTCCACGGTATCGGCCATCGCAAACTCCTCACGATCAGTCCGGTACAACCGAATCATACCAACGGCCCGAAACACTGACCGGTCGTCGGGCCGCCCTGTTTCGGAGCGCCGGCATCCTTGCCGGCCCGGAGGCCCGGACCACGCCCAGCGGCCGGCCGCCAAGATGGCGGCGGTCCAGCCGGCAGGGGGCCGGCGCTCCTCGTTCAGCGCCGAAACCGAACGTGGCATCAATGCGGGCCATGGGTATAACAGACCCGACACGCAGACCAGGAGCACCTGAAGCAAAAAGCCCCGATGCACGCAACAACCGTATTGCCCCCGCTTGTCAGAGTTGGCGCCGTGTTCGATGCCCTGCGTCAAACGGGGGAGCCGTTGACGTCCGCCCTAGGCAGGGGGCCGGCTCCTCAGTGAAACACTGGTCAAGTTGCCCAGAGGCCGAAAACCAGTCCTCTGCCCCGGCTGGAACCAATGACCTCCGAACCGAACAGTTAAAACGCGCCCACTCTTTGGTTTGCCGAGACACCCGACGGCCGGATGCAGACTCAAGACATATGGAGACTTTGACGTTTCCAGTCTACGGAAACCGGCCAAGGACTGGATTCGGGCCGCATCTGACCCTCCCGTGCGCCTGGACGGCGCGCGGAACCCAATTTAATCGCTATCAATGACGTAACGGCCACGTAGAAAGTCGACCAGCGATTGATCTGATGTTCGATAGTGCTGCGTCTTAGCCTCGAGGAATGAATTAATTCTGCTGGCCAAGTCGTCTGCGCTGATGTTTTGGACATAGTATCTCAGCACATCAGCCATGCCGCAAAGATCCATGTGTTCGCGGCGGTGTTGGCCTAATGCTGGATAGGCACTTTGTTCCATGACAATCTCTTCGAAATCACAATGCTGCCGAAACGCATGCACAGCACGATCGATCCAATAGGCCTTATCGACATCGTATCGGTCTGATTCAAGCTGGCCAAGTATATAGTCGAATTCAAAAGCCACTCGGCGGTGATCATTGTCCAGAGCCTCGATGCCAAGCCTTGGCCCTTGGTCAGATAGGCTACACATGACGTTCGCTCCAGCAGATGGCCTTGCTTCACTGTTCATTATCCAGTGACAATTAATATCTAGTGCATCATTGCGCATTCGTCATCCCTGGGATGAAGCTGGAACATCCCGCCGCGTTACCAACGATTTCCGGTTACACCTGCAAACAATTGAGACCAAAGGATTCAGCCGGTGCCGGTCATGGTGTCGCAGGGAGTTGGGTCAGGCGCATCTCAGCCGAGCGCAGATAGTCGGTCAGTATCGCATTGGCGTCGTGAGAGCCGGTATCCGCCAACATGGCTTTGACGGCCTGGGCTTGCACCAGGGCGCGTCGTAAAGCGGCCAAGTCGGGCGGATCGGCAATCGCCAGCCCGGTCACCACCCCACCGATATCGTGCGCCAGACGTGCGAACCCAGCCTCAAGCCGGCGTGCTGCGGGATCAAACTGCCCTGGATCGACGGTCAGCCCAGCCCCCAAGCATAAGGTGGCCAGATAGTGCAGTTGCTTCAGGCTTGCCATGGGCACGCTAGGATCGGCATCGGTCCGGCCGATCGAGCGTGTCAGGCCCCGAAACAACAGCGCCTGCAGGCGCTCCAAGCCTCGCATGAAGTGGCTCAACGCATGGCCATCGATGGAAACGAATTCGGGCTGCGTGCCAGCACGAACATCCTCTTGCGCTTCCATGACCCGGGCAACCACCAAAAGAAGGTTGTCGACCTGCGAAATGACACCGACATTGTCGAACAGAGTCAGGAGATTTGGATCTGCCAGAAAGCGCTCGATGGTCGCCGTCGCCGCGTTCAAGGTCTGGCGCGCCAACGCACGGCCAAAACCGGTCACCCGCGCCAGCGAAAGGGGGTGGCCGAGAGATTCCAACACCCACTTCATACTATCCAGACGCAGCAACCCATGCGACACCAAGGCGAGATCGGGGAATTCGGCCTCGGGATTCAAGTATTCGACCACACCCATCGTCAGGGCTTCGGCTTGGTCCACCACATGCCCCGCTGCCGCCGCCACATGGTGACGCGCGCGGTGGTACATCTCGCCGGCCGTACACCAGTCGGCCAAGTGCCGCAGTGCTTCGGCCGTGTCCACGAGGTTGGGCTGCGCTGTCCCCTTGGACATTGCCGTCTTGGACACCGCCGCCCTGTCCCACGCAAGGTCTTTCCCGCCGGCCAATTCGCGGGCAATATGCTCCGACAACGCCGGCAGCAACCAGTCGACCAGGGCCCACGACACATGTCGGCGAAACAGCGCCTCCTGAACCTCCTGGTCCTTCCGTAGGAAAGCCGCGTCGATCAACTCCGTGCGGACGGCCGTGGGCAGCGTCTCCAGATAAGGACGAACCATGGCCTCAACGGCACGCTTCGTCTCCATATCGGTGCGGCCGCGCAGCAGCCGGGCCAGATCGACTCCGGTCCGAACGGCTTGAGCCTGCAGTGCCGATTGCGTCTCCAAATCCCGGGTCCCACCAGTCCTTGACAAACGGTTGCAGTTTTCGTTTGGCTGCGACCACTTTACATGACCGCGGCCGGAGTGCCACCCATGCTGGAGCTTTCCGTCGACACGGCACCGTCCGGAGTGGTCGTCGTAACGCCCAAGGGGCGGCTCGACGCGCGCACGGCAGAGGCGTTCGAACGAGATTTATTGACAGCGATCAACAAGCTGCCGGCTCGCCTCGTGATCAATTGCGCCAGCCTTCATTACGTGAGCAGTATCGGCCTGCGTGCCCTCTTGGTGGCCGCGAAGCAGGCCAAGACCAATCATGTCGCATTAATCCTGTGTGCCTTGAACGAGCATATTGAGGAAGTTTTCCGGATCACCGGATTCACCAAAATCTTCACCATCCAGCCCGGCCTAGAAGACGCTGTCCGGTGAAGATCGGCCGGCTCGCCGGAGGCATCCGCCGGCTCGCCGGAGGCATCCGAAGGTCGTGCTTGCCACTTGGCGGCGAACAGACCCCATTCCCATGTCTTCATTGATATGTTCCTGGTGGTCCGCTCGGGGTCCGGGCCGGTGTGGGAACTCCCCATTTGCGGTCAGCCAATCGGCCAAGCTCCTTCCCGCCAGAGGATTGCCTCTCGTGCACTGACACGAGACAGGGGGTGTGTTTGCCGGTGCATGGCCCCCACGATCAGATCAGTGGCTCTTTGCGCCAGGAGCGCCGACGCCCCGTCGGCCCAGCCCGTCAACCCGGCACGGCGGCGGGAACACCGGACACCGTCCGCCGTCCGCGGAGCTGTGGCCATCCGACGGCGGCCCCCGCACCGGCGTGCACACGA
>JANQJV010000333.1 GCA_028281465.1 Azospirillaceae bacterium | reverse complement strand
GGACCGCCGCCATCTTGGCGGCCGGCTGCTGGGCGGGGTCCGGGCCGGCTGGAAGCCGGCGGTCCAGCCGGCAAGCATGCCGGCGCTCCGAAACAGGGCAGCCCGACGACCGGTCAGTGTTTCGGGCCGTTGGTATGACGCACGCGGTTCGGTGTCCGCCGGGTATGTGTGGTCGCCGACCGCGGCATGATCAGCCAGGCCACGCTCGATGCTCTGGAAAAGCGCAAGCCGGCGTATGTTCCGGGTGTACGCGAACGCAGCCAGGCCGAGGTCCGCGACGTCGTCCTGGCCGACGACGGGTCCCTATGTATGTGCCGCTGTGCGTTCCGCGCGCCAACAGCGCAGAGACCGTCCTTGAGGCCAAAGAGGTTTAAGATCGGCCGTACCCGCTCCATTGTGTGCCGCAATCCGGCCGAGGCGGCACGCGCGATGCCGCGGTCCGTGCCGAGGTGGTTGCAAAGCTGCGAGAGAGCCTGAAACAGGGTGACAAGACGCTGGTCGGCAACAAGGGCTTCCGCCCTGCCACCCCCTTGTGGTGCTAAAGACATTATTCCTACGAATAAGGTGTTGATATTAAAGAAATTCGCCAGACTCACTGTTGACGTTCAGCCTAGCATTTCCGCCAATCCCGCATCCCGAGAATGCGCAAACTGTCGAAATTCAGTCGAGTTTCCCCGGCGAGTTTCCCCGGAGAGAGTCAGACCGTATCGTGATTGTGAACCGGAATCTTGTCACCAAGCCGAAAAAACACCCTACATGTTGCAAACTCGTCTCGCATTCGTCGTTCCATCAGCCCAAAGAACAGAATATTGAAAAGCACTGATTTGGCCGATAGGGCATTGGCTCAGTCAGTTGATGAAAATGAACCCGATCTCAGGCTGTTGAGCGGACCCAGATAGGTCTCGGAACAGATCAGGGGCAGCCAGATAGGGATGGCGAGCCGCGACCACATGTGTCATGACACGGCGCCGCTGTTTGCCGCCCTGAAGCTTCCCAATGATACGGCACTTGGCCACTGCACGGCGCGACACCAGCACGGTTAGTCACTACGAAAACGGATAGGTGAGGAGTTGCGAAATCAATAGACATTGCGATTAAACAAAACTGACGGAACTGTCATAAACAGAATACACAAATCACGCCAAATAGACCAAGTCTCCATGTACTCAATATCAGCGGCAGTTCGCGCCACCATCTTGTCCGCCGTATCCGTTTCGCCGCGCAGACCTCGAATTTGTGCCAACCCCGTGATCCCTGGCTTCACCCGGTGTCGGGCGGCATAGCGAGCGATGACCTTATCGTAATGCTCGTTGTGGGCCACGGCATGGGGGCGTGGTCCGACCAAAGACATGTCACCCTTTACGACATTGAGAAGCTGCGGTAGCTCATCCAGGCTCCAACGGCGCAGAAATCGTCCAACGCGTGTGACACGAGGGTCATGACGCGTGGCCTGTGAAACGATGGCACCGTCTTCCCAAACAGTCATGGTTCGAAACTTCAACACCTGAATTATTTCGTTGTTGAAGCCATGGCGGCGCTGGCGGAACAAAACCCGCCCAGGACTGTCGAGCTTGATCGCGATGGCAATGCAAAGCATCGGAAGCGCGAGCGCCGCGAGGAAAAAGAGTCCCAGCAAGCGGTCTTCGATCAGCTTTGCGAGCCAGCCCCAGTCTCCTAACGGTGGCGTCAGAACGGTTAGTACTGGAGACCCTTCCAAGATTTCAACTCTCACATTCCGTGAATGAACCTGGAGACTAGGCAGTGCAATCCGGCACAAAACCGGAAGGACGGCCAATTCATCGACCAGCAGCCTAACTTCGTTTACCTCAGAGAAGCCCGAGATAATGAGAATTTCATCTACCTGATTGTGTCGAGAAAACTGAATAACTCTCTCTGCAACTTCTTTCATCGAATCAGTTGTTCCGTCAACCCTTTTGCCAACATCGAATTCAGCATCAACTGACACTTCAGGATGCAATTGGATGATCTGGTTTTTGAATCTCTGAAACTCATCGGGGATTCCCACCAAAACGAGTCGACGGACCGATATCTGGCCGCGGGTCAATGCATTCAGAAATTGCTGCCCGGAAAGCCGGACGCCTACCAATCCAAACGCGGCAATAAAAAGCCACAATATGCTGACGCCACGTGAAAACTCGGCTGATGTCTTGGTTAGAAAACCGATTCCGACTAGAACACCAAAAACAGCAATCCATCCCCAAATGACTCGGCGGACATCTCGGATCCGTCCCAAGAATGACGCTTCGGAGTAAGTGCCTAAGAACTGGAAAATCATCACGGCCAAAATAGCACCGAGACCTGCCAATCCAACAATCTGACCCCAATCAACCAGCGAGCTAAGAACCAAGCTCTTGTAGATGATTTCCGCTAGAATAGCCGAAGAAAAAACCACCACTCCATCAATAAGTGGCAAGCTATCAATTATCAATCGCAGTGCGCGTATATGGCCTCGATGATTCGACGATTTTCGCTTCTGTAAATTCAAAGCTACTCGTGGCCCAGGTTCAGATACATTGCCATGCACCTTATCCTCTCCTTCTTCAATTCCGAGCGTCGGGACATGTAGTAGAGCCCTATCCTCCCTGAGGCAAGCCCGTAAATCCACGAACACTCCTTTGTCCAGTGGTAGGCCGGCGCGTCAAACGACTGTTTGGCGGTCATGGCTTTTTTTGGTCGAGGTAGGGTAATTGCTTACCGGGTCGGTCAGATGGTCAGTGGTTCGCAGTACTGGTGTAATGGCGATTGGGCGGAACTTCTCGGACCGAATTCTCCTAAAGCATTGATTTCAGTACCAAGATTGGCGTTTAGAGAGTGCCGTACGACTATATTTTGCGGTGGCAAGGACCAGAAAACCTCCATACTCGCATAGGCTACATACGCAACAGGCACAAGTCAAGGGACACGGTGCGCTATGCATGACTACGATTTCGGGCCCATCTTTCGGATGGTTATGGGTCATACCGATGGCCCGCATTGACGACACGGTCGGTTTCGGCGCTGAACCAGGGCGTCCCGTCAGCGAACGCACCGGGCACAACATCGATGGCGACCCGACACGGCCGTCTGGCACCAAACGGCCGCGGCATTGGCACCCCCGGACGGAGCCGCTTGAAGACCGGCGGGACGAGACCATCGTGCCGATGCTCCAGGCCACGTCCGGCGTGAAGCCCGTCGCGGTGTTTGAGGACCTTTGGATCGGATTGGCCCGAACCGGTTTCCCGACAGTCTGCGACGAACCCCGGCGCGCTGCATGCACCGGTGGAATGCCGAGCGCCGCCCCGAGCAGGACGTGTTCTTTCCCCAGGTCTGACAGCCTGGTCAGCGCGGCTTGTCGGACTGCGCCGCGACCAACGATCTGGCCGTGACGATTGCCGGTGCCGCTGTTCCACATCGCCTGTTCCGTTTCCGGCTTGCTTGCAGCGGCTGGGAGCATGCCGAGGTGGTGCTCGCCGGCGAGAACTTCACGGCCGTGGCCACCTGAAACGGCGGCTCGACCAAGCCCTTGGACGTCGCGGCGGCCGCGACGTTGAGACGCCTGATGCCGACAAAGCCTTCGTGGCCGCCACCGTGCCCCGGCACAACGAGCACCGCAAATCCGAGGCGCAGATCGAACGGGCCGCCTTGGCACCGATGCCGCATCGGCCCACCACGGACTTCACGGAGACCACCGTCGTCGTCACCCGCAACGCCAAGATCACCGTGAAGAAGGTCACCGAGAGCATACCGTCGCAGCTCATTGGTCATCGGCCGCGTGTCCATCTTTACGACGACCGCCTGGAGGCCTGGCTCGGTGATACCCACGTGCCGAAAACCACCTGCGTGCACGCCGTCGGCAAGCGCGGATTCCGCAACCTGGCCTGTTGCGAGGCCGTGTTCCCACGGCCGGCCTATCGGTGCCTGGCAGGTTCTGGATGAGGCTCTGTCGGAACAGCAGGCCAGCAAGGTCATGGTCGGCTTCCTCGACCTTGCGGCCCAAGGCGCGTGCGATGCGGCACGCGCCGAGGAACTCGACCGGCTCCTGGACAACGGCGCGCTGCCCGAACTGGAAGCCCGGCACCGGCAGTTTGCCGCCAAACCTGAGCGTGTCGACCATGTTGTCGTGCCGGTCCTCGCCTTGGCCGACTACGACGCTCTGCCGCCGGGCTTGACCGTAATCACCATGCCGTCGGTGGAGGCGCCGTCATGATCCCGATGGAGAGTCCCCGACCTGCTGAAGACTCTGCGCCTCCCCAGCATTGTCCGCGATCGACGCCGGACGGCAGGCACCGCCAACCGGAAAGGCTGGCCGGCGGCCCGGCCCGCGAGAGCTTTGCCACCTTCGACCATCGGTCATCGCTGTGCTCTCCGAGATCGACGTTCCAGTTTGGCGACTGAACTCTCCGCGAAGATCGGCGATGACCGCCCGCTGTGGATAACCGGACCCCCTCCCGCCTGACTCGGAGCGGTCCCGGGAGCGGTCCGGTTACCCACAGCTCTGACCAAGCCTCCTACACCACGTCAGGGGACACTAACATGTCCGCGCGCGAGTCGACGTTACGTTGCTGGAAAAGATAACGAAGTTTGCGTGCTGGCATGAAGCGCCGATCGCGTGAACAAAGAACGCTCAATGCGGCGACAGCGCCTCAAGACGCTCTGGAAGCGGCTGGGAGCGCGTCGTGCCCCGTGTCTAAGCCGCGCTTAGCCCGGATTATGCACGGGAGCAGGCGGGTGTGGCGCACTCCGTTGAGAACCAGACGTACTTTGGTGCCAAACAAGATATTGCGGTTTTCGAGGAGTCCCACCCGCCATGATTGACTCCACACCCACACGCCCTGGTCTGTCACCCCTCGGCGATCAGCGGATGGACGCCCGGTTCGATGGCGGCCGACTGTCGTCGGACGCGGGCTTGCTGCTCTTGCGCGAGGTCGAAAACCGATGGGGCCTTTCCAAGATGCTCACCGATTGCATTCTGGAGTGGCGTATCCCGATGCGGTGCGACCATAGGCTGGACGAGATCATTCGATTTCGAGTGATGACGATCGCTGCCGGTTACGAGGACGGCAACGATTGCAACCGGCTTCGGATCGATCCCGTGTTCAAGATGGCGGCGGAGCGGCAACCGATTGAAGGAGCTGAACCTTGCTCGCCGTCCACGGTGTCGCGGCCGGAAAACCGGCCGTCGCGCACGACGCTCCTGCGCCTGGCCACATCGCCCCATCGACCGCGCTTCGCCAACGGCAGCGCCTGCGCCCCAACGCGAGGCACCGAGATGGGGACCGGCCCGTCCGTCGGCGCCGAACCAAGAGGCATGCCCGTTCTACCGCCGAAAGGCCGATCGAGCCGGCCAGAGGACGCCATAACCAATCCAACGCCGCAGAACTAAAACCTGGGGTTGAAAAACCGAGCCGGAACCCACCACCTGATTGAATCTCCTGCATGGTACGGGTTAGAAAGCTCGCCAGGTGGCACTGGCTGTAGTATATGCTCATTGGATCAATTCGGCGCGACTCCCATCGTGCGCGATGAGCCACCATCCCACCAGCAATGGCGCCCTTTGCCGTGACCAACAAACGACTTACTGATTCGCGATCTGGTTTGGGGTGAACCTTACACCAATGAGCCAATTGGCCAGACGTTCTATTCTCCCTGATGCCCCCCTGTACTGGGTTCGCGTTGAGGACCACCGAATGGCACCTGCGCGCTCGCTTCACCGCGCGCCTCCGCCCAATCCGGTACATTCTGCCTCCTGCGGACGGAAACTTGACGATCGTCGTATCCGGTTGCTCGCACCACGGCCCTGGTGCAGAGGTCCGCCATCTCGGCCGGGCTAAGCACCCCAAACTGCTTGCTCGTTACGCAACATTACGCTACGCGGTCTTCCTGCCCTGAGGGGCCGGAACACACGGGCAGGTCGAATCCGGTGTGAGAGAGTCAAGCTGGACTTGCGAGTCTTTGGCCATCCAATCGAGCCTGATGGGCCCGAGCTCATAACCGACTGTCACGCTGAGGAACAAGGTATCAATCATGAGACTCTCTTTCATAATTGTTGGTTTGGCAGGCTTTGCGGTCATTGCAAGCGGCATCGGGCTTTACATGGCCTCGTCCAGACCACCGCCACCAGCACCGCCGGCCCAATCCATCGTTATGACTTTGATCGAAGACGCAACCGGCCGAGCGGATGAAGTCGACATGCTCATTGTTGGTGGAGAAATCAGATCCGACCGATTCATTATTCAAGGAATGATGCAGACTGAAACAGGTTCTGTACCCTTTTTTGGTGAAATTGACTCAATTTGCGAGGCTCGCGATGATAATACCTGCTGGCGCCTGGCCGAATTGACGTTGAATGGCGTTGCGTTTCGGCTTACCGATAGAGTGGATGAACTGGCGGTTCGAACGTCCGAAGAAGACCAAGAGTCGACTTCGATGGATCAACGATCGACAGGTCAGTCAACGGAACGCAGTGCTGGAGCCGAGGCCGACGAGTCGGCCGGGATTTGGAACACGGTTTCCGACTCCGTATTCGGCCGGTTGAGCCCAGACCCCAGCGCTGCCGAAGCCCTGAGGATGCCTCGCTACGTTCCCTTGCGGCTGAAAGAGCAGCGTGATGCATGGGGCCAGTTCGAGTATCCGACGGCGGCCGGTGGAGTCGCGCTGATATGGATCGAGATGGAACAAGTGGTCAGGAAATGACGTTACTAGTTCGCCAGATTTTGTTTCTTGCGTTTCTTGTGGTCGTTTTCCTTGCACCGCTTCCTCTCGGTTCACACCGGCCATGGTCCTCGTCACTGCTCGCCACATTGGTGGGACTCATCCTTATTTTGGAGGGTATCACGGCCGCATTTTCGGATCGACAGTATCGCACCTGTCTGCGCCGCGCCGCGGTTCCCTTGAGCCTGCTGGCCGCAACATTGGCCTGGATACACGTGCAGACGCTTGAAAATCTCCCCGGCGAGTTTGCTCATCCACTCTGGGTCGACGCAGGACTGGCCATGGGCCGGACGCTGATCGCCACGATCTCGCTTGATCCCTGGAGTACTCAAACCGCCGCCGTCAACGTGACCGCGTATGGTGGCGTCGGCTGGCTGGCCTATCGTTTCTGCCAGGACAAAGACCGCGCAATCCTGGCACTAAAGGCCTTCGTGTTCGTGACCACGGTGTATGCGGCGTACGCGATTGCCGCATTCCTGTCCGGCTCCCAGACCATCCTCTGGCTGCAGAAGTGGGCCTTCCTGCGTGACGCCACCGGCACGTTTGTCGCGCGCAGCTCGCAGGCCGCTTACATGGGATTCGCCATACTGGCCTCCGTCACGGTGGCGGCAACGGCCTTAGACGATGCGCTCCATCACCATCGCTGGCACCGGGCGATCGGAGCCGTCCTGAAGACGGTCTGGTTGCCTCTGCTCGGCGTTGCATTCTCGGCCACAGCCCTCATTCTCACCAATTCCCGCGGCGGGATCGCCTGTACGATTCTGTCCCTCATGGTCCTCTTGGCTGCCTTGGTCGCAGCCCGGGTCATCCGGCGTAGAACCGCGATGTTCGTCGCTGGCCCATTGATGCTCATCGTGATCTGGGCCGCTCTCAGTGGCGGCGAGCGTCTGGCCGAGCGGATCATTGACGAAACCGGGTTCTCCGACCAAACACGCCTGTACATCTACGAACGGGTGATGGCGGCGATCGGAACAGCGCCGATCCTCGGTTTTGGATTTGGGACTTTTGATCTCAGCTTCAGAGCCTTTAGAACCGAAGGCGCGCCCTTGGCCGATTGGGACATGGCGCACAGCACCTACCTTGAGAACATGATGGAGCTGGGAATTCCGGCGGCTCTGGCGCTGTTTGCCGCCATTGCGTGGATGGGAGGCGCGTGCGCCCGGGCCCTGGTAATTCGCCGGCGACGTCGAGAATTCGGCGCCCTTGGGTTGTCCGCAACCGTGTTGGTGGCAACCCAGTCGCTCATCGATTTCACGCTGCAGATCGAGGGCATCGCCGTTACCTACGCCATGCTGATCGGCCTTTGCTATGCACAGGCCTGGCCTAGCCACCGACGCTCCAACTCACCCAACGCCAACCCCATCCCCAATCACTGAGACAAACGGCACCATGCATCCTCCTTTTCAACGCGCCCTTTAAGCCGCGCGACCACCAGCCCGGCGGCGGACGATGTCTCTCAGAATCGCTTCATAGTCATGGGCGACCGCCGCCCGGCTGAACTGGGCAACGACGCGCGGCCCCGCAGCGGACGCCCGCTTGCGGACCGGTTCATCCTGCCAGACCGTTATCATGGTGCGTGCCAGGCCGTCGATGTCGCCACGTTTGATCCATAGCGCTGGCTCTCCGTCTTTAAAATAGTCGAGCGCAGCCCGGATCGGCGTCGTGAGAATGGGAAGACCGGATGCGGCGGCTTGAAACAGGCTCATCGCGAAACCTTCCGTCACCGTCGGAAAGACCAACGCATCCGCGCTCGCATAAAAGGAAGGCGTTTGATCAGGACGGACATAACCGAAAAACCTCACCTCATCGCCAATTTCCATATCGGTGACAATCTGACGGTACTCCAACATCAATGGACCATCGCCGACCATCCATAGCCGGGCAGTTGGAATTTCTTTACGGACCAGAGGGAACGCCCGCAACACATCTCGCCCACCCTTTCCCGGAATGAACCGCGCAATGAAAAGGTAGACTGGACTTGCATCGTCGATACCGTATTGGCGCCGAAGACTGCGATCGCCAATCTGGAATGCTCGTGCATTCACCACATTCTTCACGACCGTCACTTTCGCCTGCGATCGCGGATGAGCACGACAGAAATTGGCCGCTTCCTCTTGAGACAAAACACCAATCTTATCGACCGCCGATAACATACATGCCGTTGTCCACACCCAAACCCGCCCACTCTCAAACAAGAATCGGGCGTCAGACCCGTGGAATTTCAAGAATAATCCCGTTTTCCAAAAGATGATCCGAAAAAGCCCAATAACAAAAATATCTCGAACAAGCGCATTCCGGTCATACGCTGAATTGATGTGAACGATATCCGGACGGACCCGCAACGAATGATAGAGAAGTAAACTCGCACTGCGCAGGGTGTTCCACAGCCTGAATAACATACTCTTGGTTTGGATATCGCCGCGATTGTAGGTGAACTGCACCACCACATGTCCCCGTTCGCTCAAACCTGCCGCGAGATCAGGCAAATGCTTGGGCATACCACCTTTGCCTTGTGGGTGCGGCATGGCCATGACGATGGTGAGCGCGCGCTCTGCTTTGGCTACATTGTCTGGCACCATGAGTCTCGCTTTTTTCCAAGGCAGGATCGTCATTGCGGGTTCTTGTCGCCCGTTGGGGACATGCTCCCAAGGCCATGCGGGGCAATGACAATTCCCGAACCAACGCTCGCTATGTCTTAACGATGCCGATGGCCCCGTGTCCAGCATCCGGGGGCCGACGGCCAGCCCGCTTTTTCCGCGGTCCGCCCGGCGTAGAACCGCCTTGGCGCAAGCCAACATCAGGGCTCGCTTGCCCAGATCGACCGGCACAGGAGAGCGATACCAAGGCCGTCAACCGCCACGCGGGGAGCCGATGTCAGACCGAGATGGTCAAGCGCTGCCACATCCGATCGGACAACCAGCACTGCCACGGCCGCGCTCCGCCATTCGCGATCCGCAGCGTCCCATGAACGACCTCTCTTGGACAAGTGAAGACCATGTGCCGCGGTATTTTTGCGGGGTACCGGGCCTTTAGCCTTGTGAGAAGTGATTGCAGCGCAATAAACTACTGTGCGGATGACCGTTGCGAGTGAGACGACCTCGGTGTTGGTAGCGATTATCAACTTTGGCATTGGCAATTTCGGGTCGGTGTCAAACATGGTACGCCGCGTCGGTGGAACCCCGAGTGAGGTGACCTGGCCATCCGAGTTGAAGGATGCGCAAGCGATCATTTTGCCCGGTGTGGGCAGCTTTGATGCCGGCGTCGGCACCATGCGTGAACACGGTCTGGAACGGCCTTTGAGCGACCGGATTTTGATGGCCGGTGTGCCCGTGCTCGGCATTTGTCTTGGCATGCAGATCATGGCCGAGCGCAGCGAAGAGGGGGCCCTACCTGGTCTTGGCTGGCTTCCCGGTTCTGTCATTCGTTTTCGGACGAATCAAGACGGTGAGACCATTCGTGTTCCGCACATCGGGTGGAACGCCGTCACGAAGCAACAGCCAAGTCCGCTTCTCGAGGGGATCGAAGACGGTAGCGAATTCTATTTTGTGCATTCCTACCATTTGGATAACGCCGACACCTCCGCGCTCGTCGGAGTAACATCGTACGGCCTTGACTTCCCTTCAGTTATTCAAAAAGGACGGATCTTCGGCACCCAATTTCACCCGGAAAAAAGCCAAATCTGGGGAGAAAAACTTTTCCGGAACTTCCTGGCAGTTGCGCAACATGCTTAACCCTCGGATTATCCCTTGTCTTTCGATGGCTGGTGGCCGGCTGGTCAAAACCCGACAGTTTTCATCGCCCCACTATATCGGCGATCCAGTTAATACGATTCATATCTTCAACACCCTGCGTGCTGAAGAGATATTCCTCCTCGATATTCGCGCAACGGTTGAGGGGCGCGACCCAGACTATGGCCTATTGGCACAGCAGGCCCGTTTCGTGTCGGTGCCGTTTGGCTATGGCGGTGGAATCCGCACGCTTGACCAGGTGCGCAGGGTTCTGGCGGCCGGCTGCGAGAAGGTGGTGGTGAACAGCGCGGCAACCGATCCCGCGTTCGTCACGGCCGCCGCTCGGCTCACCGGAAGCCAAGCGATCGTGGTATCCGTGGATGTTCGCCGCGATCCTGACGGGATGGCCCGGCCGTACGTGCGCAGCGGCAGCCATGCGTTAAACGAGTCTGCGACGACCTTCGCTCGCAGAATGGTCGACGCTGGTGCGGGGGAGCTCCTTCTGCACTCGATCGACCGGGACGGCAGCATGCAGGGGTACGATGTTCCCCTTGTGCAAGAGGTCGCGACTGCCGTGTCGGTTCCTGTGATCGCGGTCGGTGGCGCGCGCACCCGGGACGACCTTGCCGCCGTGATCAAGCAAGGAGGGGCCCAGGCGGCTGCAGCCGGGGCTCTTTTCTTCTATCAGAAGGCGACAAACCGGAACGTGCTGGTCAATTATCCAGAGCTCCATATTCGGCGGTCACTGATGCGATGAGAAATCGACAGATTTGCACCCGATGCGTATATGATGACACCGTCCCATCGATTGTTTTCGATGATGAAGGCGTCTGTAATTACTGCAAACTACACGATAACCTGTGCCGCATCTATCCGACTGGATTGGAAGGGAAACAAAAGCTTGACGAAATGTTTGCCGCGATTCGGAAATCTGGCAAGAGTAAGAAATATGACTGCGTGATTGGCGTCAGTGGAGGAACAGATTCATCCTACCTGATGCACATGGCGGTGGAAAATGGTCTGCGCCCATTGGCCGTCCATTACGACAACACCTGGAATTCGCCGATCGCTACCCAGAACATCTACAATCTTTTGGACAAGCTCAATATCGATCTTTATACACACGTTGTTGATACATGGGAGAATAGTGATATTTACCGTGCCTTCATGGCAGCGGGGCTCGGGGATCCGGAAGTCGCAACGGATATCGCCCTGACGACCACGGCCTATATGGCCGCCGATCAGCACGGCATTGGCACCATTCTGGAGGGTCATACCTTTCGGACCGAGGGCATAGCACCGCTTGATACGACCTATATCGATGGCAAATACATAGAAAGCGTGCATAGAGCCTATGGACGGTTGACGGCCCTGCCAAGCTTTCCAAACCTCACGATTTGGCGTTTTCTGTATTACTGTGTGCTCAAGGGCATCAAGCGCCTACGGCCTTTGTGGTACGCCGATTACAACAAAGCCGATGCACGCAAGCTCTTGAGTGAGACCTATCATTGGAAATACTATGGCGGCCATCACCTCGAGAACTTGTTTACGGCCTTCAATCACACCTATATCTTTCCGCGACGCGGGAGTTTCGACACCCGTCTCCTATCTCACGCGGCGAACGTACGGTCCGGTTTCATGAATCGGAACGATGCACTGGACGATGTTTCCCAAGCGCAAGAATGTCCTCAGTATATTATCGAAATGGTCAAGTCCCGGCTGCAGTTGACGGACGAGGATCTGGACCACATGATGACGCTTCCCAAACGCTCATGGCGGGAATTCAAGACGTATAAAGAAGCGTTTGAGCATCTGAGACCCTTGTTCTGGCTAATGCTGAAAATGAAGCGAGTGCCAGAGAGTTTTTACAGAAAGTTCTGCTTTCCTTTGCCGGCGCGGGAGTAGCCGCACGACCAATGCGGTTCATCGACCGTCGGTCTCATCATGTCAGCGGATCCACAAAACCAAGCTTGTGATCCTTGCTTGGCCGGCGAGAGATGCCCGTCCGTGAACGCACCTTGCGGCTCGGCGTCATCCATCGTCGAGCCATCACACTGCGTCCGGGTCGACTGGGGCGCCGAGGTGGTCCATGCGCCATTCCTGACCATCCCCGACACCAGACGCCTCGTCGGTCCCGTCGCCGTCCCAAACCAGCATGGACACAAGGGGACGCGCTCGCCTGTCCATCCCCACCGCCCCAATACCGTTAGCAATTCCGTAGCCCGAAACCAGTCCCAGAGTCAGAATCTCTGTGCACAGCCCCATGACGGGGCGAAGCAGGCTTCCTGCCATCGCGGGATGCGCCCGAGCACCTCCCGCGGCGGCAACGTCGATCAGACATCCAACAATGCGCGTTGCGGGTCTTCGATGCATTCCTTGACGCGGACGAGGAAGCTGACCGCCTCGCGGCCGTCGATGATGCGGTGGTCGTAGCTCACGGCCAGATACATCATCGGGCGGATTTCCACCTTGCCGTTGACCGCGACCGGGCGGTCCTGGGTCTTGTGCATGCCCAGGATGCCGGACTGGGGCGGGTTCAGGATCGGCGTGGACATCAGCGAGCCGAACACGCCGCCATTGGTGATGGTGAAGGTGCCGCCGGTCAGCTCTTCGATCGCCAGTTTGCCGTCGCGGGCCCGTTTGCCCAGATCGGCGATCTTGGCTTCGATGTCCGCAAAGCTCATCTTGTCCGCATCGCGCACCACCGGAACCACCAGGCCCTGCGGCGAGCCGACAGCCACGCCGATGTCGTAGTAGTTCTTGTAGACGATGTCGGTGCCGTCGATCTCGGCGTTGACCGCCGGGAACTCCTTCAACGCGACGATGCAGGCCTTGACGAAGAACGACATGAAACCGAGCCGCACGCCGTGCTTCTTTTCGAACCTGTCTTTGAACTGGTTGCGCATGGCCATGACGTTGGTCATGTCCACCTCGTTGAAGGTGGTCAGCATGGCCGCCGTGTTCTGAGCGTCCTTGAGGCGCTCGGCGATGCGCTGGCGCAACCGGGTCAGGCGCACCCGCTCTTCCAGATCGGCGCGCGGTCGAGGCATGGACGAGGCCGCAGTGAACACCGGGCGCGGTACCGGGGCCGGCGCAGGGGCTGGAGCGGGCACGGGCGCGGACGCCACTGCGACCGGCGCCGCCGGACGGGTTTCCAGATGGGCCAGCACGTCTTCCTTGGTCAACCGGCCGTCCTTACCCGAGGCCGGAATTTGCGCCGGGTCGAGCCGGTCGTCGCCCACCAGCTTGCGGACGGCGGGGGAAAGCACGTCGCTGGCCGGGCCGGCCGGGGGCGGTGTCGGTACGGCGGCCGGCACCGGAGCGGCAGCGGCCGGTTGCGCTGCCGGGGCTGCGGCGGCGGCGCCCTCGGCGATACGGCCGAGCAGTGCTCCGACCTCGACCGTGGTTTCCTCGCCGGCGAGGATTTCCGAGAGCACGCCGGCCGCTGGCGCGTTGACCTCGAGCGTAACCTTGTCGGTTTCCAATTCGACCAGAGCTTCGTCCGCCTGTACGGCGTCGCCTTGCTTTTTCAGCCAGCGCGCGACCGTTGCCTCGGTCACGGATTCGCCGAGGGCCGGAACGGTGATGTCGGTTGCCATGGATGTACGTCCTGTTTGTCGTTCTGTTTCAAGTCCGTGGATCGATCGAGGGGGACGGAACGACCGCTTAGAGGGTCAGCGCGTCCGAAACCAGGGCTGCCTGTTCCACATGGTGGCGCCGGTTCGAGCCGGTGGCCGGGGAGGCTGCCGCCGGGCGGCCGGCGTAGCGCGGCCGCTTTGCCGGCACATCGAGCCGCGACAGCACGGTTTCGATGCGGCGGTCGACGAAGAACCAATAGCCCATGTTCTCAGGCTCTTCCTGGCACCAGACGACCTCGGCCACGTTGGGGTACTTGTGCAGCTCCTTGCCCAGCAGCGTGAAGGGGAACGGGTAAAGCTGCTCGACGCGCAGGATGGCGATGTCGGTGATGCCGCGGCTGTCCCGCTCTTGCACCAGGTCGTAGTAAACCTTGCCGCTGCACAACACGACGCGTCGAATCTTGTCCGGGCTGGCTTGCCCCGCCGCCGTTTCGGGGATGATGCGCTGGAACTGGGAGCCGATGTTGAAGTCGTTCAGGTTGGACACGCACAGCTTGTGGCGCAGCAGCGATTTCGGCGTCATCACGATCAACGGCTTGCGCACCGTGCGGCGCACCTGCCGGCGCAGGGCGTGGAAGTAGTTCGCCGGCGTGGTGATGTTGCACACCTGCATGTTCTCTTCCGCGCACAATTGCAGATAGCGCTCCGGCCGGGCCGAGGAGTGTTCAGGCCCCTGGCCCTCATAGCCGTGTGGCAGCAGCAGGACCAGTCCGGACAGCCGCAGCCATTTGGACTCCCCGGAGCTGATGAATTGGTCGATGATCACTTGAGCGCCGTTCGCGAAATCGCCGAATTGCGCTTCCCACATGACCAGACCGTATGGTTCGGCCAGGGTGTAGCCGTACTCGAAGCCCAGCACCGCGGCTTCCGACAGGGGGCTGTCGTGCACCTCGATCTTGGCCTGTTCGCGCGGTCGGACGAAGTTGAGCGGCACGTACCGATATTCCGTGCTCTGATCGTACAGGATGGCGTGGCGTTGCGAGAAGGTGCCGCGCCCGCAATCCTGCCCGCTCAGGCGGACATGGGTGCCTTCCACCAGCAGGGTGCCGAAGGCCAGCGCCTCGCCCGTCGCCCAGTCTATGCCGTCGCCGGTGTCGAACATCTTCTGTTTGGTCTTGAGCAGCCGGCTGATCTTCGGGTGGACGTCGAAATCCGCCGGCAGGGTGGTCAGCGCCGTGCCAACTTCGCGCAGCAGTTCCGTATGCACGGCCGTATGTGCCTTGGCGTCTTCCTCGCCCCGGCTGGTGCTGAGGCCGGCCCATTTGCCTTCCAGCCAATCCGCCTTGTTCGGTTTGTACGATGAGGCGGCCTCGAAATCGCCTTCGAGTTTCTTGAAGAAATCCTGTGTAACCTTGTCGGTTTCCGCTTCCGTGTATACTTGCTCGGTGATCAGTTGTTGTGCGTACAGCTCCCGGACGGTCGGGTGAATCTTGATCTTGCGGTACATGATCGGCTGGGTGAAGGCCGGCTCGTCACCCTCGTTATGTCCATGGCGGCGGTAGCACACCATGTCGATGATCACGTCTTTCTTGAACTTCTGCCGGAACTCGGTGGCGATGCGGGCCACGTGCACCACGGCTTCGGGGTCGTCGCCGTTGACGTGGAAGATCGGCGCCTGGATCGACTTGGCGACCTCGGTGGGATAGGGGCCGGAGCGGCCGTATTGCGGCGTGGTGGTGAAACCGATCTGGTTGTTGATGACGAAGTGGATGGTGCCGCCGGTCTTATAGCCCTTGAGTTCGGACAGCAGCAGGGTTTCGGCCACCAGGCCCTGGCCGGCGAAGGCGGCGTCGCCGTGCAGCAGCAGGCCCATGACCTTGGAGCGGTCATCGTCGGCATTCTGCCGCTGTTTGGCGCGTACTTTGCCGCTCACCACCGGGTTGACCGCTTCCAAGTGCGAGGGATTTGCGGTCAGCGACAGGTGCATGACGTTGCCGTTGAAGTCCCGGTCGCTGGATGTACCCAGGTGGTACTTGACGTCGCCCGAGCCTTGCACGTCTTCCGGATTGGACAGGTTGCCTTCGAACTCCGAGAAGATGGCGGAAAACGGCTTGCCCATGAAATTGGCGAGCAGGTTGAGCCGGCCGCGGTGCGCCATGCCGATGACCACGTCGGTGAGGCCGAGTTGGCCGCCGCGCTTGAGAATTTGCTCCATGGCCGGGATCAGGGCTTCGCCGCCGTCCAGGCCGAAGCGCTTGGTGCCGGTGTATTTAAGCTGCAGGAAACGCTCGAAGGTTTCCGCCGCGGTCAGGCGTTCCAGGATGGCGCGCTTGCCGTTGACCGTGAAGTCGGTGTGGTTGCGCGCGCCCTCGATGCGCTCCTGAATCCAGGCCTTCTGCGCCGGATCCTGGATGTGCATGAACTCCACGCCGATGTGATGGCAATAGGTGGCATGCAGCGTGTCCAGTATCTGGCGCAGCGTGGCGCTTTCCATGCCGAGCGAGTAGTTCAGGAAGATCGGCCGCTCGTAATCGGCCGGACCGAAGCCGTAAGTCGTCGGCCTGAGCTCGTCGTGATAGTCCCGTTTCTCCAGCCCGAGCGGGTCCAGCTTGGCCAATAGGTGGCCACGCACCCGGTACACCCGAATCATCATGAGTGCGCGAATGCTGTCGAGGATGCTGGTGCGCACCTGGTCGACCGTACCGTGCCCGCCCAGGAAGCGCTGGATCGGTGTGGCCGCGCCGGAGGGTGCCGCGGCCGACAACGGCGGCTCTTCCGCTTCACCGTTGCCGATGACCGATTGGTCCGAGGGTGCCCAGGAGGCGCCGTGCAATTCGCGCAGCACCTCGCGGCTGTCGTCGTCCAGCGTGGCGAAGAAGCTCTTCCAGCCCGTGTCGACCAGCTCCGGTTCGGTCAGGTAGCGCGTGTACAACTCGGCGATGTAAGTGGCATTGGCCCCGTACAGGAAAGACGTGGCCTCACTCGGCCGCGGCTCGATGTGTCCTGGCATTCGGCGTTCGCGGGCGCTGGCGGCCCGTGCTCCCTTGCGCTGTGGCTCGGTGGGGAAACCCCCTTGGGCGATCGGCGCGGACAGGCCGTAGGAAGATGCCAGTTCATGCTCAATGAGCAAATCACAGCGGACTCCCTGCGACATATGCCCGCAGATCTTTTTGTCTGGGCGGCCATGATACGCTCAAAGCGCCGTACAAGGGAACCGCGTGCACACCCACATCCCTTTAAACTTCCGGGAGAGCGGGTGGCCGACCGGCCCGTCGAGACACCGGTCAGCATCGACCCGTTCCCGTGAGAGGGTTCCGCTTTGGCGAAGATGCGCAAGCTCCGGTCTATCCGGCCGTCGATCACCCTGGTCCTGGCGCTCACCTTCACCAGCGTGACAGCCATTGCCCTGGTTCTGGTTCTGGGCATGGTGCTGCCGCGGGCCGGCCAATCCACCCACGCGTTGGTGACCGAGCGCATCAACAAGACCTTGAACGAGATCAAGGCCAGTGTGTTCGATCACCTCTATCCGGTCGAGCGCCTGCTGGGATTCGTCGCAACCTCGGCCAGCCGCGACTGGCTCGACCCGGAGGTGCCGGAGGCCATGGCGCAGGTGGCGGCTGACATGTTGGCGACCCTGCCACAGGCGCTCGGCATGGCCTTTATCCGCCCCGATTTTTCTGCGGACATCTACCCGAGCAATGGCCCACCGCAGCTCGGCGAGGATTTCAGCCAACTGCCAACCCTGCCGCAAATCATGGAAACGGCGGTCACGGCGGATGGACCGCGCTGGAACACGCCGATCTGGAGCCCGGGCATCCAGGAACCGATGATCACCGTCTCGGCCCCGGTGCGCCGGAACGGTGAATTCGCCGGCATTCTGGCCACGGCCGTGACCGTGCGCAGCCTGTCGGCCTTCCTGGGCGAAGTGGCGGCGCGGATGGGGCAAACCCCCTTCATTCTGCTCAACAACACCCATGTGCTGGCCTACCCTGGCCTGTCGTTCGACGTGGACGGTTTGGGACCAGCCTTGCCGTTGCCGCCGCTCTCCATGCTGGACGATCCGGTCCTGCCCCATCTCTGGCAGCGCGGCCGGTCGCTCCCGCGTCCGATTCGGCGCGAGTTGGAGGGGACGGCGCAGGTCGTCCATACGCCCAGCGGTGGCGGCGCCTATGCCGTCATGTACGACACGGACATCGAAGACGGCGGGGTCGTGGTCACCTATGGAGCCTACACCCCGGCCGACCAAACCCTGGGCGAACTGGACACATTGCGCACAATCGCCATCGCTTGCATCGGCGTGTTCATCGTGGCGATTGCGGTGTCGTTGTTGATCGGTCGGGCGATCAGCCGGCCAGTGGTCCGGCTGGCCGAGGCGGCCGAGCAGGTCAAGGGTCGGCACCTGGAAGATGTGGGCAAGCTACCGCGCAGCATCATCCGCGAGTTCAACTCGGCCAGCACGGCCTTCAACCAGATGGTCAACGGGCTGCGGGAACGTCAGCGCATCCGAGACCTGTTCGGCCGCTACGTGGCGCCCGATGTGGTCGAAGCGCTGCTGCAGGACCCGGAGCGCTTCTACCTGGGTGGCGAACGGCGCGACGTGAGCCTGTTGTTCACCGACATCGCCGGCTTCACCGCCCTGTCCGAATCCAGACCGCCAGAAGAGGTGGTGCCGCTGCTCAATACCTACTTAGAAGAAGTGTGCCGCCTGGTCGCCGAACGTGGTGGCATTGTGGTGGATTTCATCGGTGATGCCGTCTTCGCCATGTTCGGTGCCCCGATCACGACGGACGATCACGCCGTGAGCGCCTTCCGGGCGGCGCGTAGCATCGACACCTTTGCCGTCGACTTTTCGCACAAGGCTGAGCAAGGCGGGCTGCCCTTTGGCATCACTCGGCTGGGCCTGCATACCGGGGTGGCCATGGTTGGCAATTTCGGCTCGGTGGAACGGCTGAAGTACGGGGCGGCCGGCGATGCCGTGAATACCGCGGCCCGGTTGGAGGGTGCCAACCGCCTCTTCGGCACGCGCATGCTGGTGAGCCGGGATACCGTCGAGCGGGTCGGTGATGTGGAGGTTCGCCCGCTCGCCCGGGTGTTGTTCAAAGGCAAGACGGAAGCCGTCGAGGTGTTCGAGCCGCTCACCGAACCGGCAACGGCCGGCACAGCCTCGGCCGATTGGCTGGAAGCGTACCGCAGCGCCTTCACCTTGCTCGATCATGCCCCGACCGAAGCCCTACGCGCCTTCGAATCCCTGGCCGAGATCCGTCCCGACGACTTGGTGATCCGCTTCCACCTGACCCGCCTGCGCACCGGCCTCGCAGCGCCCGACATCGTGCTGGCGGAGAAGTGACACCAATGTGCGGAAATCGTGACCGACGCGGCGTTCCGCCGTTGGACCAGCTTCAGCAGGCCTGGACCGGGATCAGCGCTCATGAGTCCCGTGCTTTTCTGGCTACGCGAGGCGTGCTGAAGCACGCCCTACGTGAATAGATCCATGAGTCAATCCTTCCGTTTGTTGGTATGACACCTGCGGCCCTTTTGGTGACCGTTTGAGATGAGGCCGACGGTTGGGGTGAAAGGGGCGCCGTCGCCAGGTCGGGCCGCCGGTCGGCAACGATCCGATCAGGCGTTGGTCCGCGCGTCCGTCGCCGCGATGCACAGCAGATGTTTGGCGCGGGAGGCGCCGACATAATAGTCGGACATGGAGAAGGTTGCGCTGGAGGAGGCATCATCATCGGGCACGTCGACGATGACGACCGCGTCGGGCACTCTGGGTGTCGGTGGTTCAGATTGTAATTAAGTATTCCAAGAAGGATTGACGGATCGTCATCAAGGGAACGTGAAAGATGTCGAACAGGTCGGTCACGGTTCAGCGGCTTGGGGGAAAAGGGCGTGGGGTGGTGGCGCTGCGCGCGTTTGCGCTGGGGGATCGGGTGCTGCGGGCCGAACCGGCAGAGGTGTCGGCCGAGCGCACGACGCACACGATCCAGTGGGATTGGCACGTGCATTTCGTGCCGGCCGAACCGGCGACCTATCTGAACCATTGCTGCGATCCGAACCTGAATGTGCGCAGCAGTGCGGAGGGTGGCTACGATTTCCTGGCCCGGCGGGCGATTGCCGCCGGCGACGAGGTGACCTTCGACTACGGCACCACCGAATACGAGATCGTCACCGAGGGGCCGTGCCTGTGTGGGGCTGCGGCCTGCACCGGCCGCATGCTCGGCTTCAAGGACTGGTCCCCGGAGCGCAAGGCCCGCTACGGGGTGTTTGTGGCCGACTATCTGAAAACGTCGGTACGGTCAGGGCGCTCCGGGCCGACATATGAGTAGCCTTACACCAACAATCGGTAGGATCGACTCATGGATCCATTCACGTAGGGCGTGCTTCAGCGCGCCTCGCGCAGCCAGAAAAGCACGGGACTCATGAGCGCTGATCCCGGTCCGGGCCGGCTGAAGCGGGTCCAACGGCGGAACGCCGCGTCGGTCACGATTTCCGCACATTGGTTTAAAAGCAAACAATACCAAAGGCCCCTAACGGTGACTTTGCGATGACTTGGTGTTCCCTCATCCGGGCTTCTTGTGATTCTCTCGCACCATATCTTGTGGGGAGTTCGAGATATGGCAGTTGCGATCACACGTCAGGGGTATTCTAAGGGGATTTGGCCGCAGATGGACACAGATGAACGCAGATGGTTTCTGGATGCCGGGGCCACCTGCGCAGCCCCGACGCGCCGCAGGCAATAAGGTTGTCTTGCGCTTCGCGCCTCGGCAGGCAGGCGGTGCCCTATCTGCGTTCATCTGTGTCCATCTGCGGCCCAAAACAATCATTAGCGCAGCCAGAATCACGCCCCAGATCAGCTTGACGCGCGTGCTCGGGTTGGGATCGCCGCCGGTGGAGAACATACCGAGCACAAAGGCGGCGCTGACCACGCTGGTGACGATGAACAGGAATGCCGCCAGCACCACCACCAGCGTGGTCAGGAACGGCATCGGCAACTGGTCGAGCAGGTGGAAGGTGACCCGATTGAAATCGTCCGCCACCAGGTGCAGCACCGGCAGGTCGGTGCGCAGGGCGCCGTAGAAGCCGGCGCTGCCGAACACGCCGAACCACAGGGGAGCAGGGGATTCTTGAACATCGCTTGGCACGCTCCGTGACATCCTGGTCCGTGTCCCTGTGCCGCTGCGCGGAGCCGGGTTACGCCGCGACCGGTTCGGCGGTTGGTTCGGCCGTCGGCTCCGGCGCCTTCGGCCGTTTGAGTCCATACAGGGTGGCGTAGAACACCGGCACGGCGATCATGGTGAGCACGGTGCCGAAGCTGAGGCCGGCCATGATGGTGACGGCGAGGCCGACCCAGAACACATCCTGCAGGAGCGGGATGACGCCGAGCACCGTGGTCGCTGCGGCCAAGGCCACGGGCCGCAGGCGCGACACGCCGGCTTCCATCACGGCGTCATACCGGTTCAGGCCGAGGGCCCGGTTGGCATTGATCTCGTCCAACAGCACGATGGCGTTCTTGATCATCATGCCGGCCAGACTCATGGCCCCCAGAAGCGCCATGAAGCCGAACGGCGTGCCCGTGCCCAGCAGGCCGAAGGTGATGCCGATGAGGGCGAACGGGATGGTGAGGATGATCACCAGCGGCGGCCGGAAGGCGTTGAACAGGGCGACGATGATCACCGCCATGATGCCGAGCGCCGGGATCACGCCCGGGACCAGCGAGGCCTGGGCCTTGACCGTGCTCTCGAACTCGCCGCCCCAATCCATGCGGTACCCTGGCGGCAATGCGATCGCGTCGATCTCCGGCACCACGGCCGCCCGCAGGGTCGGGAAGGTGACGCCGGGGATCGGATTGCTCTGCACCGTGATGGTGCGCCGGCGATCGTAGCGCCAGATCAGCGGATCTTCCCAAGTGGTGTCCACCTCGGTCACCACCTGGGACAGGGGCACGGTGACGGTGGTTCGGCTCGGCCGCACCTGGATGACGTCGAATCCGCTCAAGTTTTGCCGTTCCGCTTCGGGGCTGCGCAGCAGGATCGGGATCAATTCGTCCTGCTCGCGGTACAGGCCGATCTGATAGCCGTCGTACGTGCGCTTGGTCGCGTCGGCCATGTCCTCCCGGGTCACCGAGGCCCAGCGGCCGCGGTCCTGGCTGAACTGCGGGCGCACCGTCAGCACGCGCTGGCGCCAGTTGGTGCGCGAGTACGCCGCCAGGGGTTCGGCGGCCAGGATGTCTTGCACCTGTCCAGCCAACGACCGCAGCACCTGCGGGTCGGCATCCGCCGGGCCGCTGATGCGCAACGCCAACTTCCAGGTGTTGCTGGGTCCGACGCCATAGGGCCGCGGCACCACCAGCGCATTCGGCATGGTTTCCACCGCCTGTGTCGACACCGTGTCCAGCAGGGCCGGCACGGTCCCGAAATCGGCCACGTTGACGATCAACTGAGCGTATGACGCGTACGGTTTCTCCGGCTCCACGGGCAAATAGAATCGGGGGGGTCCGCCGCCGACGAAGGTCGCCACGCCGGTGACCCGGTCGTCGGCCATCAAAGACTCCTCCAGTCCGCGCACGCTGGCGGAAGCGACCTCGATGCGCGCGCCCTCCGGAAGCCAGACGTCGACCATGAACTTGGGCATGGAGGAGTCCGGGAAGAACAGTTGCTTGACGTTGCCGAAGCTGGTCACCGCTGCCCCGAGCATGGCGACCAGGCAGACGATGGTGATCAGCCGGAACCGGATCGCCACGCCGAGGAATCCGCGATAGGCGCGATAGAAACCGGAATTGTACGCACCCTCGCCACCGCCGCCCTTCACGGTCGGCATCCAATCGATGCACTGCAGCGGCGTCAGCGTGATCGACACCACCCAGCTCACCAGGAGCGAGATCGCCACCACGGAGAACAGCGTGGCGCAGTATTCGCCCACATCCTGGGTCGAGGCAAAGATCGGATAGAACGCCATGACGGCGATCACCGTGGCACCGAGCAACGGCAGGGACGGTGCCGAGGCCGCTTCCACCGCCGCCTTGACCTTGTCCATGCCCTTCTGCAGGCGCACCACATAGCCGTCGGCCACCACGATGGCGTTGTCCACCATCATGCCCAAGGCGATGACCAAGGCGCCCAGGGACATGCGTTGCAGATCGATGCCGAAAATCTGCATCAGGATGAAGCTGCCCAGGATGGTGGCGATGAGCGCGATGCCGATGATCAGCCCCATGCGCCAACCCATGAACAGGGCGAGCACCACCAGCACGATGGCAACCGCCTCGGCAAAGGAGATCAGGAAGCCGTTGACCGCCTCGGCGACGACGTCGGATTGCCAGTGCAGCCGGTGCAGCTCGATGCCGAGCGGCAGTTCGGCGATCAATTCCTCCAGACGCGCATCGATGCGCTGCCCCAGATCGACCACGTTGACGCCGTCCACATTGGTGATGGCGATCGACAGCGCCGGCATGCCGTCGAAGCGCGTCAGGCTGGACGGCGGTTCCTGGTAGCCCTCGCGGACGGTGCCGATGTCGCGGATGCGGATCAACCCGGAGGCGTTTTCGTCGCCGGAGCCCTCGCCGGCATCGCCCCGGATGGTCAGATCGCCGATGTCGGTCGGGCTTCGGAACGTCCCCGTGGGCGCAATGCGCAGGCGTTTGTCCCGGCTGTTGAGGGCACCGGCATCGACCACGGCGTTCTGCGTCTGCAGAGTCTGAATCAGGTTTTCCGAGGTCAGCCCCAGTTCCGCCATCTGGGTTTGGCTGATGTCGAGGTAGATCACGCGCGGCTGGACCCCGCCCAATTCGACCCGAGCCACCCCGTCGACCAGTCCGAGCTCGCGCTTCACCGCCTTGGCGTATCGCTCGAGCTCGGCGTAGCTGAATCCCTCGCCGGTCATGGCCAGGAGCAGGCCGTAGACGTCGCCGTAGTCATCGTGCACCGACGGACGTCCGGCCCCGGGCGGCAATTGGTGCTCGATGTCGCGGATCTTGCGCCGCATTTCGTCCCAGACCTGCGGCAGGCGATCGGACCAGTATTCGGATTCGATGTTGACGGTGATGTAGGACAGGCCGGCGCGCGAAAACGACTCGAGATAGTCGAGCTGCTTCATTTCCTGCAGCGCCAGCTCGATGCGGTCGGTGACCTCGAGTTCCACCTCCTCGGCGCTGGCGCCGGGATAGGTGGTCACGACGATCGCCGTCTTGACCGTGAAGGCGGGATCTTCGAGCTGTCCCAGACCGAAGAAGGCGGCAATGCCGGTGACGAACACCAGGACATAGACGAAATAGGTGAACGGCCGCAAATTGACGGCCATCTGTGCCAGGTTCATGGGGGCCTCCGCCTATCCGGCCTATTCGTCGAGCAGGCGGACGGGCTGCCCGTCGCGCAGGAAACTGACGCCGGCGGTGACGATGACGTCCCCTTCGGACAGTCCATCGGTCACCGTGATGCCTTGGTCGGTCAGCGGTCCGATCGCGACCTGCCGCGATGACACGGTTCGCGCGTCCGTATCCACAACCCACACCGTGGTCTCGTCGGTGGTCTCGCCGCTGGCGATCGCCGTGACCGGGACGATGTGACCCTCCGTGCCCGGACTCGCCGGGGCGCGTCCGGTCGACCGCCCGGCCATGCCGGGCAAGATGCGAAACGCCTCCGGCTGGTCCATGATCAGGGTCACCGGATAGGTGCGGGTTGTCAGGTTGGCCTCGGTGCCGATCTCACTGATCTGCGCCGGGATCACGTGTTCCGGAAACGCGTCGTAGACGACCCGGATGTCGAAGGCGGTGGGAGCATAGGAGATCATGGTCTCCGGGATATCCACCACCATTTTGATGCGCGAGGTGTCGAGCACGCGCAGCACCGCCTGTTTGGCCTGCACATCCTCGAAGTTCTGGACGTAGGTCGCCACCACGGTGCCGGCGAACGGGGCGGCGAGGCGGGTATAGTCGCGCTGGAGCTGGGCACTGGCCAGTGCCGCCTCGGCGGCGGCCACGTCGGCCTTGGCTTGATCTGCCAAGGCGGCATCCTCATCCAGCTTGGCCTGGGCCACATGCCCCCGGCTGCGCAGCTCGGTGGAGCGCGCCAAGGTCAGCTCGGCGTTCCGCAGCGCGGCCCGCGTGCGGTCCAGGCTGGCCGCCAAACGGTCCACTTCGGCCTGGAAATCCGCCGGATCGATGCGTGCCAGGAGATCGCCGGCCGCCACCTCGGTGCCGACCTGGACCGGAAACGCGACCAGCGGTCCGGACACCCGGAACGACAGATCGACTTCCTGGGTCGCCTTGGCGCGTCCGGCAAACCAGCGCTCGGCGAACGGATCGATGCTGCCCACCACCATGGTCTTGACCGGCCGGATCACGTCGACCGGGGTGACCTCCTGCTCCTGGCAGGCGGCCAGGAGTCCGACCATTCCGATCAACTGAAGCCCAAGCAATGAGCGCATCATGGTTCTCCGTTCCCCGGCGTTCGAATACGAATCACTCCGTCGCCACAGTGCGCCTTATAAGGACCTTTGATCACGGACGCTATCTCCGGCAGGGCACATCAGCCCCCACTGTGCGGCAACATCCGACAAGCGGATGGGTTCCTGACGTTCCAAGAAGTGCCGGTGCGTCGACCGGGGATGACGCGCTGCTCGGAATTGATGGATGAGGCTTTCGCCTAAAGTCCGTAAAACGCCACGGCGTTGGCGCCGAACACCCGGTTGCGGTCGGCTCCGCTCAGATCGGCAAACAGCGTGCGCACGGCATCCATCCAGTCGGCGTAACCGGTGCGCAACGTCACCACTGGCCAATCGCTGCCGAACACCAGGCGCTCGGTGCCGAAACAGTCGATCAAGTGCTCAGTGTAGGGTCGTATCCGATCCACCGACCAATCCGGTCCGGCCTCGGTCACCAGACCGGACACTTTGCACATCGCGCGCCGTGCGGCGGCAATGGCGGCGATGGCCCGGGCCCAGACCTCGAAGCCGCCGCCGGCGATGTCCGGCTTGGCGGCATGGTCGACCATGACGGGCAGGTCGGGGTACCTGTCGACCAAGCGCATCAGGCGGGACAGGTGGCGCGGCCGGATCAGGGCATCGAAACGCAGGCCGAGTTCGGCAACAGCTCGGAAGGCCGGCGCAAGCGCTGGGCGCACCATCCAATCGTCGTCGGCGATGTCGTGGATCATCGGCCGCACGCCCTTGAACTTGGCGTGCCCGGCCAGGCGCGCCAGGTCGTCCGGCGCATGCGGGGCCTCGAAGTCGACCCAGCCGACGACCCCCTTCACGAAGTCATGGTCAGCGGCGAGCGACAGGAGATACTCGGTCTCGGCCAGGGTGGGGGCGGCCTGCACAAGGACCACGCCGTCGACCCCCTCCGCATGCAGCAAGGGCACCAGATGCTCGGGGCCGAAATCCCGGTGGATCGGTGCCAGATCCGGCGTCAGCCAGCCGTAATCGCCGCGGTCGAGCCGCCAAAGGTGGACATGGGCATCGATCTGCATGGCGTTTGACTCCGGCACTCCCCTCAGCAGACGGGTGCCATCCGTTCTAAAACGAATTTGAGCAAAAATCAAAATACCATCGGGTTCCTGACCACATAACCACGGGCCAGCCGCAGCGCACAATCAGTCGCCGGGGACCGGTGCGTCGGCACGGATCAACCCGGCCGTCTTCAGATCCGACCACAAGCCCGCGGGGATCGGTGTGCTCACCAGCTCGATATTGCGATGCACCTCGCTCGGGGCAAGGGCCCCGGGGATGATGGTGGTGACGGCCGGGTGGGCGAGCACGAAGGCCATTGCCGCCGCCGGCAGGGCGACGCGGTGGGCGGCGCATACCTGCTCGATCCGGCGCGTCCGCTCCAGGATTTCGGCGGAGGCCGGGCCATAGTTGTAGCGGGCGCCCTCGACGGCGCCGGTGGCCAGGATGCCCGAGTTGTACGGGCCTCCGAGCATGATGCCGATGCCGCGGTCCACACAGAGCGGCAGGAACGAGTCCAGGGCGCCCTGTTCCAGAAGCGTGTAGCGCCCGGCAAGCAGGAACAGATCGAAATCCGCCCGCTGCGCCATGAATTCGCACACCTCCCACTCGTTGACGCCGACGCCGATGGCCTTGACCGTGCCGGCGCCGCGCAGGTCGTCCAACGCCCGGAAGCCGCCGTCCAGCACTTCGGCGATGCGCGCATCCGAGGCCGCCTTGCTGCCGTGGGTCCAGATGTCGACGTCGTGCACCAGAAGGATGTCGACCCGGTCGGTGCCGAGGCGGTGCAGGCTGCCTTCCAGCGAACGCATCACGCCGTCATAGGAATAGTCGTAGGTGAAACGCCGGTCCGGCGTGTCGAGGAAGATGGTCTGGGTCTTGTCCGCCGGGACGCAGTCCTCGAGCACGCGGCCGATCTTGGTGGACAGCACCATATCGTCGCGCTGCCAGTGCGCCAGGGCGCGGCCGAAGCGCTCCTCCGACAGCCCCAGGCCGTACAAGGGCGCCGTGTCGAACAGGCGCACACCGCCGTCATGGGCGGCCTGCAGGGTGGCCTGTGCCGTGTCCTCGTCGATTGCCCGGTACAGGTTACCCAAAGGGGCGCCGCCGAAACCGAGCCGGGTCAGGGGCAACAGGCCGTTGCGCCGGGTCACGAAATCGATGCGGTCCATGGGCGGAAGCCTCCTCTTTGCCCCTCGGTCAGGCGCGCAGCCGACGTCCGTCGGCTGCATCGAACAGATACAGGCGGTCGGGCGTGAGGCGCAGGCCGACCCGGCCATCGGTCTCGGCTGCGAAATCCCGGCCCATGCGCGCGACGATCTGGCCGTCGCCCGGGTCCGGCCGAACGCCGTCGGCTTCGGCCAGGTGCGTGCCGGTGTGGGCGGCACAGGTGACGATGCTTTCCAGCCCGGTCATCTCCACCGAATAGACGGTGGCGGCGAAATCTCCCTGACCGGCCGGGACCACGGCCACATCCTCCGGCCGGACGCCCAGGATGACGCCGTCGCGGTCGGCCATGCCGGGCACGGCGACCGATCCGGCCGGGCTGTCGAAGCGGCCGGCGCGGAGACGGCCAGCGATGACGTTCATGGGCGGCGAGCCGATGAAGCCGGCGACGAACAGGTTGGCCGGGTCGTTGTAGATTTCGGCCGGCGGACCGATCTGCTGCAGGATGCCGGCATGCATCACCGCCACCCGGTGGCCCAGGGTCATGGCCTCGATTTGGTCGTGGGTGACGTAGACCGTGGTGACGCCGAGCGATTGCTGCAGGTGTTTCAGTTCGGCGCGCATGCGCCCGCGTAGCTTGGCATCCAGGTTGGACAGCGGCTCGTCCATGAGAAACACGGCCGGCCGGCGGACGATGGCGCGCGCCAAGGCGACGCGTTGGCGCTGCCCGCCGGACAATTGCCGCGGCGTCCGCTCCAGGTGGTCGAGCAGGTCGACTTTAGCGGCGGCCTCGCGCACTTGGACCGCACGCTCGGCCGCCGGCACCCGGCGTACGCGCAAGGGATAGCCGATGTTCTCCGCCACGGTCATATGCGGATAAAGGGCATACGACTGGAACACCATGGCAATGTTGCGATATTTGGGCAGCACATGGGTCACGTCCTGCCCGCCGATCAGGATGCGCCCGTCGCTCACGGTTTCCAGCCCGGCGATCATGCGCAGGGCCGTGGTCTTGCCGCAGCCGGAGGGTCCGAGCAGCACCAGGAACTCGCCTTCGGCAATCTCCAGGTCCAGGCCTTTGACGACATGGATGTCGGCGAACGACTTGTATAGATGTTCCAGTTTGACCGACACCGCCGGCATGGGCATTCCCTCCGTGCGCCTCGCTGCCCCGTTGCTCACCCCTTGACCGCGCCGACGATCAAGCCGCGCGCGATGGCGCGCTGCAGCAGGGCGGTGAGCGCGATCACCGGGGCAATCATGATCAGGATCAGCGCCGACATGGTCCACCACTGCGGGCCGCGCGTGGCGTTCTGCGCCGCCACCAGGAGCGGCATGGTCTGGGCGTCCGCCGTCGACAGGAACAGCGCCAAGAGATATTCGTTCCAGGCCAGGATCAGCACCAACAGGAAGGTGGCGGCGAGGCCAGCGCGGGCCAACGGCAGCACGATGGTGAACACGATGCCGAAGCGCGACGCGCCGTCCAACTGCGCGCTCTCTTCCAGATCGACCGGGATGCTGGCGAAGAAATCGCGCATCAGCCACACCACGATGGGCAGGTTGACCGCGGTGTAGGTGGCGATCAAAGCGACATGGGTATCCAGCAGGCCGAGCCGCTGGAACATCATGTAGATCGGCAGCACCACCACCACCGGTGGCAGGATGCGGTTGGAGATGATCCAGAACTGGATGTCCTCGTTGCCGACCGCCGTGCGCAGCCGCGGCGCCAGGGTGAGCAGAACCAGAAGCATGAGCGCCGTCCCGGCCGCCAGCGCAACGCGCCAGTCGATGCCGAAGCGCAGGACTCCGACCACCACGCCCGCCAGAATGAGCAGGAACGCCAGCACGGCGCCCAGCTTGACCCGGTAGCGCACCCGCACCAACGCATAGGCCGCCAGGCTGCCGATCAGGGTGGCCAGCACGGTGCTGGCCAGGGCCACGACCAACGAATTGACATAGGGCCGAAGCGTGTCGCTGCCGACCGTCACGAAAAGGTATTCCCAGGCATGCAACGACGGTTGGAAGTCGAGGAACGGCAGATAGTCCGGCCCGTCGTTGACCTGCACCGGTAGCTTGAAGGAGGTGATCAGAAGCCAGTAGAGCGGGAACAACACCACCACGCTCCACGCGATCAGCGCGGCATAGGTCAGCAGCGCCGGCAGCGGCGCCATGCGGTCGAGGGATTTGGGTTCGGTCAGGCGGCGCCACAGGCCGGCGCGGTGGTCGGTCATGCCCGTCCTCTCACGGTCGCTCGTGGGCGCGGGCGCGCCGCACCACGAAGTGGAAGAACGACACGCAGCACACCACCGCCACGGCCAGGAGCGTATAGCCGACCGCGGCCGAACCGCCCAGATCCTGGGTGCGCCAGGCGATGAAGGCATGCAGGGTCAGGCTCTCGGTGGCGATGCCGGGGCCGCCGTTGGTCAGGATATTGGGCAAATCGATGATCTTGAACGCCTCGATCAGCCGGATCAGCACCACGGTCGCCGCCACCGGCGCGATCGCTGGCCAGGTGACGTCGCGGAACACCTGCCAGTCGCCCGCCCCGTCCAGCCGGGCCGCCTCGACCTGGTCGCGCGGCTGGTTCTCCACGGCAGCGAGCAGGATCAGAAACAGGAACGGTGTCCACTGCCAGGTGTCGCCGATCAACACCACCAGCCGCGCCGACCACGGGTCCGCAGCCCAGGAGACCTCCCCCAGGCCGAACGCAGCCAGTAGTGGCGTCAACGGGCCTTTGCCGACATCGGCCAGCATGCGGAACAGGTAGGCGATGCCGACGGGCGTGACGGTGAGCGGGATGAAGAAGACGACGCGAAAGACGCTGCGCCCGAGGATGCGCTGGGCGCACAGCAACGCCAAGCCGAGGCCGAGCAGGAATTGCACGCTCACCCCGGCCAGCACGTAGAACACGGTCACCACCAGGGTGCCGGGAAAGGCGCCGTCGCCGGTGACCGCCAGGGCCAGCAGCAGCAAAGCCAGTAAGACGGCGGCGGCGATCAGGCGGCCGATCAGCCCGACCGTACCGACCGTGCCGCTGCGCACCGCGCCGACGAACAGCCAGGCTGCGGTGCCGGCCGCCAGTGCGAAGATCAGCCAGTCGGTCGCGGTCAACGCGGAGAAGGTCCCGAGCAGATGGTACTGCTGCGAGCCGAACAGCAGTTTCTTGAAGTTCAGCCAGCCGACATAGCGCAACTCGAAACCGCCGGGCGCCAGCCGGAACCGGGTGACGGTGAGATAGGCCGACACCAACAACGGGAAGATCGAGAAGGCGAGCAGGATAAGCACCGCCGGCCAGATCATGATCTGGCCGGCGGCGCGGTCGATCCATTCGGCGAAGCTTTGGTGCTGGCGCATGATATGGCATGAGCCCGATGGCAGACGCCGTGGGATGCGCCGGGCGCATCCGGCAACGCTGCGGACTAAAGAGACGGCGCCGCGCAGCCGTCCCGGAGGCGGACGGCGGCGCGGCGCCGGCGTCACCGAGCCGGAGGACTCAGTCGGCGCCGATGGAAGCGCGGTAGAACGCAAGCTGGGCGTCGGTGCCCTCTTCTTCGTTCAACTCCGACCAGCCGGCGGCGATGGCCTGCATGGCCTGCGCTTTGTCGATTTCCCCGGCCAGCAGGCGGGCGATGGCGGTATCGAGCACGACCTGCTGGTAGGCCTGGTTGCGTGGAATGCGCAGGTCGAGCACCATGTTCGGGCTGTTCAGGCTGTCCTTGATGGCGCCCAGATAGCTGTCGGCCGCCGTCTCGCTCATGCCCGCGGCCAGCCAGTTGTCGAGGGTTTCGAACTGGGAGATGCGGTAGGGGTTGAAGCCGGTGATGCCAACGGTGACGTCGTGGTTCGATTGGGCCGGCTGCGACATGTAGCTGAAGAAGGCATAGGCGGCCCGCTTGACCTGATCGTCGGCGGCGGCGTTGATGCCGCCGGACCAGCCGCCGAAGGCGGCGAACGGGGCACGGTTGACGCCGTTCACGGCATGCGGGCAAATCTCGCTGTCGCACTCGACCATCTCACCGCTGTCGCGGTCGAGCACCTGGCGCGACCCGGGCAGCATGACGGCGCCGACCTTGTCGATCACCTGGGAGGTCTCGGGGTCGATGGCGAGCGTGCCGATGTCGCCCCAATCCAGGGTCAGGGCGCAGCGCCCGGTGGTGAACAGGGCGCGCGTGTCACCCACGTCCAGGTTGGTCTCGTCCGGCGGGGCGAACTGCGTGGTTTCCAGGTAAACGTCGAGCGCCGCCTCGAAGGCCGGGTTGTCGACCAGCGGCGTCATGTCATCGGTGTCGAAGAAGGCGCCCTGGCTCGTGCCCTGGGATTGCAGGTAGCCGGCGGCGATCGACGTGATCATCCAATAGGACTGGGCATTGCGCTTCTTGGCGATACATGAGCCGTAGTCGGCGCTGCCGTCGCCGTTCAGGTCGTTGCCGTGGGCGGCGGCGGCGATGGCGACGTAGTCGGCCCAGGTCTCCGGCGGCTCCAGACCCAGCTCGGCCAACACATCCGTACGGTAGTAGACCATCTGGAAGTCGCCATCGAGCGTGACGAGATAGGTGCGGCCGCCGTATTGCTGCGAGAACTCGCGGAAGAACGGCGCGATGTCGTCGACTTGCAGAGCCTCGTCGGCGGCCACCCAATCGGTGATGTCCTGCAGGAAGCCGGGGCCGACATAGTCGACCATCCACTGCGGGGCGAACACCGCGGCATCGACCGAGTTGGTGCCGGTGGCCCAGTCGGTCAGCAGCTTGGTGTAGAGATCGGAGAACGGCACGGTGATGACGTTGACCTCGGCCCCGTTCAGGGCCGCGAAGTCGGGCGCGCGACGCTGCAACGGCTCGGCGATCTGCGGGCCGGTGAAGGTCATCACATCAATGGATACACCTTCGAATTCCTGGGCTTGACCAGGGGTGATCACAGCCAGCGCGGCGACACCGCCAAGTACATAGGCAGCCAGACGGCTGCCGGTCTTGCGGACACGGTGCAACATTATTGTTTCCTCCCGGGGGGACGGCCCTTAACAGGCCTGTTCCTAACCATCTGGCAGAGAGTGTACCGCACCGCGCCCGGATGTCACGAGGATTTCAGTGATGGCGGGCGCATAGGCTCCGGACGAACCGTGCCACCCCACACCGTCCGACTTAGAGGGTCCAACGATGGGGCCGCTGAAACGTCATTAGAAATTCCACGCCATTTGTCCCGGTATCGGTCAGTCTTATCTTACCGCCCTGTAGATCCATGGCGCGTTTGCACGCCGCAAAGCCGATTCCAAAATCGGGCTTGTGCAGGACCAGATCGAACCCGCCAAAGAGCTTAGCCATTTGTTCCGCATCAGCGCGGCTCAATGCGGCACAATTATCCCGATAGACGAGATCAACTGTCTGATGACCGATTTTTCCCGAAAGACAAACCCTCACTTTCTCGTCGCTCACGCGACGGTCGAGCGAGTTCGACACCAGGTTCAAAAAGAGCATGGCAATCAAGACCGGATGCCCCACCACCTCCGGCAGCGGCTCTATCTTCAATTCAATACTCGGTTTCTCAACATCTGAAAATGGCGCAACTCGACTGATCCGGACGACGGCGGTGGGATCGATCGGCGCCAGATGAATGTCTTTTTCGACGAAATCCGGAATCGAGAGCAGCCCTATTGTGCAAAGAGTCAGGTCATTGGCGCTGCAGATTGCGCCATTGAGTATTCTCTCCAGTTGTCGCTCTTCAGTGACCCTGTTGCAGTCCTTAATCAAGGTGAGGATAGAAACAATGGCCCTAAGCGGCGAGTCGATATCATAAGCAGCGGATCGCAAGAATTGTTTCAGATCATCATTGAATAGTTTCAGCTCACTGGCTTGTGATGCCAATAGGTCCATGACTTCATTATGAAGTTCGCCTGCTATCTCAACTTCCTGTTGCGACCAGGGCTCGCTCTCGTCATCATGGTGCGAAAGCCAGATGTCGAAGGAGTTCCGAGGACCAATCGATTGGAGTGTTTGGTTACCCTGGTGGTCGGTTTTTCCTTCTGGTTTACCAGCCCATTTGACGGTCTTGGCGCGTGGCTTCCTGAACCATATCAAATGGCAGTTTCTGTTCGGCAAAACGGGCTTAATGAGGACACCGCAGGCAACGTCTTTCTGGGCTGCGGCGTGACTCCATTCATGGTGCAACGCGGTCGTATAAAACACATCACCATGCTTGGGTTTTGGCGCCGCCCAAGCAATTAGTTCGCGAATGAACTCAAATGATGGCGTTTCACCAACAACATGGGTGTTGTGCTGATCTTGAAAGGCAAACCCCGACGATGGGATGAGGTCTCCAACCAAATGAGCAAGACTCCGTATTGCTTCTTGCATCGATACATTGGCGCGCAGCGCCGTTGCAATACTCGCCTCAACGTTTCGAAGTTTTCGAACTCCTGCCATTCGTAATTCTGAATGCTCTCGATCCAATCTCAGCATGAGTGTGTCGACCATGTCACGCGCAACATCCCAGAATTCGAATGGAAGTAGCCTTGGCCTTCGGCTGTGACAGACCAGCAAGCCCCAAAGTTCATCCTGCCTTGTCATTCCCACGGAAAATGAGGATGCGACTCCCATGTTGCGAAGATACTGACTGTGTATTGGCGATACAGATCGAAGCAATGACCAAGTCAAGTCCAATGAAACATCGTTATCATCAAAAAAACTCTGGTCGAGCAATATCCGCGAATTTTTGTCATCCGCTGACGACACAATCCTGTAAGGCAATATTTGATAGAGCTCTCGTGCTTGCTTTGGAATGTCAGTATCTGGAAAACACAGGCCGATGTATGCCGGCATGTCTTCTTCACGCGACTCTGCTATGACTTGGCCTGACCAATCCTCCAAAAACCTATAGATTTTCACCCGTTCATATCCTGTAATCTCGCGTGTCCTGTTGACGGCGATCTCACAAGCGTCTTGAAAGGATTTGGCAGCTTGAATTTGTCGGTTCGCGGTCTTCAATAGCCAGAGAGCATGACGTGTCGCCTCTGGCGGAATATTCGAAGATTCCAGAAACTCAAGAAAATAGAGGCCCGCGTGCTTATGTGCGATGCAATCAAACCCGCGCACACGCCAATGCTCGATGGTACCAGCCATATAGTGTTCTTCGACATCTCGACTGGCGAAATCCGAGATTGATGCTGAAATTTCCGGTAGAATCTCCTCCACGCTCTTGCCTATGAGCGTGTCCTCACCAAGGATTTCGCTGACATTCTCTGATGCAGCAACAAATATGTTAGTTCTTGGGTCGACGGCCAACAAATAACCAGCCGATTGAATTGCCCCACTAAGGTGCAGTTTCTCCAAATCACAGTTGCTTAATGTCGCCTCTTCTGCTTCCCTAAAGAACACAGACAGACTCTTTGACATGATTTGCTACCCCAACGTTCAGTGCACACTGCCGATATCTCAGTCGCCTATTCAGGGCGGCGCAAGGTGAAAATGAAATAACAAATGGTGTTTTAAGGCTGGAGTGGACAGGACGTAAACCCATATGGCGGTGACGCCCGATACTTATTGGGCTGTCGGCTGCCCAAGAAGTGTGGAGACGGTCGACCCCATCACAACCGCCTGCGAAGCAGCCAAAGACCGTCTCATCTGTCCTCCGGTCGAACGGGTCGATCGTCGGTACACAGGCAATCCCCGAGTGACGAGGTCAACACCGATCGTCGCACTGAGACCAGATAGCGCAGCCGGGCGGGCCTCGGCGACGCTTTCGATCCCTTCGCCAACCGTCGGATTCGCCGGCGGTGACCTGCCCCCCGTCGAGCTTCGCCGGATGGCGTCCCCTCCGATCAGGCTGAGCCCGCAACGGCATGCACGGTTGCGGCAGTCATCCGTCATGTCGGTTCTCCTCGGCCGAAAGCCGCTGACGCAAACGGAAAGCAGGTTCGGATAAGGAGGCTGAATCGTGTTCCACCGACTTGGCAAGACCTTTTTGCCCCTGCCACCGCCTGGCGCCCCAGACCTTGGTGCGGTCGCAGCCCGGCGGAAGTCCCCATCTGTAATCGGATCGATGCCATCGGGCCGAGGAACAGCACACCAAGGCGCGGTTGACCACAGCCGTCCCGCGCTGCTCTTGTCTAACAAGAAACTAAGCTTGGCGTGTCCAAATATAGTAGCAAAAGCAAACTTCGCTGCTATATATGCGCTCGGAAAACTGGACTGTTTCATCCCCG
>JANQJV010000291.1 GCA_028281465.1 Azospirillaceae bacterium | reverse complement strand
CCGGTGCCATTGGCGGATCGGGTCGGACACCCTGGGCCTCGTCTCACAAGCGCCGTGCCGAAATCGACGGCAACGTATCGGGCCGCACGCGGGGGCGCCCTGGCGGCGGTCCAGCCGGCAGGGGGGCCCGGCAGCCGATTGGAACTCGTCGGCATCAGTCGCCACCCCGGTCGTCCTGGTGGCGAGCGATCAGCCAGACGAACCGGATCAACAGCAGGCAGCCAATCGCGGTGGCGACGAGGGCAAACAAGCGCCATCCGATGGGCTCCAGCTTGTCCACGTCGGGAACCAGCACGTTCATGCCCAACACGCCGGTGGCGAGCGCGAGGCCGAGACCGACGGCGCCGACGCGGTTGAGCAGGCCGGCGGCGCGGGTCTGATCGCCCTGTTCTTCGGCTTGCAGGAAGCGGTCGGACTCCACGGCCTCCCGGTTGACCTGCTCGAACAGGCGCGGCGTGTCCAGGTGCCGCCGCCACAGGCCGAACAGATGCCGGCCCTGGAGCTGGTTGGTCACCTCCTCAAACCAGTAGCGGTGGGTGAACTGCAGGATGTCGCGCTGCACGGCGTGCACGGCGTCGCGCAGGGCACGCCCCCGCTGCCCCGCATGGCCGAACCGGTCCACCGCCTGGGATAGCCGGTCCGACAAGGTCAACAGGGCGGCATGGTTGAAATTGGCGATCAAAGCGAGTTGGAAATAGTGCCGGCGGAAATGGTCTTGCAGCGTGTCACGGAGAAAGCTCCAATCCTTAGGCCCGTCATCCTTCCCAACCATAGCGTAGGAATAGCTCGTCAGCAGATGGCGCGTGGTTTTCTCTTTATCCTCTTCGTCCCAGAAGTAATCGTAGCAATGGTCTTCCTCGAAGCGGTTTAAGACGGCCCGGCCATACGGGAAGGCGCTCGCGCCGGGATCGTCGACATAAGCCAGCCGCACCCAGTCACCGGGTGAGATCGCCCGGGGATCGGGGACGCCGATCAAGGTCATCACCGGCATGCGCTCGTCCAGCACGTGGCGCAGTTCCACGGCGCAGCAGGCCGCCCCGTCGCCGGGAAAATGCAATGGGGCCAGAATTTGCTTCCAGTGATCGGCCACTGGCGGTGCGCGGTGCGTGCGTACATGCCGGACACAATCCGATGGCAAGGGCATTTCACACCGCGACTCGTCGGACTGGCCGGCCCAGTGCAGGGTGACCGATGCTGGGCATTTGCCGGCGGGAGCGGTTTCCTTCTCACCGATCCAATAGGGTGGGTAGGCGCGGCGGACGTAATCCATGACAGCCTGGGCGTCGGCGAGCGTCATGGGCGCCGTGCCACCCTCCGCCGGTCTCACCGCGTGCCCATCCGGCGACTTCAACTCCAGCACCAGGATCACAGTGCCGGTCGGGGTGACGTAGAGGTGCAGGCGCGCCACCTCGAATCGCAGCGTCACACGACCCCCGCGCAGGTCGTTGAACACGGTCACCGTCACCGCAGACAGGTCGCAGCGGCGGAACAGGGTGAACGGCGACAGGCGCGCGCCGGCGCGCGTCCCCGGCATGCCATAGAGAAAACGCTGCACGAATGGATGGAAATAAACGAACTCCTGATAGGCTTTGCGCGACGGTTTGGCCGGATCGCAGTCGAGATAGCCCAGCATGTCGGAAACCGGTTGCCACGCGGAGCCGACCGCCCCCAGGCACCGGCAGACCGTTTCGGCAAGCCTTTCCGGGTCCTCCGGCGCGGCGTCACCGCGGCGGGCAATCATCAACGGCCATATCAAAATCTGCCGAAACAGGGATATTGCGATATCTTGAGAGCGTTTATGTGGCGGTTCCATTGGGTCGCTATTCAATCAATCCTCCAAACTTGAAAGAGATATCTCAGATGCCAGGAATATCAGACTTCAGGATAACAAATGAATCAGAACAATCAATGTCTTTTTGCCGGCAGCATGCCGGAGCGGCCACAGCGTGGATACGCCGGGCGACTCCCTGTCTGTCTGCGCGACCGCTTCGCTGCTAACAAGAAACTAAGCTTGGCGTGTCCAAATATAGTAGCAAAAGCAAACTTCGCTGCTATATATGCGCTCGGAAAACTGGACTGTTTCATCCCCGG
>JANQJV010000275.1 GCA_028281465.1 Azospirillaceae bacterium | reverse complement strand
CGCTCCGGGATGTGGCCACGACCCGCCCAGAGGTTCATCCTCTGCGGGACGGCGGCAGACGGTGAGAACGAGAGCGTTTTCCGCTCACCCCGGTTCGTGGAAACCGCTCTAGATCCTTAATTTTTCAGCAAATCGTGGCAGATCGACTCAATCTGCTCGGGATTTGCTCTAAGCGATTGTCCGACCGCTGAAACGCTTGCGGTGTGGACACTTACGCCGTCGAGGGAACCACAACGAGATGGTTATCCCACGTTGCGGACAGATCTGCGAGGGATTCCGGCGCGACAGCCGGCGCCGCGGCATCGAGTTCGACCGGGGCGCCCATGCCGACCGCGGCGAAAACGCCGGGCCGATCGGTCGGCGCCAGGCCGCACGCGTCGGGGAAACGGCTCAGGCCGAGGGAGGCGCCGGTTTCGGCATCCCAAAAGGTGACGGCGTGGCCGCGTGGACAACTCGCGGCGATCACTCGATGACCGGCGTCGAAGCGGATGCTGCCGACATAGTGGCGCATGCGCCGGCGCACCGGTTCGGGCGCCGGGAACAGGCGGATGTCTCCACCGTGCCAATCGCCGATCAACGGCACGGCATCCCGCTTGCCGCCCTGGTATTGCATCCCCAAGGCAATGCGGCCGTCCGGCGCGATATCCATGTGTCGGATCGACACTTGGTGCAGCCGTGCCGGCAATCCGATCCGCTCGAGCACGATGCCGGAGACCGGATCGACCACGCCCAGGCACGGTCGCATGGTGTCCAGATTGAGCTTGGCCCGACCGAAATCCGGATGGGTGCGGATGCCGCCGACGGCCACCGCCAGCGTGCCGCCCGGCAGCCGTTGAACGTCGTGCGGGCCGATACCGCCCGCCGGCAGGTGACCGAGCAGACGATAATCCGTCATCGCATCGCGCACGCCGATCAGCCCCTCGCCGCTGTCGATGCGTTGTTCGGTGGTGAACAACACCGCGCCATCGGCGGAAAACGTCCCATGACCGTAGAAATGCGTCCCGGCAGCGACATCCAAGCGGTGCAACGCGACGCCGACCTGGTGGTCGAACACCACCGCAAAGGTGCCGGCGCGGCGGGCGAACACCACGCCATGCGGCCGGCGGGGATGGAAGGCGCAGTCATGGCCGCGGTCCGGCAGCGGCACGGCGAACGATGGCCGGAGCGCACCGGACCGGAAGCCGACCAGCGACTGACCACCGGCCGCGCTCCGTTGGCAACCGATGAACAAAGGCCCTTCGACGCCACGCCGGCGACCGGCTGCGAGGGCTCCCGGGATCAGCGCCGTGGCGCCCCCAATCAGCACGCTGCGGCGATAGAGCCTGGGGGGATGGCCGGTCATGGTCGTTTAGTCACCGTCGGTGGCGTTGAAACCGATGATCAGGCCGACCTGCGGCGCCAAAGCGCCACCGATCAGCAGCCGGAGTCTCTTGAGTGCCTCCACCAGGCCCGCCAAGACTTGGCGCGCGCCGGGGTCGGCCACCGCCTTGGACAACGGCATCGGCACGGCTTCGATCAGACCGAGTGCCTGGTCGAACTGGGCGGCGATGCCGACCTCCAGCGCCATGCCACCGGTCGCGGCCAGCAGGTCGCCGAACCCGCCCGGGGTACGATACAGGGCCGCCAAGGTTTGCAGATTGGCGGCGATGTTGGCGTTCGACAAGCCGCTGCGCCAGCTTTCACTCAGCCGGGGCTTGGCCTCTTCCGTGGCAGCCCCGAGCGGCGGTTCCAGCTTCTGGACCAGGGCCACCTCGAGCCCCCCCATCAAGGCGCGCAGGAAGTCGGTGGCTGCCTCCGCAGCGTCGAAATAGGCAGCATTGCCGGCGGCGGCGCTGCGAACCAAAGCAGCATGGCCGTCGGGGCCCTCCCATGCCGCGCGCAGCGCAGCGGCCTCCTGAGCCTGCAACGCCGCAATCGCGGCTGCCCAGGTGCAGGGAAAGCCGCCGGCGGCCAATAGCGCAATCGGGTTGGGGCTGTACAGCAATCGCTCCAGGGCCTGCAGGTCGCGCAATGCGACGCTCGACTGCGCCAGCCCCTGCGATGTCAGCAGCTCGGCCGGTCGCGTGCGCATGGCGCGGCGGAACTGCCGGCTGCCGGTGCCGCGCCGGTCCGGCCAGTACTGGATGCGGGCGGACCCGACCCCCTCGGTCACCGGGCCGATCCGGATCGGTGCCACCCGCTGCCAGCCAAGCATCACGGCACGGAACCGCTCGTCGACCTCCGCCCCGAGCGCAGCCCTTTGGGCGTCGTCGGTGCACGCGTGCGCGAGCGTTGCGGCGAGATGGGCGGTGTTGTCCGCATGAGCGCGATAGCCCGGCAGAACGACCGCGTCGGTCAACGCGGTGACCAGCCGGATGTAGTCTCGATCGTCGAGCGCTACGGCGGGAACCGACCCTGCCAAGGCAACCAGCAAGACGCCCAAACGAACCAAAACCATGGGTCTCCACTCCTCGCGACGACGCCGGATCACAGCGATTGGAGGAACGCCAGCAACGCCTCGCGATCCGGCTTCGGCATGGTGCGGAACCGCTCTTTCGCCGCTTCGGCTTCGCCGCCATGCCAGAGGATCGCCTCGGTGAGGGTGCGCGCCCGGCCATCATGCAAGAAGTAACTGTGGCCGCTGACCGGCTCGGTGAAGCCAATGCCCCACAGGGGCGCGGTGCGCCACTCCCGCCCGTCCGCCTCGCCTTCCGGCCGACCATCCGCCAGGCCCTCGCCCATGTCGTGCAACAACAAGTCGGTGTACGGCCAGATCAACTGGCCGGCGAGCGCCGAAACCGGCCAATCGCTTCGGGTCGCGTGTTTCGGGGTGTGGCAGGCGATGCAACCAGCCCCATAAAACAGGCTCTTGCCGCGCAACACCGTGGGATCATCGGCCCGACGCCGCGCGGGCACCGCCAGGTTCTGACTGTAGAACACCACCAGGTCCAGCATCTCGGCATCGGCCTCGAGGCCGTCGAAGGCCGGACTGCCACCGTGCGGCGCAGCGCGGCACTCCTCCTGCGATGCGGTGCAGTCACCGTAGGAGGCCGGTGCCAGCGGCGTGGAAATCCCGATGTCGCCGCCGAACGCCCCGGCCGACTGATCGGCGATGGTCGATTTGCCGGCCTTCCAACCGAAGCGCCCGAGTTGCACCGCCTGGTCGCGGTCGCTCCAAACCCAATTGGGCTTACCGGAGAGTCCGTCCCCGTCCGCGTCGTCGGGATCGGCCGCGGCCAGGATATCCGCTTCGGCGACCGCTTCGAGCAGACCCAAGCCGATCATCACCGGTGCCACCCGCGGACTGACCAGAGTCTCGGGATGCAGTGGACCATAGCCGAGGTCGGCGATCTCGTAGCTCGGTGCCCGCAGAGTCACGGTCTCACCGTCGGCAAAACGCACCGGGACGTCGCGATAGCGGATCACCATGCGGCCCTCCGCGGCATGGCCGGCGATGGCGAAATCCTGGAGTTGGCCACCATAAGTCGGTTCCGGGATCACGGCGGCCCGATGGCTGGCCAATCGGGCGCGATCCTCTTCCGACTGCGGCGGAACCGACAGGCGCAGGAACATGGACACGGCGCTGTCGTCCGGCCCCTCGGGCGGGTGGCCGCGGCCATCCTTGAGATGGCAGCGCTGGCAGGCCCGGGCGTTGTAGAACGGGCCAAGGCCATCCGCCGCCTGCGTCGAGCTGGGTGCAATCACCCAAACCCGTTTGAACAATCCGTTACCGACGAAGAAGTCGGCACGGTCGGCGAAGCTCAAGCTGGCCGACGGCTGCGAGAAAGCATCGCGACCGAAGCGGCGCCGGTTGGTGGCCGACCCGCCGGGCAACGATTCCCAAGGTTCGGCACGCCCGAAATCCGTGGTCGGGGCCAAAATGCGCTGGCGCTCCTCCGCCGTCATTGCCCCGACCGCCAGGGCCGGCAGCATGGCGATCAGGGCGACCAGGAAGAGCCTCAGCCTAGACGATCGCATTGTCGCAGATTCCTTGCATTGGACTTGCCTCTGGCCCAGGTGGCGGCAGACCCGCCGTGGGGCAGGTGACCAACCCGCCCCACAACAATCCGGACCATGGCCGGCCGCATCACGGCTGGTCCATCACTGAAACACGGCCTGCGGATTATCCAGGCTGTCGGACCCTTCGAACTGCAGCCGCCCCAGCTCGAGGGCCGCCACCACCCGCTCGATGGTGCCGGTCTGGTCGACCAGGGCATCGATGGCATTCTGCACCAGGGCGTTGCCCGCCGTATTGCCGGCGGCGATCATCTGGTCATACGCCATGATGCCGCTGTCGGCGGTGCGTTTCAGGGTGCCCATTTCGGCCAACGTCCGATCCAGATCCGCCCGCATCGCCGCATCCAGCTCCGGGTCCCGCGCCGCGACCAGGCCCGACAGGCTCGGTCCGGTGACAAGCGTGCCGTCGAGCCGCCGATAGATGCCGAGATAGACGTTCTGGATGCCGACCACATCGTAGAAATGCGAGTTGTGCGTGTTGTCGGAGAAGCAATCGTGCTCTTCCTCCGGATCGTGCAGCATCAGGCCAAGTTTCATGCGTTCGCCCGCCTGTTCACCGTAGGACAGGCTGCCCATGCCGGTCAGGATCGTGGCCAGACCCTGCTGCGGCGACGCCGTTTCCAGGCTGGTCCGGGCGTCGCCGTCGGCCTGCCAGTTCGCGACCATGTCCTCCAGATCGGTGACCAGAAGGTCGGCCGCCGTCATGAGATAAGCCCGCCGGCGGTCGCAGTTGCCGCTCGTGCAGTCCGCCCCAGAGGCGTAGTCGGTCCATGGCCGCGCACCAGCACCGGGCCCCGTGCCGTTGAGGTCCTGGCCCCAGAGCAGGAACTCGATGGCGTGATAGCCGGTCGCCACATTGGCCTCGACCGCATCCAGCTCGTGCAACGATTGGATCAACGCGGCGTCGATGGTCGTGGCGTCAATCTCTTGTCCGCCGACCGTGAGGCTCGGATTGGCGATGATGTTGGCCGTGTAGAAGAGATTGATGTCACTGTCGCTGCCGTAGAAGGTCGCATCGACATAATCGATCAAACCTTCATCCAAGGGCCAGGCGTTGACCTTGCCCTCCCACTCGTCGACGATCACATTGCCGAATCGATAGACCTCGGTCTGCTGGTATGGCACGCGGGCGTGCAGCCACGCCGCCTTGGCCGCCTGCAGTGCCGCGGCACTGGGCGTTGCGATCAAGGTCGCAACGGCCGATTGCAGGCCTTGGGCGGTGAGCAGAGAGTCCTCGTATTTGGCAAGCGCGATGTCGGCATAGGTGTCGACGACGGCTCGGACCTCCGTGGCGGCCCCAGGGGCCGACAGCAGCAGGGGCGCCAGTACAGCGCCGGCCAAAGCAGGATTGCGCATCGGATGTTTCCCTTCATGCGGTGGGCGACCGGGACACGATCCGCGATGCCAAGACGGATACCGGGACTCCGGCATCTTCGATGAACGGCGCGCGTGGCGGCCGATGCATTCAAAGAGACGCGACTTGGCGCCGCATCCGACTGCCGTCTGCCCATGTCAGCCGCTGGCGCGGTGCCGGATCGATCGGCCGGCACAGTGCCAGGCTTCCTTTTTCAGTGCAACTCATTCTCATTTACACACTCACCGCTGGCCGAGGCCGTACCCACGGACTCAGACGCGGGCCCGGAAATGGAAGCCTCAAGCCGACCGAACCGGACCGTTTCGTGCGATGCCGTCGTTATCGTCGTGCCACCTTGTTGCCTTGGGGGAACACCGACGCCGTCGCAACCCTGGACAGCGCCTGTTCTCCGTCCGGATTCCACGCCGGGTCCGGCTCGGCCGGTGCGCCACATCGATACTCGATCCTTGGCCCAACCGCGCCAATAGCGCGGTTTCATCCAAGGCGGCGAAGAGGGCGGGCCAGGCTGGGAGTCCCTCCATCCGATCTGCCAATACCCGCTTGCCGAACGACCTCGGCAATCTGTTTCAATTGGCCCGATAACGGGTTGGATTTCCGCCACAGCATGCCGATGGTCCGCGAGGGGCGCGGATGGGCAAACGGAACCACGGAAACCGCCGCCGAGCGCGTCTCGATCGGGACGGCCATTTCCGGGATCAGCGTGACCCCGATCCCCGCTTCGACCATCTGGACCAGGGTCGTCAACGAACTGCCTTCGATGAGATCGGGCGCCAAAGCCGACGACATTTTGCAGAAAGACAGGGCCTGGTCCCGGAAGCAATGCCCTTCTTCCAGCAGAAGCAACCGCATCCCTCGCAGGGCTTCGGCATCCGGTGCCGGCTTCTGCGCCTCCTCCAAGGGACGAACCAGAACGAACTCTTCCTCAAACAAGACCTGCTCGTTCAATGACGATTCCGAAACCGGCAGCGCGACAATGGCCGTTTCCAGTCGTCCGTCCAGCAGATCGTCGATCAGTTTCTGGGTGATCGCCTCCCGCGGTCGCAAGTCCAGATCGGGATAGCAACCGGCCAATGTCTTGATGACTTGGGCCAGCATGTACGGTCCGACGGTCGGGATGACGCCGATCCGAAGCCGGCCGACAAACGGGCTATGGCAGGCCCGGGCAAGATCGCCCAATTCATCCACCGCCCCGAGAATGTGGCGGACGCGCCCCGCAACTGCTTCGCCAAGGCTGGTCAAACGAACCTGCCTGGTTCCTCGTTCGACCAGCGGCGCGCCCAGAACCTCTTCCAGTTCCTTTATCTGCAAAGACAGCGCTGGCTGGGAGATCGCGCAGGCCAAGGCGGCTCGGCCAAAATGGCCGTGATGGGCGAGCGCTTCGAAATACCGCAGGTGTCTCATGGAGATGCCATTCATAAGCTCAGCCTATCAGGTGCATTTGAAAATGCAAATTCACGTTATGGTACGAGCATGGTAAATAACCACACATTGATCAATGGCATGCGCCAACGACATGGCCGATGGCAGGCGTACCGTCGATCGGATGGGCCCGCCTAAGAACCAAAGACCTGAACGCGGAGAGAAAAATGGACGGAATTGAGACCAAAGCGACCGGTCAATGCCCGGTGATGCACGGAGCGGTCACCTCCCTCGGCACGTCGGTTGTGGAATGGTGGCCGAATGCTCTGAATCTGGACATTCTCCATCAGCACGATGGCAAGACCGATCCGATGGGTCGGAGCTTCACCTACCGGGACGAGGTTAAGACGCTCGACGTCGAGGCGTTGAAGAAGGACCTTCATGCCCTGATGACAGACAGCCAGGACTGGTGGCCGGCCGACTGGGGTCACTACGGCGGTCTGATGATCCGCATGGCCTGGCACGCCGCCGGCTCCTATCGCATCGCCGACGGCCGTGGCGGCGGCGGGACCGGCAACCAACGGTTTGCGCCGCTGAACTCCTGGCCGGACAATGCCAGCCTGGATAAAGCCCGCCGCTTGCTTTGGCCGATCAAGAAGAAATACGGCAACAAGCTCAGCTGGGCGGATCTCATCATCCTCGCCGGCAACATCGCCTATGACTCCATGGGTTTGAAGACCTTTGGCTTCGGCTTTGGCCGCGCGGACATCTGGCATCCCGAGAAGGATGTCTATTGGGGGTCGGAAAAGGAATGGCTGGGTGCGAGCCGCTACGAAGACGGTGAGACCCGGGATTCCTTGGAAAACCCCTTGGCCGCGGTGCAGATGGGTCTGATCTACGTCAATCCGGAAGGCGTCAGCGGCAAGCCGGATCCCATGCGTACGGCGCAGGACGTGCGCGTGACCTTCGGACGCATGGCCATGAACGACGAGGAGACCTGCGCCTTGACCGCCGGCGGCCACACGGTCGGCAAGTGTCACGGCAACGGTGACGCGAGCCTGCTCGGACCGGACCCGGAAGCGGCCGACGTCGAGGAGCAGGGGCTCGGCTGGCGCAACCCGTCGGCCACGGGCAAAGGCCGGCACGCCGTCACGAGCGGCTTGGAGGGCGCCTGGACCACCCATCCCACCAAGTGGGACAACGGCTACTTCCACCTGCTGCTCAACTATGAATGGGAATTGAAGAAGAGCCCGGCCGGCGCCTGGCAGTGGGAGCCGATCGACATCAAGGAAGAAGACAAACCGGTTGACGTCGAAGATCCGTCGATTCGATTGAATCCGATCATGACCGACGCCGACATGGCCATGAAGGTGGACCCGGCCTACCGGGCGATTTCGGAGCGCTTTTACAAGGATCCGGAGTACTTCTCCCAAACCTTCGCGCGGGCCTGGTTCAAACTCACCCACCGCGACATGGGTCCGAAGGCGCGGTACATCGGACCGGACGTGCCGGGCGAAGACCTGATCTGGCAGGATCCGGTGCCGGCCGGCCGCACCGACTACGACGTTGCAGCGGTCAAGGCCAAGATCGCCGCCAGCGGTCTTTCGGTCGCCGACCTGGTCGCCACCGCCTGGGACAGCGCCCGCACCTTCCGCGGCTCGGACATGCGCGGCGGGGCCAACGGCGCCCGTCTCCGCTTGGCGCCACAAAAGGACTGGGAAGGCAACGAACCGGCCCGTCTTGCCCAGGTGCTGCCCGTGCTCGAAGGCATTGCCGCCGACACCGGTGCCAGCGTTGCCGATGTCATTGTTCTCGGCGGCAATGTCGGTGTCGAGCAGGCGGCGAAAGCGGCCGGCTTCGACGTGACGGTGCCGTTCTCTCCCGGGCGCGGCGACGCCACCGATGCCACGACGGATGCCGAGTCGTTCGCCCCGCTGGAACCAATCCACGACGGCTACCGCAACTGGCAGAAGAAAGACTACGCGGTCAAACCGGAAGAAATGCTGCTGGACCGCACCCAGCTCATGGGGCTGACCGCCCCGGAGATGACGGTGCTGGTCGGCGGACTACGTGTTCTCGGCACCAACTACGGCGGCACCAAACACGGCGTGTTCACCGACCGCGAGGGGGCCCTGACCACCGACTTCTTCGTCAACCTGACCGACATGGCCTATGAGTGGAAGCCGGTCGCCAACACCCTCTACGAGATCCGAGACCGAAAGACCGGTGCGGTGAAGTGGACGGCAACCCGCATCGACCTCGTCTTCGGGTCTAACTCGATCCTGCGCTCATACGCTGAGGTTTATGCCCAGGATGACAACCACGAGAAGTTCGTGCACGACTTCATCACGGCATGGACCAAAGTCATGAACGCGGACCGTTTCGACCTGGCCGCGTGAGTCGACGGGACGAACCGAAGATGACCGGTGCCGGTGCCGACCGGACCGTATCAAACCAAGGCGGAGATCGGCTCGACAGAGGGTGTTGACCATCTTTACGCCAACCGGTGGGAACAGTGACCACCCATGCTGGTTTGCCATTTGACTTGGGGCAGCCCGAACGGGCTGCCCTCGTTGACTCCGCACCGGCCGATCTCAGGGGGTCCGCTCGCCGGGGGGGGCGGTAAAGGCGACTAGGTTTGAATCGCACTTGAGTTTGGAGACGACCACCATCAGGTTGCCGGCGCAAAATCACCGTGTTTATTTCACAAAAAGCTTTATTTTAAAATGTTTGCAGGATAGGTGGCATTATCTTTGATGATGAAATCTGTCGTTGCGGCAACCACGACCTAATCCCGCGACGTCGGCGAGTCCGTCGGATTACTTGAAGTTTAGAGAAGATGTCTTGAAACCGCGGCATGGGCAAAACAAAAGAACTCGGACAGTCAATTCGAGACCAGGGTATTCGACAAGCACAGGCTCGAATTACGACCACGTGAACCCCACGCATGGGCCCCCTTGCTCAACCAGTTTCAAGGAACTATGTTTGGTCGAAGAAGTCCGACGTCGCCATAAAGCTGAGAAACCGACGCACAAAGCGCCGGACTCCCGCCGATCTATGATGATGAGGACAGCCGGTCGCACGACCTGGCAGCCATGAGGCGGTTTTGGCCCCATAATCGGCTACGGCTCCTCACCTTCCTGATATTGGTGCAGTCGCATCGAACCGAGCCATTGATCGGCGCATCGGAAAACTCCGACGCCAGACGATAAAACTAACCAGAACTCCGTTTATGGCTAGGCGCGCCAAAGGGCCCATCTGATGCTTTCTTGGCCGTGTTTCTATCACGGTCGATGTAGCAGTGGCAGCGCTGTTGTTGCTCTTGACACAGCAAAGAGATACCAGTTTTCCGTGTGACGAAGGCCGACCATGGCTAGCCAGCACCCGGCGGAATGCAAACGATGGCGCTTGTTGCTTGAATTGCAGCTTCAATCGGACGCCTATCACGACAGGCATTCTTGACCAGTCATAGGCCGGCTAGCAGTTCAGCCCTTGTGAGGCTTGGCGAGGGTCTCTAGGCATTTAACTCGCGAGTGCGGAACGGCGGAGTGATCGGTCTGGCGTCGACGTTAACTGAACTCGGTCGGGGGCATCTTTCCAAAATCAGCTAGAATTGTTCGAGTTCGAGACTTACGAACCGCTAGGGTTACTCCCGGTCCATCGTGGCCGCCTAGATCGTGCACGCGGGTCCAGCGGAAGCCACGTATCCGTTCATGGCGTATTTGCATCGGTACCAAGCCAAAGCGGCGATTGGTTACTCTGTGACCGCGTGACCGGACGCCCCAAGCAGCTTCCGGAGCGCAGGGGTTTATTCCAACGCCACGCCGCCGCTTGCACCCGACCAAGACCGGTTCTGCTCTCCGACAGGACTTTAATTTCTTTTTATCTATAAGTACCAGATATATTTTACCTATCTTAACTACTTAAAGTAAAAAATAAAATTTCATTTTAGTCTTCCGCACCTATTGATGTGAGCAAAAAATACTATCGGTATTCCGGGAGCCGATACTCACGCCGATATTTCTCAGATGGCAATTTTGCTCATTAATAGCAAAACTACTCATCTTTATCAAGAACATAATATTAATTAAGATAACAGTCAATAAGTAATAAGATGCGCTATCCATATTACAATATCTTGTTACTTGCGTCAATAAATGCAGAACTTGATAACTCTTGATTTGCGCGATCTCCTAGACAAACTCTCATGACTCGCGATACCTTCCATGGGGTCAAGCCGGCGTGTCGCTCGATGAAGGGACTGACCCTCCGGCACCACATTCAATCGATAACTCGGAATTCTCAATGACATCTGTTCAAAGTCATCCCCAGATTTGGGAACTCTTAGGACAGGGAGAGCGCGTTAACCGAGTCACCCAGAGCCTGCTGTCAGGCGAACTCCAGCAAGCCCTAATCGTGGGGCCACCCGGCTGTGGCAAGTCCTGGCTTGCTCGCAGCATTGCAGCAACTTTCGTGAAGGGAGGCGGTGTCGCTTTGCGTGGGGCGGGGGACGAAGCCGAGGCCAACCGGCGCCTATACGCGTTTCAGTGCGTGCGCGCGGAGACATCAGGCCTCATGGGCCCGCTGGCAGAAGCCGGTTTCATTGTCGCCAATGTTCTGACCAAGGTTGCTACAGGCGGACTGCTCGATGCCCAGACCGCGCGTCCGGCCTTTTCTGCCGAAGCCGCACGTCGGAAACGGAGCGTGCTGTTTCTAAATGCGGATGAACAAGCTGTTCTGTCTGACATCGAACAGAACGTCTTCGAAAAACCCGCACTGTTGGTAGCCGATAACATACACTGGTGGGATAAAGACTCTCTGTCCTTATTGAAAGCCATCTTGGATCGACGTGTTGACAAGGCATACCCCTACACCAATCAGATGCGCATTCTTGCAGTCACGACGGAGTCAGCTTTCCAGAAGCCAGTTTGGATAGAAACCTATGAAAGATCTATCCTACCTTTCTTTTCGGAGACGATTCAACTCGACTACTTAGAAACGGCATTGATCCGCGATTCCCTGCTCGCGCTCGCGGTGGGCCACACACTGGCGCAGCCCGAGTTGGAAACTATGTTTACATTGAGCGGAGGGCATCTATCGATCTTCACCAACGGATGCGCGTATCTGGAAAGACAGGGCGGCGTCCTGACCGATCTGGCACCGGAAGATAAGCAGGCCTTTCTTGACACTCTCTTTATGGAGAGGGTGCGCCGCATTCCTGATTTTTCTCAGGACGCCAAAGCAGTGCTGGACGCCGCGGCGGTGATCGGGGCCGTGTCGAGGCGCGACGAGCTGGATTGTCTATTGCGAAACCAGAATACATCAGTAGATGAGGCTATTGATGCCTGTCGGAGGCTCGAGTTCTTGGACGACCACGGGGACAGGGTTGAATTCCGGCATGATTTCATCAAGCGATTCTTCGCGACTAGACTAGGCGCCCGGGAGGCCGACTTACGAAGAGCCTTCGCTGAGTGCCTTCGGCAACTGTCACCTGGAGAGTATATGCGTCGCGCTGATAATTTGTCGCGCAGTGGTGATAGAAAGTTTGCTGCTGAGCTGTTTGTTGTGGCCGCTATCGAGTCCCTCAGGAGCGGTAAGCCGCCATTGTATCTTATGAGTGAAGCGGCGATCGCAGTCGTCACGGACGTCGGATACACGGCACTCCTAGCCGATTTCGAGTCGGCCTATCGTGCGTTCTCCGAGGGGCGTTCCGCAGAGGCCCTGATCATCCTGGAAGGATTGGGAGCCGCCTACCCAACCCGCATCCTGGCAGAGATCGAGTTTCTTCGCTCGCAGATCGATCTGAATTCCCGCAGTACACAACGAAGACAGCAGGCTATCAGCCGTCTAAAGGCCTGGAGCGACTATCGTGAGACAGAGGTGGAACAAGGCGTAAGATTATTGGTTCTGCTGCGATCGGCATTGATTCTGGAGTTCGACAAAGCCCCGGTCCGCCACCTCGACCAAGACCTGACCCATTTCTTGAGCACGCGTATTTACTTTGACCCGGACGCCGAGCGCATCATCCACAGTCTGGATCGGAGTGCCGAAGGATTATTTCTTTCTGATATCGCTATGAGGCGTATTGAGAGAGCTGAAAAGTTTCATAGGCCATTAGCCGGAATGCCGCCTCTCGATCCGGCTGAGTACTTTCGTTGTCTCAATAATCTTGCATCTTCAAAACTATCTAATAATGACGTCTCTTTATCAATCGACCTATGTCAGCAAGCACTTGCGCTTTCGGATCAGTTTTCAGAATCAGTGTTTCCTCGTCGGGACTTAACAGCCACCATATACACTTTGGCACGATTTCGTCGTGGGGATATCAATGCAATGGAAGCAGCACAAGAACAGTTAAGCGTGACGCGTAACTACGGGAACTTTGACGATCCGTACTACCCGGAGAACCATCGAGCGGTCTATCTCTGCCTGGATGGGCGCCTGGATAACGGAATCGAAATACTAGAGACACTCCTGGCCAAAATTCTTGGTCTTGGCGATCCGGAACCCAGCCCTCACTACTTCGTAGCCAGCAATCTTTGGAGTGCGCGGTTCCTGAACGGTGCGGACCCTTGCGAGTGCCTGGAGGCCTGGCAGGCTTTAAAATCGATCGTTGATCGGATACCCTACGAGACTCGAAGCCTTCTACAGCGTCGGCACGGCATCCTCAATGATGCGATTGCCGATCGCCGAGTCATGAGCCCAACGGCTTGGGACACCTATCCCTTCGAAGCCAATCCGGTGCCCATGCATCCGTGTTGGACCGAAGTCGGTCGGGGCTTTCGGATACCAGATCCTCAATTCTGGTCCCTTTACTAGGGCCTGCTAGCCCGACTTCGCGGATTCGCCCTCGAAAACGGTGATTTGGGGGTCGCTGGAGCCTGCTAACGCCTTGATCTTGCGTGATGGGAGCTTGCCAAATCGCGTGTAGTGAAGACCAATCCCCTTTTCAAGAATCCGCCTCACGGTTAAAATACAGCGGTCAATTTCCCGCCGCCGATAGAAGGGAAGG
>JANQJV010000270.1 GCA_028281465.1 Azospirillaceae bacterium | reverse complement strand
GCTGCACGAGGCGCGCTGAAGCACGCCCTACGAGAATAGCCCCATGAGTCAATCCGATCGTTTGTTGGTCTTAGGCGAGGCCGGTCGGGGGAAGGTCCGTCTAGTCGCGATCGCCCTCCCCTGGTACGCCGGGCGCCGTTGCTTGCTCCGGACCGCATACTCCGGACGATCGGCATCACGGTCTGAGAGTCTTTAACAATTTGCAGAGTATGTTTTCGCTCCTGGGCCAAGGGCAGCCTGGGATTGATAAAGGCTCGGCGTGATGTTCGGTCGGTGGATGGCGGTCTTGGTTGTGCTGGGCACGCTCGCAGAGGGCGGGCCGGCACAGGCGGCACCGAAGCGTGAGTCCGTATCCGTCGCCATTGCGGATTCGGCTGGACCGTTCACGCTTCTCGACCCGACCGGCGCACCGGCCGGCCTGCTGATCGAGATGTGGCGGCTTTGGGCGAACGCGACGGGTGTCGACATCCGCTTCGTCGCCCGCGATTGGCCCGGCAGCCTGCAGGCGGTCCGAACCGGTGCGGCAGACCTGCACTCCGGCCTGTTTCGCAGCCCCGAACGGCAGACCTGGCTGGAATTCTCCCATCCCATCCATGAGGTCGAGACGGCGCTGTTCGGTCGCGCCACCGATGGTGTGCCGCCCGCCTTGACCGCATGGCCAGGCGGGCCCGTCGGCACCGTCATCGGCACCTATCAGCAGACCTGGCTGGCCGAGACCCACCCCGATATCGAATCGATCGGTTACGTGGACAGCACGGCTGCCTTCGTCGGTTTGCTGCGCCGCGAGGTTGCTGCCATCATCGAGGAGGCGCCAGCGGCGGCGGCGGCCATCAACCGGATCGGTCTGCCAGGCAATTTCCTGCGTCGTCCCGAGTCGCTGTTCTTCGAGGCGCTCAGGGTGGGCGTCCGGGCCGGCAATCCGGCCCTCCTGGATCTGGTCAACCAGGGCTTCCAAGCCATTCCGCGCGATGGTCTGGCGACGCTGGAGGCACGGTGGTTACCCAATCCGGCCGATCGTTTTTATGCCGGCGGAACCGGCACCATCACCGTCTCCGACGAGGAGGCGGCCTGGCTCGAGGCGCATCCGGTCATCCGCCTGGGAACCACCGGCACCTTCCCCCCTTACGGATTCTTCGACCATCATGGTGAACTGCAGGGGTTCGACGTCGATCTGATCGACCTGCTCAACCGCAAACTCGGCACCCAAATCGTGCCGGAAGTGTTCGACACCTGGGATGGAGCCGTGACCGCCGCCCTGGCCTGGACGATCGACGGGCTCCTGGGCGTGGCGCCCTCGCCGAAGCGGTCCAAACGAATGCTGTTCACGCCGCCCTACGCCTTCGAGCCGTTGGTTCTGGTCGGACGACGGGATGGTCCGGTGATTTCTGACTGGGATGCTCTGAGCGGGCTGTCTCTGTCCATGGAGGCCGGCGCGGATGTGCTGATCCGCTTGCTGCACGATCTCGGTATCAATCCGGACATGGTGCGCCAGGTGCGCAGCGACCTGGAGGGGTATGCGCTGGTGCGCAGCGGTGCGGTCAACATCCATCTTGGCTGGAACAATACCTTCCGCGAGGCCGCTGCCACCGGACAGGCCGAAGGCCTGGTGATCCGGCTGCGCCGCAACATGGAGGCCAGCGGCCTGCACATCGGCATTCCGGGCAATCGACGGCCCTTGCTCGGGGTACTGCGCAAGGGGTTGAATGCCATCACGATTGCGGAAATGGCGGAACTGCGTGAACGCTGGCTCACGCCTGCACGCGGCCCGGACACGACCCGGATTGCGTTGACGCCGGACGAGCGGCGGCTGTTGGACAATCTCCCTGACCTCATCGTTGCCAACGAGACCGACTGGCCACCGTTCGATTTCGTCGAAAATGGCAAACCCGCAGGTTTCTCGATCGATCTCCTGCGCCTGGCGGCCACGAAACTCGGGGTGCAGCTCCGCTTCGTCAACGGCTATACCTGGGCCGAACTGCTAACACGCTTCCGCGCCGGCGAGATCGACGTGCTCCCGGCCGTTTACCGCACCGGGGATCGAGAAACTTTCATTGCCTTCACCGAAAGCTATGCCGTCAACCCGTCGGTCCTGGTCCGGCGCAATGGCGACGACACGGTCGCGGCCGTGGCCGATCTGGTCGGCCGGCGGGCCGCGACGATCGAAAGCTTCGCTACGACCCTCGTCATGGCCGAACGCTGGCCGGATATCGAGCAGGTGCCAGTCGTCAATGTGCTGGAGGGATTGACGGCCGTCTCGACCGGACGGGTCGATGCCTTCTTCGGCAGCCTGGGTACCATCTCCCATGTGTTGTCCGATACCTATCTGCCCAACCTGGAGCTCGTCGGCGAGGTCACTCTCAAACACCCCGACGAGACCCGACTTCACATGGGCGTGCTACGCGGAAACGAAGCCTTGCGCGACCTGCTACAAAAGGCCTTGGATGCCATTCCGGCCCAGGATTTGGAACGCGTGAGGCAACGTTGGATTCCATCGATGGTTCCTGTCGGTGCGGACAACGGAAACCGGCTGAACGTGCCCTTGAGACGGGACCAGCGGGACTGGCTGCGCCGTCTCGACCGGTTGCGGGTCGGCGATGATTTCGCCGAAGCGCCGTACAGTTTCCTCGACGAGTCCGGTGCGTTCGCCGGGATCAGTGCCGGGTACCTGGACGCGGTCGCCGACCGCTTAGAGCTGGAGGTCAGTGCGGTGCCGATGGCATCCCAGGCCGGCGCCGTCGAAGCCCTGGCGTTGGGAGAGGTCGACATCGTGCCCGTGGCACTCGGCTCCAACGGCGAGGCTGCCGACGGTCTTGCCGTCACCACCGCCTACGCCGCGTTTCCGGCCGTCATCGCGACCCGCCGCGATGCCCCCTTCGTCGCCCGGATGGACGATCTCGCCGGCAGCCGGGTCGGCCTTGGAGCCCGCCATCTGGACCTGGATCACTGGCGCCGGACCTGGCCCAGCCTGGTGTTCGAGCCGTTCGGCGGGGCCCCCGAGGGTCTGATGGCCCTGGCGGATGGACAAGTGGCGGCTTACGTCGACGATCTTGGCAGCGTCAGCTTCGAGATCGACCGCCTTCAGACCGATTCCGTGCGCATTGCCGCGCCGACCAGCGAAATGGTCGAATTCGCCTTTGCGGTGCGGCCCGACTGGCCGGAGCTGGTGGAAATCATCAACGCCGCGCTGGGAACGCTGAGCGACACGGAACGCACCGCCATCCGCCATGCCTGGCTGGCGGTCAACGTGACGGTGGGCTTGGATGCGGCAACCGTGCTGCTGTGGGCGACCCCCTTCGCCGTTAGTGCAGCGGCAATCATCCTGGTGATCATGGTGTGGAACCGCCGTCTCGGCCGGGAGGTGGCGGAACGAAAGGCGGCGCAGGCCAAACTGTCCGACGCCTATCGGGAAATCCAGTCCAGCATCGGTTATGCAAGCAACATTCAACGCTCGCTCCTCCCCGCAACCGGCGAGTTTCTTTCCGTGTTCGACGATCACTGCATGGTCTGGCAGCCACGCGACCTGGTCGGCGGCGACATGCTCTGGACCCGGCGCTGGGGCGACGGTACTCTGCTGATCCTGGGCGACTGCACCGGACACGGCGTGCCCGGCGCCTTCATGACCCTGATCACCACTGGTGCCCTCGATCGGGCCCGCCATGAGGTGCCCGCCGGTGATGTGTCGCTCTTGGTGCGACGGCTGCACCAGCTTGTCAAGACGACGCTGAGCCAGGAATCTGGCAACGGCAAGGCCGACGATGGCCTGGAGCTCGGCGCCTGCTTCATCCCGGACGGAACACCGGAAACCATGACCTTCTGCGGCGCCCGGTTCTCGCTATTCGTGGTCGAGGCCGGGGCGGTTCGGGAGATGCGCGGCGGCCGCAAGGGCATCGGTTACCGGGCGATCCCCTTGGATCACACCTGGCTCGCGGAACGCATTGCCGTCCAGTCGGGCATGGCGTTCTATCTGGTCAGTGACGGCGTGATCGATCAGATCGGTGGGCCGAAGCGGCGCGCCTTCGGTCGCAAGCGCTTCGTTGCCGCGCTCGCTGCCGTAGCCGGTCAGTCGATGGCGGAACAGGCTCGCGCCTTGATTGAAGCGCTGGAGGCCCATCAGGGCAATGAGCCACGCCGTGACGACGTCTCCATGGTCGGTTTCCGCCTGCGTTCCGCCCAAGCGGCCTGACCGCACTGGGAAGGTCGTCCCGAGCGGCCATGCTGGTTCCCATGGTAGGCCCACCCCACCCTAAAGTTTCAGGTTCTTGGCGCCGCGGAAGTCGGTCTCCGTGGTGTCGGCACCGCGCAGATCGGCAGCAGTCATCATCGCATCGCATAGATCCGCGTGGCTCAAGTTGCAACCGCGCAGATCGGCCTGGGTGCAATCGGTGCGGGTAAGCTTACTTTCGGTCAGGTCGGCACCATTCAACACCGTTTGCAACAGCCGCGCTTGAACCATATTCAAGGGCCACTTGTATCCGTTTTGCAATTCCATGGGCATACCGGCCACATTGGTCAGGTCGGCACCATTCAACGTTGCCCGTTCCAGGCAAGCACCGCGCAAATCGGCACTCTGCAATGTGGCTTCGCGCAGATCGGCGAAGGACAGATCGGCCATGGCCAGAGTCGTCTTGGCCAGATTGGCCCCCTTCAAGATTGCGTGGTGCAGCAGAGCGGCCGACAGGTTGACGCCGGATAGATCCGCGCCGCTGAGATCGCAAGCGGACAGGTCAGCACGCTTACCGGAACGGCCATGGTTCAGGATCCAGACTTTGTGCGCGCGGAGGATGCGGGCGAGATCACTGTCCAAATCATCCAGGTTGCGTGCCACCTCCGCACCCTTCAGCATGGCCAACGACAGGTCCACGCTATCGAGCAAGGCTCCAACCAGGCGGGCATTGGTGAGATTGGTGTGCCGCAGCAACGCGCCGGTAAGGATGGCGCCTTCCAAGGTAGCCCCTTCCAGATTAGCGTCGGACAAATCGGCCCCGGTCAGGTTGCAACCGGTCAGGTCCGAGTGACGCAGGTCGGCCTTCACGAAGATGCTACCGCGCAGGTTGGTATCCCGCAGGTCAGTCTGTACAATGAAGGCATTGGACAGTTTGGCGCGGCTCAGGTCGGAACCGGTGAGCGTAGCATCGGACAATTCGGCGTGGCTGGCCTCGGCCGTGTCGGCCTGCCAGCTCCCATCCTTGCTGCGCACGAGGAAACCGTCGCGTAGGTCGGCTTCGAAAAGGTTGGCCTTGGGCAGATTGGCGCCCCGCAGAGCAGCTCCGCGCAGGTCGGCACGTTTGAGAGTCGCCCCTTCCAGGTTGGCCCCGCGCAGGTCGGCGCCGAACAGGCAGGCGCCGTCCAAATTGCACTTCTCCAGCTTCGAATTGTACAGACTGGCACCTGTCAAATCCGCCCAGGAAAGATCGACGCCATTCAGGTCGAGATTGGACAGGTCATGGAACTTGAGTTGCGCCCGTCGTCCGCCGCGCTGTTGATTGATGTGGCGACCGTGCAGCTTGATGATTTGGTCGATCTCATTCGGTGAACATTTTGTGTAGTCCAGGCCGAGGGATTTCGGCATCAACGAGCGGTCCATGGCGCCCTTTTCGTTCCGACTCAGCCAAGGGCTTCCAACGACCGGAGCATTGTTCGGCCTGGATTTGACCCATGCCAACATTAACCTCGACCTAGTATGAATACGGTTAACGTTCAATGCATACCATTGGGAGTGATGGAACGCCGCCCCGCACGACCAGTTTGGTCGATTTTGACTCCGTGAGCATGGCTGGATTGGAGACGGCCGCGGCGTCGGACGTGCGCGGATCCGTTTCGCCGGTTTGCCTAAACCCGGTGCGGTGGAGGCGTGACTCCCGGGTAGCCGAAGCCCCCAGCGTTGTGTAACCATGACAGTGTCCATGTCTTGCCGGGGTGCCGCCCTGCCGGGCCCCGGTGCGGTCAACCCGGCGCTCTGCCGGGCTACGTCTGACCGCTGCGCAAACCGGAGCGCTCCCCCGTGCCCATGACCACCGACGACGCCATCGCCCGCTGGACCGACACCTATTTCAAGCGCACCAAGGAGATCATCGGCCGCTTCGGCGACCAGCGCGTCACCTATGCCGTATTCATGCGCCGCCCGGTGATCGCCGCACCGCGTCTCGTGGTCGACTGGTTGCGCCAGGTGGCCG
>JANQJV010000264.1 GCA_028281465.1 Azospirillaceae bacterium | reverse complement strand
CCGGTGCCGCCCTGGCACCGCTTCGCGGTGCCAGCTTCTTATGATGGACGCCCGAAGGGCGTCCGGGGCGGATGAGTCACACTCATCCGCCAATGGTATTAGTCGTGACCAAAACAGTCGCTTGGACATAACGGCGCGGGTAGGGGTGGCGCACCTCTGTCGGCGACGGGCGGGATCGTCCCGATCGTTGAGTCATATCTCAATGAATTCGAAATATTTCCAATAAAAAAGGACGAAAATCTAGAAGATCAAGAAAAATGGAGGGGACAATGGGGTATATCAAGTTTTTCCATGTCCTTGGCGCGATCATGTTTTTTGGAAGTGTTCTGGATCATGTCGCGTCATCCCAGATCCCTGGTTTGCTGGAGGGTGAGCATACGCTTCTTGTCGTGCGGCAATACATCGGCGTGTCGGCGGATTACGTCACCATGCCCGGTCTGGTGCTGCTGCTGATCACCGGCCCCATCATGGTCATCGCGCGACGACCGTCCATCCTCAAGGTCCGGTGGCTTGGCGTGCATATGCTGATCGCTGTCCTGATCACGCTCAATGTTGTGCTGATCATGTACCCGGTGGGGCAGGCGTTCCTGGACATCGTCGCGCAGGGAGTCGCGGACGGGTTGTCGATCGACCAAATCCTAGTGCTTGTCAAAGATCTGGCGGACCAAGAAGCAACGTTTGGACCGCTGAGTGTCTTGTGTTCGGTCTTGACGATCTTTATCGCGGTGATCAAACCGCGTTTCGGAAGAGCAGCGGAGGCATAGGCCCATGATGGACTATTACATCTTTCTTCTATACTCTCACATTCTTGGGTTCATCCTATTGGGAGGAGGGCTGGCCGCGGTTTTTGTTTCCGAGCTTCGAGCGTACCGTGCCCGCGAGGTTCACGTCTTTGTGGAAGCCGCGCGGTACACGGCCATCCAATACGATACCTTGGTCTTACCCGGTGCCCTGGTCGCCGGCTCCTCCGGCCTGTTCCTGATCCTGGAGTTGGAGCTTGGGTTCTTTCAGGAGCCCTGGGTCGTGGGTATGTGGGGCCTGTTCATCTTTGAGTTCCTGGAGGGTAACATCTTCACCCGCATTCAGTTTCGGCGAACCTTGCGGGAGTCGGTGAAGCTGTTGGAGCATGGGCGGCTCACGGAAGAGGCGCGGGACGATGCCAGGACCACGATCGGCCTGATCGTGCATTTCCTCGATCTTCCCCTGTTCGCGGTGATCGTCTACTGCGGCGTGGTTCGTCCCGAGACCTGGGGGGAACTGGGCTTGGCAATTGGCGTGGCCGTCGTCGTTGCCGCCATCCTGACCGTTTTTGTCCCGCGCCTGGCGCGCTGGGATCTCGACTCCAAGGGCCAGGAAGCGACGCCCTAACGAGTCGCGCGGCCGGGAGACTGTTGGACCTGGCGTGTGGGGCCGTTATCGGCACTGGACCCAGATGCGCGATCGTTGGTATGTACCCACATCAAGACCGTCGGCGATGCCGGCGGCGACCATTGGCGCTCGCCCGACGACCGGTCGGGCGGGTGCTTTGGGCGCCACCGTGTCGGGGGATGGCACGCCCTGAGGGCCGCGTTGGTCCATGGGGCTGGCCCAGAATGCCCGTGCGCGCCCAACCCCGGTCACGCCAAGACACATCGAGCCCCACACGGGTCATCCCCCAGGAACAGGAGACCGAACCCATGGCCTTGACCTCCCTGCGCCAGGTCCTCGATCACGCCGCCGAACACGGCTATGGCGTGCCGGCCTTCAACGTGAACAACATGGAACAGGTGCTGTCCATCATGAACGCGGCCCAGAAGACCGACTCGCCGGTCATTCTGCAGGCCAGCCGCGGCGCCCGCTCCTATGCCGGGGACATCATGATCAAGCACATGATCATGGCCGTCTCCGAGATGTTTCCCGATATTCCCGTGGTCATGCACCAGGATCACGGGAACTCCATGTCCACCTGCCTGTCGGCCATCGCCAACGGCTTCAGCTCGGTGATGATGGACGGCTCGCTGGAGGAAGACGCCAAGACGCCCGCCTCCTATGAATACAACTACGGCATCACCGGCCAGGTGGCCGAGGCCGCGCACATGGTCGGTGTGTCCGTCGAGGGCGAACTGGGGTGCCTGGGTTCGCTGGAAACCGGCCAGGGCGAGAAGGAGGACGGCCACGGCTTCGAGGGCGAGCTGGATCACTCCATGCTGTTGACCGATCCCGACCAGGCCGCCGACTTTGTCGCCCGCACCAAGGTGGACGCCCTGGCCGTGGCCATCGGCACCAGCCACGGCGCCTACAAGTTCACCCGCGAGCCGACCGGCGATATCCTGGCGATGAACGTCATCAAGGAAATCAACAAGCGCCTGCCGGGTACCCATCTTGTGATGCACGGCTCGTCGACGGTGCCGCAGGACCTGCAGGACATCATCAACGCACATGGCGGCGAAATGCCGCAGACCTACGGCGTGCCGGTTTCGGAAATCGTCGAGGGTATCAAGAATGGCGTGCGCAAGATCAACATCGACACCGATTGTCGCATGGCGATCACCGGGGCCATCCGCAAGGTGCTGACCGAGAAGAAGGCCGAGTTCGACCCCCGCAAGTACCTGAAGCCGTCCATGGAAGCCATGCAGAAGGTCTGCGAGGACCGCTACGAGGCGTTCGGCACCGCCGGCAACGCCTCCAAGATCAAGACCATTCCGCTGGCCGAGATGGCCAAGCGCTACGCCTCTGGCGAACTGGATCCGAAGGTCCAGGCGTAAGACTGTCCGATCCCGCATGCGGATCGAGGTAAGGACGGCGGGCGTTCCGAACGGGGCGCCCGCTGTGCGGTGTTGGACCGGCCATTAGCTTCGACTACTGTATTCTTGGCGCAGAATCAGTTTATAATAGTCCTAAAGCGCTTCCAATAAGGCCTGCGGTAGTGGGGGCGGCCTGCTTCAACCTTCTCATTCTAATGTAGTTTCCGATTTCATTTAGAACGTTGCTTGTGCGCGCTGTCCTGCTGAGTGATCTATCCATAGTATTTAAACACTTGGCCCCTATCCTAAATATTTCTGTAATCAATTCTTCATCGAACGGATGAAGATGGATGTATTTTTGTCTGCTTTCTTCATTGAAGTCATCAAACACTACGCATGGTAAACTGCTGAGATCTATTCCGTACATGCTCGCCAATTGTCGGGAGAAACCCGTGCTGTAGTCATTACTGGTCAGATTCCCGTCCTCAAACTTTATGTTGAGTTCGTATGTATTGATAGTGCTTGGCACCGCGATATGCCAATTGTGACCACTGTCGCGAGAAAGAAAATTCCAGCAATGATATACCCATTCTAATAAGGTTTTGTTATATCTTTCGGCCAACAATACACTTATAACAGCGTTCGAGTGCTCTAGTCTTCTGAGATCGTCAAGGGAAGTCACAGTCCACATTAGGGTAATCCTCCAATTTACTGATTTTATAGTGCGGATAATCGATGATTGAGTAGCGACAAAAAAATAGCACAAGTCTCCAAGGGTGACATCGGTTTTCTTTTGGCAATGAGCAGGTGTCGCCCCTTGAGCCAGATGGAGGCTGTCCTTCGGCCAACCGCCCTACGGTCTTTGTCACGACAGTGGTTGCGGTCGTTCGGGCGCGGTCGTGAGATCGAAATTGCGCCTTGTCATCGTTCGAGGGTCGGGCTTTCCTGTAGGCCAAACGGCGGCGATCCCGCCCCGTTTTCCGCGTTCGGATCGAAGGAGACCGACCATGACGCTGCTCACCGTTCCGTGTCGTCGCGCCCTGCTGTCCCTGGCCCTGGCTGGTGCCCTTCTGGCCGCCGCCCCCGCCGCTCTTCCCGTCACCGCCCGCGCCGCCGACGATGGCCTGGTGCGTGTCACCAGCCCCCATTCGGTGGATGTGACCATCGAGCGGTTGCGCACGGTGCTGACCAACAAGGGCATCACCATCTTCGCCGACATCGACCACGCGGCCAATGCCGCCGCCATGGACCTGGAGATGCCGGCCACGCATCTGCTGATTTTCGGCAGCCCGAAGATCGGCGCGCCGCTGATGCGCCGCAATCCGGCCATCGGCATCGATCTCCCCATCAAGGCGGTTGTCTACGAGGACGCCGACGGCACGGTCTGGCTGGCCTACAACGACCCGGCCTACCTTGCCGGGCGCCATGACCTTCCCGCCGACCTGAAGCCGTTCGCCGGAATGCGCAAGGCTCTGGAGGGGTTCATTGGCTTTGCGGTGACGAACAACTAGAGACAATCCCGAGCGATCCGCAACGGATCGCGACCAGGATTTATGCCAACGGTCCTTGACCATGACGGTTGCCGTCGATGGTCGGCCTGGCACCACGACGCGGTGTCGGCGGAATGGCGCGGTCCAACGCTGGCACGTCGGACCGTGCCGGACAGTGACCTCGTTCACGAGAAGGCAGGCCGAGCCGGCGCGGGATCACGCGTCGAGCCGGAACCAGCCCTCGGGGCCAAAGGCTTCCAGGGGCTGGAAGCGTTTCTTGTACGTCATCTTGGGGCTGTTCTCGATCCAGTAGCCGAGATAGACGTGTTTCAAGCCCTCGGTCCGCGCCCGGTGAATCAGCCACAGCACGATGTAGGTGCCCAGGCTGCGCCTGGTCGGGGCATCGGGATCAAAGAACGAGTAGACGGCGGACAGGCCATCCATCATGCGATCCAGCAGGCAAGCGCCCACCAAGGCGCCATGATCATCGCGAACCTCGGCGATGACGGTCTTGATCGGGCTGTCCTCGACCATCGAGCGGTAATCGAAAAACCCCATCAGCGCCATGTCGCTGTCGCCGTGTCGGCGCTGCTGGTAGCGGGAGAAAAGCTGGTACTGCTCGGCCGTGGCCACCGGGCGCACCATGTCCACGTGCAGATCGGTATTGGCTTTCCAGATTCGCTTGAGGGTGCCGCTTGGGACGAAGTCGCGGGCCAGGATTCGCACGGGAAGGCAGGCCTGGCAGCCAGGGCAGGCGGGGGCGTAGGCGATGGTATGGCTGCGCCGGAACCCGGCGCGGGACAGGGCGTCATGGACCATGTCGGCGTCGGCGCCCGCGAGATCGGTCACGATCTTCCGTTCCAGCCGACCGTCCAGGTAGGGGCACGGCATGGGCGCTGTCGTAAAGAAGAACTGCGGTCGCTTGAGCGGAGTTTGCTCCATGGCCGGCCGACCTCACGTCAGGGGCGGATGGGTGTCGGTCATCCGCGTCGCTCCGGCCCGCCCAACGGCCAATCGCACGAGCCGACGATCATGACAACGGTTCTTGAGAGGGGTCGTTGACGGCCGATGCTCCTCATCGCCGACGCCACTCCTGTCCGCCGTTGGTCATCATGCGTTTCCCGGACCCAAAATATGGCCCGGGTGGATGCGCGCGCCAAGCCTTTGCGTACGCGTTCCAGAGTCCGGGCGCGATGGGCGACCTGTTGCGTCGCGCGGCCATCCATGCGTTGCGGGAGACAGGCCGCGCCTAGAGCATGGTGCGTGATTTCAGACTCACCCACCATGCTCTAACATTCTGACATTTAAGCAAATCGTCCCCAAAAGTCCTCCAGGGCGATCCGGTTCGG
>JANQJV010000254.1 GCA_028281465.1 Azospirillaceae bacterium | reverse complement strand
GTCGACCTGCGCCGCCATGGCCATGGGCAGAAACGCCCGCACCAGCGCTTCCACCATCACCGGGTGTTTGAACAAACGATGATATAAATGGTCATCCATGCCTGTGCATACCATAGCATGGGAATCAAGGCCCGACGAGTCTCGGTTCTTGGGTCGGCCAACGCGCACGGCCGAGGGACCCGACATCCATTGGCATCAAAACGCGCACCAGGCAACGATCGAAACCATCAGGACTGCTTTGCAGGAAAGCTGCCGGGCGCCCGAAGCAACGACAGCGGATAGGCCGACAACCGCAAGAACGAACGGGCAACATCGGGATCGCAAACAACCGACCAATGGGTTCTGGATGGCGTTGGTGATCGATTTGCCGAGCGTGACCGGACTCCCTGGTGCGTGGTGTAGCGGCGCAAAGGTACGCCGACCAATCTGGACGGACAATGACATAAACGTCTCATAGATATGCCATTCGTCCAGAATACAGGCGATTAGATCAAAGCAGCCACTCAGCGACGCCCGCTTCGATTCTATCACGGTCCCTGCTGCGGTGCAACAATATCTCGATAAATCTTGACTGAGATATATTATATCGATAAAAAATCGGAACAAGTGGCATCGTCGACAAGGCGAGAGCAAGGGGAGGGACCGGTGGGTTTGCTGAGAGTGGCGGACCGGCTGAATCAGGCGCTCATGGTGCTGGCGGCATTCTGGGGATTCATCCTCGCCGTGGTCATTACCGTGGACGTGGTCGGGCGCGGGCTGTTCGCCATGCCGCTCACCGGCAGCCTGGAGATCGTCACCAATTCGATCATCGTGATCGCGTTCCTGCAACTCGGCTATGCCGTGCGCAGCCGCTCCATGTTGCGGGCGGATTTCCTCGTCCACTTCCTACCCGGCAAGCTGCGTCAAGGGCTTGCTTTCCTTGGATATCTGGCCGGTGCCTTCGTGTTTGGCCTGCTGGTCGCCGCGTGTGTGGAGCCGGCCATGGATGCCTGGCACAGCGGCGAGTTCGAAGGGGAGGGGGCGTTGCGCGTGCCGACTTGGCCGATGTACGGCGTGATCCTGCTCGGCAGCGGTCTGGCGTCCCTCAATTACATCATCTTGGCCTGGTTGGCTCTCGCCGGCACCGATGAGGACGCGTGATGTTCGACGCCGAAACCACGCTTCTGGTTCTTGGATTGCTGCTCGGTCTGGTTTTCGCCGGCGTCCACATCGCCGTGGCCCTCGCCTTGACCAGCCTGGTCGGCCTGTACCTGGTTACCCAGAGCGTCGACATCGCCGTACGCACCTTTGCCAGCACGGCATTCGAAGGTCTACGTGGCTACGTCTTTGCCGCTCTGCCGTTGTTCATGCTGATGGGCGAGTTCATCAGCCGTTCCGGCGCGGCGCAGGACCTGTACGTCGGCATCAACCGGGCGTTGCGCCGTCTGCCCGGCCGGTTGGCGTTGGCGACGGTGGCCGGCAATGCCGTGTTCGCCTTTCTCACCGGCGTCAGCATCGCCGCCGCCGCCGCCTTCACCCGCATCGCCTATCCGCAGATGAAGGCCTTGGGCTATGACCGCGGCACGGCGCTTGGCGTCATCGCCGGCTCGTCCTGTCTCGGCATGCTGATTCCGCCCAGCAACCTGATGATCCTGTGGGCCATTCTGATCGAGGACTCCATCGGCCGGCTGTTTCTGGCCGGCGTCGTGCCCGGTCTTCTGCTGGCCGCGGCCTTTGCGCTCTGGGTCATTGTCGCAGCCCTCCTGCGTCCCCAGGACTTCGGCGACGAACGGCACGCCACGGCGCCGGGACCACCGGCGACGGCGACCGCACCGGACGACGGCGAAGCCCTGTCGACACAGTCGGACTCGTCGCCCGCCGACGTGACCAAGAGTGCCGTGGGTGTGGCCGGGTTGATCGTTGCTGTGCTTGGCGGCATCTGGGTCGGCGCCTTCACGGCCACCGAGGCGGCCGGCGTCGGTGTCCTGCTCGCCCTGGTGTTCAGCCTGGTCGTCAAGGGCATGGACGGCCGGCAGATCGTTGCCGGCATCCTGCAGGTCGGGCGGACGGCGGGACCGCTCATGATCATGATCCTGATGGCGCTCCTGTACTCCCGCACGTTGGCGCTCACCGGCATCGGTGGTGCCATCGAGAGCGTCTTTGCCGGCGGCGGCGTTCCGCCCTGGGCCGTGCTCGCCTTCATGGTCGGCGTGTGGTTCGTGCTCGGCATGCTGATCGATTCCAAATCGATCATGCTGTTGACCGTGCCGATCTTCGCGCCTTTGGGCGAGCTGATCGGCTACGACCCGATCGCCTTCGCCATCATCGGCATCCTGGCGATCGAAGCCGGGCTGTTGACGCCACCGTTCGGACTCATCGTGTTCACCGTCAAGACGGCCGCCAACGACCGTGACGTGAGCACCCTGCGCCTCTTCGCCGCCGCCACGCCCTATTGGATTTTGCTTCTGTGCGTCCTGGTCGCGGTCGCCGTGTGGCCGGAATTGGCGACCGGTCTTGCCGATCGGCTGTTGTGACGGCAGATGCTGAAGGGGAAGCATCGTGGGGACAGGAAGGACTCCGGCCATGACGACACGCAAGACCGAACCCCCGTGCGAGGCCGCCGGTGCCGGACTGCCGACACCCTTGGTGGCGCCACCGGACGCCGATGCGCGCTCCCCGGTGCAGGACGCCCGGTTCCCCTTCGGTGCGTCCATGCGTGCCGGCAGCGACTTCCTGGGAGATCTGTTCGGCCGCATCGCCGATGCCGGCAAATTCCTCACCGGCTTGAACGAAACCCGGGAAGCCGACCTGACCGGGTTGTGCGACACCTTGGTGTCCGGACGTGGCGAGGCCACCGGCCTCGCCATCGCCTGCACCATCCTGGATCGCTATGCCGCCCTGACGCCGGCGCAGAAGGCGGCGTTCTTCGGCGTGCTGTCGGCGCGCTTCGGTGTGGACCTGGAGGCTTTGCGTGCCGCGTACGACAAACTCCAGGGTGGTGACGCGGCGGCCGCACGCGCCGTCCACGTTGCTGCGGAACCCAAAAGCCAGGAACTGCTGCGGCGGCTCAACCGGGCCCCCGGCGGCACCGCACGTCTGGTCGCCATGCGCGCCGACCTGCTCGAGGCCCTGCCCGAACGGCCCGACCTGAAGCCGCTGGACGAGGATTTCCGGCACCTGTTCACCTCCTGGTTCAACCGCGGATTCCTGCATTTGCGCCGCATCGACTGGGGCACCTCGGCCCTGATCCTGGAGAAGATCATCCGTTTCGAGGCGGTGCACGCGATCCAAGGCTGGGACGACCTGCGCCGGCGCGTGGCCGCATCGGACCGCCGGTTGTACGGTTTCTTCCACCCGGCCTTGCCGGACGAGCCGCTGGTGTTCGTCGAGGTCGCCCTGACCGATCAGGTGCCGGCGGCCATCGGCCCGATTCTGGCCGAAGACCGCACGCCGCTCGATCCGGCCGGCGCGAGCACCGCCGTGTTCTATTCGATCTCCAATTGCCAGGCCGGGCTGCGCGGCGTTTCTTTCGGCAGTTTTCTGATCAAGCAGGTGGTCGAGGATTTGCGCCGCGAGTTCGCCGGTTTAAGGACCTTCGTCACATTGTCGCCGGTGCCAGGTCTGCGCGCCTGGGCCGGTGCGGCGGCCGCCGGCGGGCAGCTTCCCGACACCCTGGCCGCCGCCGTGGCGGTGCTGGAGGCGGATCAAACCGCGGCCGACGGCGATGCCGCCCTGGCGCAAACCTTGGCGGAGCTGGCGGCCCGCTATCTGGTGACCGAGAAGGCCGCGCGCGGCGGGGCGCGCGATGCCGTGGCGCGGTTCCACCTGGGCAACGGCGCCCGGCTGGAACGGCTCAACATCGGCGCGGACAAAAGCGCGCGCGGCCGCGGCAACGCCTGGGGCGTCATGGTGAATTACTTGTACGATCTCGACGCTATTGAGCGGAACCACGAAACCTATGCCGGCACCGGCGAGGTCGTCTGCGCGCGCAGCGTCCGGCGCCTGATCAAAGCCGGTTGAGTTTGGAGAGCCGGCACGGCCATGACCGACACCGACAATCATCTCGCCCACCGTCTGCGTGCCGCGTCCCGCGACCGGGAGCAGGCCGTCTTTGCCGAACGCCCTGACGGCGGTGTCACCTACGGCCGGCTGTGGACGCAGGCGGAACAGACAGCCGCAGCGCTCGTCGCCGCCGGTGTCCGGCCGGGCGACCGGGTGGCCGCCCAGGTGGAGAAATCGGTCGAGGCGCTCGCCCTCTATCTGGGCACTGTGCTGGCGGGGGCCGTGTTCCTGCCGCTCAACACCGCCTACACGGCCGAAGAAATCGGCTACTTCCTGGGCGATGCGTCGCCGACGGTGTTCGTTTGCGACCCGACACGCCGGGCGGCCCTGGACACGGTAGCGGCGGCGGCCGGGGTCGGATGCGTGCTCACCTTGGACGGCGCCGGCGCTGGGACATTGGCTGAACGTCGGGTGGCGGCGCCACCGATTCCGGCCGACGTGCCGCGGGCGGCGACGGACCTGGCGGCCATCCTGTACACCTCCGGCACCACCGGGCGGTCCAAAGGCGCCATGCTGAGTCACGGCAACCTGGTCTCCAACGCCGAAGCGCTGGTGGAAACCTGGCGCTTCACCGCCGCCGACCGGCTGATCCACGCCTTGCCGATCTTCCACACCCATGGATTGTTCGTTGCCACCAACGTCACCCTGCTGGCCGGCGGGTCGCTGCTGTTCCACCGGAAATTCGACGCCGACGCCGTCGTCGCCGATCTGCCGCGGGCGACGGCGATGATGGGCGTGCCGACCTTCTACACCCGCCTGCTGGCGCACCCGGGCCTGACCGCCGACGCCACGGCCAGGATGCGCCTGTTCGTGTCCGGGTCCGCCCCCTTGCTGGCCGAGACGCACCGCCAGTGGCACGCCAGGACCGGGCACGCGATCCTGGAACGCTACGGCATGACTGAGACCAACATGATCGCCTCCAACCCCTATGCGGGCGAGCGGCGCGCCGGCACGGTCGGCTTCCCGCTGCCCGGGGTCGAGGTGGCAATCACCGATCCCGAGAGCGGTGCGCCGCTGCCGCAGGGCACGGTCGGCATGATCGAGGTACGCGGTCCGAACGTGTTCCGAGGCTACTGGCAGATGCCGGACAAAACGGCGCAGGAGCTGCGCGCCAACGGCTTCTTCGTCACCGGCGATCTGGGGCGTCTCGATGCCGAAGGGTATCTGGCCATCGTCGGCCGCGCCAAGGACCTGATCATCTCGGGCGGCTTCAACGTCTACCCCAAGGAGATCGAAAGCCTGATCGACGATCTGGACGGTGTCGCCGAAAGCGCCGTGATCGGCGTGCCGCATCCGGATTTCGGCGAAGGGGTGGTCGCCCTCGTGGTGCCGGCGCATGGCGGCGCCATCACGCCGGTTGCCGTGCAGACGGCCCTGGACGGCCGGATCGCCCGCTACAAGCAGCCCAAACGCGTGCTCATGGTGGCCGAACTGCCGCGCAACACCATGGGCAAGGTGCAAAAGAGCCACCTGCGCGACGCCTATGCCGATCTCTTCACCGGCGACCCGGGCGGCCACAAGGCGGACCTGACGTAACCCGTTTGCCAAAAAACCAAACCATTGAGGGAGGTCCCGAGACCCATGGCCCAACCGATCCGGCGCGTCGTCACCGGCCATAGCGCCGATGGGGCCGCCGTCGTGGTCTCCGACGGCGTTGCCACCAACATCCTGAAACGTCCGAACCGGCCCGGCGTGACCCTGACCAATCTGTGGCAGACCACCCAAACCCCCGCCCGCTTCGACGGCCCGGAAGAGACCGTGGATGGGCCGTTCGTTCTGCACCCGCCGTGCCACGGCACGGTGCTGCGCATCATCGAATTCGAACCGGAAGATCCGGCCGTGCTGGCAACCTTGGACGGCAAGGCCGCCTTCGCTGAGATGGGGGCCGCCGCCAATATCGTGGACGGGGCCAGGCACCCGTTCATGCACCGGACGGACTCGGTCGACTACGCCATCGTTCTGTCCGGGCGCATCAAGATGCTGATGGATGACAGCGAGGTGGAGCTGAAGGCCGGCGACGTGCTGATCCAGCGTGGCACCAACCATGCCTGGTCGAACCAATACGATGACGTGTGCCGAATCGCCTTCGTGCTCGTCGACGGCACCAGCACCGTGCCGTCCGGCCAGTGAGCCCCGCCATGCTGACGCTCTACCATGCCGCCCACTCGACTTGCAGCCAGAAGGTGCGGCTCGTCCTGCACGAGAAGAGCCTCCGCTTCGACGAGCACCTGGTCAATCTGGCCACCAACGAGCACCTGGCCCCCGAATACCTGGCGCTCAACCCGAACGGCGTGGTGCCGACTTTGGTGCATGACGGCACGGTGGTGACCGATTCCAGCGTCATCCTGGAGTACCTTGACGAGGTGTTTCCAGCGCCGTCGCTGACCCCGGACACGCCGGCGGGACGCGCACGCATGCGGGCTTGGATGCGGTTCCTGGAGGAGGTGCCGACAGCGGCCGTGCGCGCGCCGTCGTTCAACGCCGCCTTCCTGCCGCGCTACGCGGGGCTGTCGGATGATGAGTTCGAGGCGCAACAGGCCGGCATCCGGCCGCTACGCCGCGGCTTCTACCGCAAGATGGGCCGGCATGGCTTCGACGATGCCGCGGTCGAGGAGTCCTTGACCCAGCTCCGGTTGACCGCCCGTCGTATCCACGCCGCCGTGCAGAACGGCCCCTGGTTGGTCGGCGACCGGCTCACGCTGGCCGATTTCGTCGCCGCCCCGCTGATCGACCGCATGGCCGATCTGGGGCAACGGGCGCTTTGGGAGACCGACTATCCCGGCGTGACGGATTGGCTGGCCCGGCTCAGGGCCCGACCGGCCTACGACAAGACGTTTTTTCCCGGTGCCCGCCTGACCGATCGGCATCTGGTGACGTCGATCAAAGGCAAACATCCGCTTGCGGCAACCTGACGCAAGCGGGCCGTCGACCCGCAGAATCGAAAACAGGGAGGAGAGAAGGATGATCCCGTTGACGAAACCATTGGCCCTGACGGTGGCCGTCGGCCTGATGGTCGCCGGTGCCGCCCGGGCGGACACGTTCAATCTGCGGATCGGCTCGGGACAGCCGCCGCTGTTGCCGTATGTCTCCGTGGTCAAGGACCATTTCGTACCCGAGGTAACCCGTCGGGTCGCCGAGGAAACCGAGCATACGGTGACTTTCACCGAGGCGTATGGCGGTTCGGTGGCCAAGCTGCCGGAAGTGCTCGAAGCGATCGAAATCGGCCTGCTCGACCTGGGTGTGTTGGCGACGATCTTCGAGCCCAGCCACATGGCCGTGCACAACTTCGGGTTTGCCGTGCCGTTCGGGACGTCCGACCAGATCATCGCCGGCCGGATCGCGAAACAGCTCTACGAGGAGTTCCCGGTCTTCACCGATGCCATCGCCGGCAAGGGACAGAGACTGCTGGCCCTGGTCGCGTCGGCCGACTACACCATGGTCACCAAGGAGCCGTGGCAGACGCTGGAAGACCTGGAAGGCCGCAAGATCATGGCCGGCGGCGCCAATCTGGCCTGGGTCGGTCCGCTCGGGGTGACGCCGGTGCAAGGCGCGCTGCCGCAGGCGTACAACGGCCTGCAGACCGGCGTGTATGACGGCAGCATCATGCCGTTGCAGCCGATCCATTCATTTAAACTGTACGAGGTGGCACCCTATGTCGCGGTCATGCGCTTCGGCTCGATGCCGATCAACATGTTGACCGTCAACACCCGTACGTGGAACCGGCTGCCGGACGACATGCAGCGGATCATCACCGAGGTGGCTGGCGCCTATGAAGACCGGGTGAACGCCCTCAACGTGGCACGCGACCGCGAGGCCCTGGAGTTGATGGCCGCTGCCGGTGCCACCATTTTCGAGCCGTCGGAGACCTTGCGCCAGGACTGGGCCGCTCGGCTCAAAGACCTGCCCAAGTCGACGGCCGCGGATTTGGCGAGCCGCGGGATCGACGCCACCGCTCTGTTCCAGCGCTATATCGACCTTCTGGAGGAGACAGGCGCCACCGCCGTGTCCCAATTCACGGTGGAGTGAGATCGGTGGGAGGCCCACGGGTGGTTGCGAGACGATCCGCGAATGGTGATCGGTGGCGACGGTTTTGTGAACGGCGGTGCTGTCCGCAGCATAACATCTTGACCGAGACTGGCGGACTTATGCCCGGACAATCCATATGATGTAGGAGATCCACCATGCAGTCCGTGTCCTTTTTCGCTATCGGGGTGTTGTTCGCCCTTTCGACTTCGGTCGCCGGTGCGGCCGATCCCGCTCGCGCCGTGCTGCTCAACCCGAACGGGGACGCGATCGGCACCGTGACCTTGGCACCTCTGGCTGCCGGCGGTGTCCATATCGTCGCCATCGCCGAAGGGTTACCGGAAGGCGTGCATGCCTTCCACATCCATGCCGTTGGTTTCTGCGACCCGGCGATCGGGTTCACGTCCGCTGGTGGCCACTATGCACCCCACGGTAAGCTGCACGGCTGGCAAACCGAAGGCGGTCCTCATGCTGGTGATTTGCCCAACGTCCACGTTCAGGCCGATGGCGTTTTGGCCGTCGAGTTCTTCCACACGTTGGTGTCCCTGGACCCGATTTCGCCCGTCACGGTGTTCGATGCCGACGGCTCGTCCATCGTCATCCACGAGGGAGCCGACGACTATCGCAGTCAGCCATCCGGCGCAGCCGGTCCACGCATCGCCTGTGGTGTGATCGAAGCTCCCTGACAAGAAACTGACGGTGCCGGTGGGCAAACGGGTCCATGCGGGGAGGCCTTTGTGGGAGCGCCGACGCCTCGTCGGCCTCGTGTGCACGCCGGTGCGGGGGCCGCCGTCGGATGGCCACA